>NZ_JBSSDH010000013.1:0-152183 GCF_054060555.1 Pseudomonas sp. TE6283
TAAGAAACCCTAAACTTGGCTCAGCAATCTCAAATGACTATGTGATTTCTCGCATGGCCACTTGTGATGCTGATAATCTTGGCGACTATCAGTCCATACTCACAAGCACCCACACGAATTGCTTGATTCAATTTGTTAAAGAGCGTTTGGCCAAGAGCGTTTCGTCTCAACCGAGGCGCGAATTCTACGCTTTCCTCATTTGCTGTCAAGCGTTTATTTTGAGGTTTTTAACGAAGAATTCGTTTCACTTCAAACACTTGACTCGCTGCGATCTCTCGTAGCGGGAGGCGAATCATACAGCGTTACAACCTGCTGTCAACTGCCTTTTTCACCGCTGCCGATCAGATGATCGAAGCACCTCCGATACTACCTGAAACATTCAACCTATTGATTAACAAGAGGTTTTTCGTTTCGACTACGTCGGAAGTGGGGCGCATTATAAGGGGATCTGAAAGCCCGTCAACCGTTAATTTCATAAAAATCAAAAAGATCGCGCCAGAAGCCCTGGTACCTATATAAGCAGCCCCAAGACAAAAGCGGGGAGGCCTGTCGGCCTCCCCGCTTCTATAATAGCTACACCACCGGGCCATCACTCAGCCTTGAGGCTGACCCGGGCAAATGCCTTTTTGCCCGCCTGACACACATGGGTCGCACCAATCACGAACATGAAATCACGATCGACCACCGCGCCATCTACCTTGACCGCACCAGCGCCGAGCAAATCCCGCGCCTGCGCCGAGTTCTTCACCAGGCCAGCTCGGTTCAGCACGGCGGCGATCGGCAGATCTTCAGCGGCGGCCACTTCGATCTCCGGCAGATCCTCTGGCAACTCGCCTTCCTTCATGCGATTGCCCGCGGCACGGTGCGCATTGGCCGCGGCCTCTTCACCATGGAAACGGGCCACGATCTCCTCGGCCAGCTTGATCTTGATGTCGCGCGGGTTGGCGCCATTTTCTACATCCACCCTGAACTGGTCGATCTCCTCCATCGAACGGAAGCTCAGCAGCTCGAAGTAACGCCACATCAAGGTGTCAGGAATCGACACGAGCTTGCTGTACATCACCCCGGGCGCTTCCTGGATGCCGACATAATTGCCCAGCGACTTGGACATCTTCTTAACGCCATCCAGCCCTTCGAGCAGCGGCATGGTGACGATGTTCTGCGCCTCCTGACCGTAGGCGCGTTGCAGCTCGCGCCCCATCAGCAGGTTGAACTTCTGGTCGGTGCCACCCAGCTCGACATCGGCCTTCAAGGCGACGGAGTCGTAACCCTGCACCAGCGGATAGAGGAACTCATGGATCGCGATCGGCTGGTTGGTGGTGTAGCGCTTGTCGAAGTCGTCGCGCTCGAGCATGCGCGCCACGGTGTACTGCGAGGCCAGGCGAATGAAGTCGGCAGGCGTGAGCTTGTCCATCCAGGTGGAGTTGAACGCCACCTCGGTCTTGGCCGGATCGAGGATCTTGAACACCTGCTGCTTGTAGGTCTCGGCGTTGTCCAGCACCTGCTCGCGGGTCAGCGGCGGACGGGTGGCACTCTTGCCGCTCGGATCACCGATCATGCCGGTGAAGTCGCCGATCAGGAAGATGACCTGATGCCCCAGCTCCTGGAACTGGCGCAGCTTGTTGATCAGCACCGTGTGCCCCAGGTGCAGGTCGGGCGCGGTTGGATCGAAGCCCGCCTTGATGCGCAGCGGCTGGCCGCGCTTGAGCTTCTCCACCAGTTCCGATTCGACCAGTACCTCTTCCGCACCGCGCTTGATAAGCGCCAGTTGCTCTTCAACCGACTTCATAGACAGACCCGCAACGCTAGGATTCAAGGGGAGCCAACCATACAAGATCGGCCATCAAATACAAGTTTCGCAAAGGATTGTGACCCGAACGGCGCACCGCAACGTCTACGCGCCCTTGCGTGAGAATGGATTTGGTTATATTTTATACAGTTATTTCATCTTCATCATGTCATTCATCTTTTCCATTTCACCTTTTTCAAAGTCACCTTATCTATGACCAACGAAACGCCTAAAGCGCCCCCGCTTTATCCGAAAAGCCATCTGTTGGCCGCCAGCGGCATCGCCGCCCTCCTCAGCCTGGCCTTGCTGGTCTTCCCTTCCAGCGAAGTGGAAGCCAAGAAAACCACCCTCAGCCTGGAGCTCGAGAGCCCGGCAGAACAGCTCAAGGACGAATCCCGCAGCGCCCCCCTCGTAGAGGCCGGGCAGAGCAGCGACTCGCCATTCGCCCAGATCGACGGCGCCGAGCCCGAGACCGCCAAGGCGGAACCGGCCCCTGCCTCCAAACCAGAAGAGAAGGCGCCAGGCCACCGTGAAGTGGTGGTCAGCCGCGGTGATACGCTTTCGACCCTGTTCAACAAGGTCGGCCTGCCGGCCAACGTCGTGCACGACGTGCTGGCGAGCAGCAAGCAGGCCAAGCAGTTCAGCCAGCTCAAGCACGGCCAGGTGCTGCAGTTCGAACTGGACAAGGATGGACAGCTGACCAGCCTGCACAGCAAGGTCAGCAATCTCGAGACCATCCGCCTGAACAAGACCGACAAGGGCTTCGCCTTCGAGCGCGAGATCAGCAAGCCGGTGGTCCGCACCGCCTACGCCCATGGCGTGATCAAGAGCTCGTTGTCCGCCTCCGCCCAGCGCGCCGGCCTGTCCCACAGCATGACCATGGACATGGCGCGCATCCTCGGCTACGACATCGACTTCGCCCAGGACATCCGTCCTGGTGACGAATTCGACGTGGTCTACGAGCAGAAGATGATGGACGGCAAGGTGGTCGGTACCGGCAATATCCTCTCCGCCCGCTTCACCAACCGCGGCAAGACCTACACCGCCGTGCGCTACACCAACAAGCAAGGCAACACCAACTACTACACCGCCGACGGCAACAGCCTGCGCAAGGCGTTCATCCGCACCCCGGTGGACTTCGCGCGCATCAGCTCGCGCTTCTCGGCAGGGCGCAAGCACCCGATTCTCAACAAGATCCGTGCGCACAAGGGCGTCGACTACGCCGCACCGCGCGGAACGCCGATCAAGGCCGCCGGCGACGGTCGCATCGAGCTGGCCGGCCGCCGCGGCGGCTACGGCAACACCGTGATCATCGCCCACGGCAATTCCTACAAGACGCTCTACGGCCACATGCAGGGTTTCGCCAAGGGCATCAAGACCGGCTCCAGCGTCAAGCAGGGACAGATCATCGGCTATATCGGCACCACCGGCCTGTCGACCGGCCCACACCTGCACTACGAGTTCCAGGTCAACGGTGTCCACGTCGACCCGCTGAGCCAGAAGGTGCCGATGGCCGACCCGATCGCCAAGGCCGAGCGCCAACGCTTCAACCAGCAGAGCCAGCCCCTGATCGCCCGCATGGATCAGGAAAAGGCCACCCTGCTCGCCGCCAACAAGCGCTGACATGGCGCTCTACCTGGGGGTGATGTCCGGCACCAGCCTTGATGGCCTGGACATCGCCCTGATCGAACAAGACGAGCAGCTGCGGCTGCTCGCCACCCATTACATCTCCATGCCCGTCGACCTGCGCCAGGACCTGCTCGGCCTCTGCGCCAGCGGCCCCGACGAGATCGCCCGCGCGGCCATGGCGGAAAACCGCTGGGCCACCCTGGCGGCCCAAGGCATCAATCACCTGCTGGCCGCCGAGGGCCTGGCCCCCGACGCCATTCGCGCCATCGGCAGCCACGGCCAGACGGTTCGCCATGAGCCGGCCCGTGGTTTTACCGTGCAGATCGGCAACCCGGCCCTGCTGGCCGAGCTCACTGGCATCTGCGTGGTGGGTGACTTCCGGCGCCGCGACGTGGCGGCGGGTGGCCAGGGCGCACCGTTGGTGCCAGCGTTTCACGAAGCCCTGTTCGGCCATCTCGGCCAGCGCCTGGCGATCCTCAACGTGGGGGGCTTCAGCAACCTGAGCCTGATCGAGCACGACCAGCCGGTACATGGCTTCGACTGCGGCCCGGGCAATGTGCTGCTGGATGCCTGGATCGAACGCAAGCAGGGTCAAGCGTTCGATGCCGACGGTGCCTGGGCGGCCAGCGGTAGCGTCCGCCAGGACCTGCTGAGCGCCCTGCTGAGCGACCCGTTCTTCGCCGGCAGCGGCCCGAAGAGCACCGGGCGCGAGGTATTCAACCTGCCCTGGCTGGACGCCCATTTGGCGCGCCTGCCGGCGTACCGTGACGAAGATGTCCAGGCCACCCTGCTGGAGCTGACGGCGCGCAGCATCATCGACTCGCTGCGCCAGGCCCAGGACGACACCGAGGCCCTGCTGGTCTGCGGCGGGGGCGCGCGCAACGGTGCCTTGATGGCGCGCCTGGCAACCCTGCTGCCGGCTGCCGAGGTCGCCAGCACCGCCGCACATGGTGTGGACCCCGACTGGGTCGAGGCCATGGCCTTCGCCTGGCTGGCCCATTGCTGCCTGGAGAATATCCCGGCCAATCGTCCCAGCGTGACCGCCGCCCGCGGCCTGCGCATCCTCGGCGCGATCTACCCCGCCTGAACAACCGGCAGAATGCAAAACGCCGCGCAATTGCGCGGCGTTTTCACAGCAGGGTCCAGATCAGATCGAGAACGACGAACCGCAACCGCAGGTGGTGGTGGCATTCGGGTTCTTGATCACGAAGCGCGAACCTTCCAGGCCTTCCTGGTAGTCGACTTCGGCACCGGCCAGGTACTGGAAGCTCATCGGATCGACGACCAGGGCGACACCTTCACGCTCGACGATGGTGTCGTCATCGGCCACCTCCTCATCGAAGGTGAAGCCGTACTGGAAGCCCGAGCAGCCGCCGCCCGTCACGAACACACGCAGCTTCAGCCGGTCGTTGCCCTCTTCGCTGACCAAGGTCTTGACCTTGTGCGCAGCCCCGGGGGTGAATTCCAAAGCCGTGGGGGTGAAGGTTTCGACACTCATGTTGATTCTCCCGGCGCAGTGCCGCCATAAAACTCGATGGCGCGTATTATCCGCTTGTCCGAGAAAATCGGTCAAGAATTGTGCGGCTTTAGTCGCCCCCATGAAAAAGGCCCGCGCGAGGCGGGCCCAGGCAACGACCGGCGGCTTACGGCAGCAGGCCGGCGTGGGACAGGCCCATGCGCTCGTCGAGCCCGAACAGGATGTTGAGGTTCTGCACCGCCTGGCCCGACGCGCCCTTGACCAGGTTGTCGATCACCGACAGCACCACCACCAGGTCACCGCCCTGAGGCCGGTGCACGGCGATACGGCAGACGTTGGCACCGCGCACACTGCGGGTCTCCGGATGGCTGCCGGCCGGCATCACATCGACGAACGGTTCGTTGGCGTAGCGTTTCTCGAACAGCGCCTGCAGGTCGACCGAGGTATCGGCGACCGTCGCGTACAGGGTGGCATGGATGCCGCGGATCATCGGGGTCAGGTGCGGCACGAAGGTCAGGCCGATGTCCTTGCCTGCCGCCTGGCGCAGGCCCTGGCTGATCTCCGGCAGGTGACGGTGGCCCTTGACCGCGTAGGCCTTCATGCTCTCCCCGGCCTCGCAGAACAGCGAACCTACAGCTGCGCCACGACCGGCTCCACTGACGCCCGACTTGCAGTCGGCGATCAGCCGCGACGGGTCAGCCAGGCCGGTTTCCAGCAGCGGCAGCAAGCCCAGCTGGGTGGCGGTCGGGTAGCAACCCGGCACGGCGATCAGGCGCGCCTGGCGGATCTTCTCGCGGTTCACCTCGGGCAAGCCGTAGACGGCGTCCTTGAGAAGCTCAGGGGCACCATGGGGCTGGCCGTACCACTTGCCCCATTCGGCGGCGTCCTGCAGGCGGAAGTCGGCGGACAGGTCGATGACCTTGGTGCCGGCCGCCAGCAGCTCGCCGGCCAGGGCGTGGGCAACGCCGTGGGGCGTGGCGAAGAACACCACGTCGCAGGCCGCCAGGGCCTTGCTGTCCGGCACGCTGAACGCCAGGCCGTCGTAGTGGCCGCGCAGGTTCGGGTACATGTCGGCAACCGCCACGCCCGCCTCGGATCGCGAAGTGATGACCGCCACTTCGGCCTGTGGGTGCTGCGCCAGCAGACGCAGCAGTTCGACACCGGTGTAACCCGTGCCGCCGACGATACCGACCTTGATCATGACGCTTGCCCCTTATCAACGAGACCACTGGAAAGCGCACGATAATAGGGGCCAAGGGCGCCTGTAACAACTCTTGGGATGACCCTTCGGGCCCTTGGCCTCTACTATCTGATGACCGTGAAAACCTGAAGGAACTCCCCATGCTCTATCTATGGATCAAGGCGCTGCATATCGTCAGCGTGGTCTGCTGGTTCGCCGGCCTGTTCTACCTGCCACGCCTGTTCGTCTATCACGCCCAGAGCCAGGACAGCATCAGCCTCGAGCGCTTCATCACCATGGAGCGCAAGCTGTACCGGGGCATCATGAACCCGGCGATGATCGCCACCTACGTGTTCGGCGGCTGGATGCTGTACCTGAATCCCGGCTGGCTGAGCCAGGGCTGGCTGCATGCCAAGCTCACCCTGGTGGCCCTGCTTACTGTCTACCATCACATGTGCGGCGCCCAGCGCAAACGCTTCGCCGCCGGCACCAACACCCGCAGCCATGTGTACTACCGCTGGTTCAACGAAGCACCGGTGCTGATGTTGCTGGGCGTCGTAATTCTCGTGGTGGTCAAACCGTTCTGACGTTATCCACCTGCCTACAGGAGTTTCGCCATGCCCCTGCCCGCCTCGCTCGAACACTGTTTGCGCTTGCCCCTGGTGGCGGCGCCTATGTTCCTGATCTCCAACCCCCGGCTGGTGCTCGCCTGCTGCGCCAATGGCGTCGTGGGCAGCTTCCCGGCCCTGAACCAGCGTGACAGCGCAGGGTTCAAGGCCTGGCTGGAGGAGATCGAGGTCGGACTGGCCGAGCTGCAGGCGCCCGCACCCTACGCGGTCAATTTGATCGTGCACCCGACCAATCCGCGCCTGCAGGCCGATCTGGCCTTGTGCGTCGAGCATCGGGTGCCCATCGTCATCACCAGCCTCGGCGCGGTGAAGGAGGTGGTCGACGCGGTGCACAGCTATGGTGGCCTGGTGTTCCATGACGTGACCACCCGTCGCCACGCCGAGAAGGCCGCCGAGGCCGGCGTCGACGGGCTGATCGCCGTGGCCGCCGGCGCTGGCGGCCATGCAGGGACCTGGAGTCCGTTCGCCCTGGTCGCGGAGATCCGCCAGTTCTTCGACAAGACCCTGCTGCTAGCCGGCTGCCTGAATCATGGCCATGAACTGCTGGCCGCGCAATTGCTGGGGGCCGACCTCGGCTACATGGGCACCCGCTTCATCGCCACCCACGAGAGCCAGGCCCAGGACGCCTACAAGCAGATGATCCTGGGCGCCGGGGCCGCCGATATCGTGCATACCCCGGCGGTGTCCGGCATCCCCGCCAGCTTCCTGCGCCAGAGCCTGGAGCAGGCCGGCTACGACCTGGCAGCGCTGAAGAGCGGCCATGACGCCGGCAAGCTCAAGCCCCTGGATGACGAGGCCAAGGCCTGGAAGACAGTCTGGTCGGCCGGCCAGGGTGTCGGCGAGATCCACGACCTGCCCAGCGTCGGCGAGCTGATCGGACGCCTGCAGGACGAATACCGGGCCGCCCTGGCGCGCAGCCAGCAGCTGCTCAGCGACGCCTTGTAGCAAATCGGCCAGGCTGTACACTAGGCGCCCCTTACACCCCAGGAGCCTTGCATGACCCGTTACGCCATGATCACCGGAGCTTCCAGCGGCCTGGGCCTGGCCCTGGCGGAAGCCCTGGCACGGCGCGGGCGCAACCTGATCCTGGTGGCGCGCCAGCGCGAGACGCTGGAGCCGGTGGCCATCGAGCTCACCCAACGCTTTGGCGTGGAAGTGCTGTTCCGTGCCTGCGATCTCAGCCAGCCTCTGCGCCTGTCGGGCTTCGTCCTCGAACTGGAGGAAGGCGAGCGGTGCATCGACCTGCTGGTGAATTGTGCGGGGCAGCGCACCTACGGGCCGTTCCTGGCCCATGAATGGGCCGATGAACAGGACCTGTTGGAGGTCAATATCCTCGCCCTGAGCCGCCTGTGCCACGCCATCGGCAACCTGATGGCGATCCAGGGCGGCGGGCAGATCCTCAACGTCGCGGGGCTGGCCGGAGTCGCACCGGGCCCGTGGATGGCCGCCTACGCGGCGAGCAAGGCCTATGTGCTGAGTTTTTCCGAGAGCCTGCGCGAGGAACTGGGGCGCACCGGGATCAAGGTCTCGGTGCTGTGCCCGGGGCCGGTGCGCTCGGCCAGGCGCCGCATCCCACGGCTCGACGGCAACAGCCGCTGCCTGAGCCCCGAGGAGATCGCCCTGGACACCGTCCGCGCCCTGGACCGCAACCGCGCGCTGATCCTGCCCGGCCGGCGCAACCGCTGGCTGGCCTTCGTCCCGCGCCTGCTGCCACGCTGGCTGACGCGCAAGCTGGCCGGACTGATCCATCGCCGCTATTGCCCGATCGGTATGGAATAGCCACTGGGCGAGCAGCGCGGGGCGCCGTACACTCAGCCCCGACACTCACCATGGAGCACGTGCTGTGGACGATTTATTCCTCAAAATCATCAACCGGGAGATCCCGGCGGACATCATCTACGAAGATGACCAGATCCTGGCCTTCAAGGATATCGCCCCCGCTGCGCCGGTACATTTTCTGGTCATCCCGAAGAAACACATCCGCACCCTCAACGACCTGACCGAAGAGGACAAGGCCCTGGCTGGCCATATCCTGTTCACCGCCCAACGCCTGGCCGTCGAGCAGGGCTGCGAGGAAGGCTTCCGCGTGGTCATGAACTGCAACCCGAAGGGCGGCCAGACCGTCTACCACATCCACATGCACGTGCTTGGCCAGCGCCAGATGCACTGGCCGCCGGGCTGATCCAAGGCAAGCCTGCCCAGGGGTATTGAGGTAGACTGTCGGGCATCACTTCAGCGGAGGTGCCCGATGGCTACCGAACGTCACTACTCGCCGCTCGACCGCTTGTTGCTGCAGGCCGATACCGCCATGCGCACCTTGCTGCCCTTCAGCGGCCAACCCGCCCGCCCTTCCCCGGCGATCGTCCAGCCGGACGCCGAACTCGATGAACAACAGACCCGCCATATCGCCGGCCTGATGCGCATCAACCACACCGGCGAAGTCTGCGCCCAGGCGCTGTACCAGGGCCAGGCCCTGACCGCCAAGCTGCCCCAGGTACGCAAGGCCATGGAGCATGCGGCGGAAGAAGAAATCGACCACCTGGCCTGGTGCGAGCAGCGCATTCGCCAGCTCAACAGCCACCCCAGCGTGCTCAATCCGGTGTTCTACGGCCTGTCGTTCGGCATCGGCGCCCTCGCCGGGCTGGTCAGCGACAAGGTCAGCCTGGGCTTCGTCGCCGCCACCGAGCATCAGGTGTGCAAGCACCTGGACGAACACCTGGAGCAGATCCCCGAGCACGACGGCAAGTCCCGCGCCATCCTCGAACAGATGCGTGTCGACGAGGAGCACCACGCCGAGTCCGCGCTGGAAGCCGGCGGCTACCGTTTCCCGGCCCCCGTGCGCTTCGGCATGAGCCTGCTGGCCAAGGTCATGACCAAGAGCACCTACCGAATCTGAGACGCGCACCATGGAACGTTTCGACGCCAGGGACCTGGCACGCGCCGTGAGCGCCGGCGTGCTGCAGCCTGGGCAGGACCAGGCCTTGCTGGCCTTCCTGCGCCAGCAGCCGGAAAGCCGCGCCAGCTTCCAGCTGGCCCACGTTGCCTTTTACCTCGGCGCCCTGCTGATCATGGGCGCCATGGGCTGGCTGCTCACCGAAGCCTGGATGCGTATCGGCGACGGTGCACTGCTGGCCATCGCCCTGCTCTACATCGGCGGGATCACCCTGTTCGCCCTGTCGCTGCAGCGACGCAACCAGCCTGTCGCGGCCGGCGTGCTGGCCGCCGTGGCGGTCAGCATCGTGCCGCTGGCGGTGTTCGCCATCGAGCGCCTGGCAGGCTGGTGGCCGCTGGACGACGCCCAGGGCGACTACCACCAGTACTACACCTACGTGCAGGGTGGCTGGTTGGCAATGGAGGCGGCGACGGTACTGGCCGGGCTGCTGATGCTTCGCCTGATTCCCTTCCCTTTCATCGTCATGCCAATCGCGGTGGCCCTGTGGTTCATGTCCATGGACCTGAGCGAGTGGTTCCATGGCGACCTGTTCAGCTGGGAGCAACGGCGCACGGTCTCGCTGTGGTTCGGCCTGGGCCTGCTGTTGGTATTCCTGGTGATCGACGGACGCACCCGCCGTGACTATGCCTTCTGGGGCTATCTCGCCGGCCTGGCGGCGTTCTGGGGCGGGCTGACGCTGATGGACAGCGGCAGCGAATGGGGCAAGGCGCTGTACTGCCTGATCAACCTGGGGCTGATGGGCCTGGCCGTCCTGCTGCGCCGCCCGGTGTTCATGGTGTTCGGGGCGATGGGGGTGGCGGCCTACCTGGGGTATCTGTCCTACGAGGTGTTCGCCGATTCCCTGTTGTTCCCGGTCATACTGACCTTGATCGGCCTCGGCGTGATCGGTCTCGGCGTGCTTTACCAGAAGCGACGTGAGGCATTGAGCGAGCAACTGCGGGCACAGCTACCCGAACGCCTGTTGCAGCTGCTGCCGGCATTGCGTCGCTGAACATGGGACGATCGCTCGCCCGGCTGTTGCAGGGCCTTGCCCTGATCCCGGTCGCCTATCTGTTCGTTTGCCTGATGGTCGCCAGTGTCGGGCAAAGCACTTTCAGCCTGGAACTGCCGACACTTACCGACCCTGACAGCAATAGCACCGCCGAGCTGATGCTCGGCACACTACCCGCGCAGCTGCTGTTCCTGCTGCTCAGCATGTTTTTTGCCAGCCGCCAACTGCTGGTCGGCACGTTCGTGCTCGCTGGCACTTTGGCTGCGTGGCTGCAGTGCCAGGTGTTTGCCGAACACTTCGGCACCACCTGGACCAGCAACGAGATCCTCATGCTGCTCGGGGTGAATACGCCCTGGCTGGTGCTTGCGCTGACCCCGGGGCTCGCATTGCTGCTAGGTATCGAACGCCTGCACAAGCAAAGCGCCTGACCGGCAGGCGCTGGCTTCGATCAACCGAGTTCGACGATTTCGTAACCGTGCGTGATCTCGACGCCCGCGCGATCCAGCATAATCGAGGCCGAGCAGTACTTCTCCGCCGACAACTCGACCGCACGCTTGACCTGCGCCTCCTTCAACCCGCGGCCCTTGACCACGAAGTTGAGGTGGATCTTGGTGAACACCTTCGGGTCTTCACTGGCGCGTTCGGCCTCCAGGAAGGCCTCGCAGCTTTCCACGGCCTGGCGCGATTTCTTGAGGATGCTGACCACGTCGAAACTGCTGCAGCCACCCAGGCCGAGCAGGAGCATCTCCATCGGGCGCACGCCCAGGTTGCGGCCTCCGGCTTCAGGTGGGCCATCCATGACCACGACATGGCCGCTCCCCGACTCGCCGAGGAACATCGCTTCACCGGCCCACTGGATGCGTGCCTTCATCTATCCGGACTCCCGATTTCGTAAAAGGGTGTCAGCTTAGACCTTGTGAGGCTGTCGGAAAAGCTCAAGCCACGTCGCTTTTGTGCCGATTCAAGTTGAAGTGTCTGATAAGCTGGCGCCAAATGACTGGCGCGTGCTGCCAGGCGTCTCTATAAAAAGCCAATGCGTCGCATCGAACAGGATTTCGTGATGGTCTCCTCAGCCCTGCCACCCAAGATCAAGAACATCGACAAGCTGCTGGCCCACTGCCAACGCCGTCGCTACGCCGCCAAGAGCAATATCATCTGTGCCGGCGACCGGGCCGATACCTTGTCGTTCATCATCAAGGGCTCGGTGACCATCCTGATCGAGGACGACGACGGTCACGAGATGATCATCGCCTACCTCAACAGCGGTGATTTCTTCGGCGAGCTGGGTCTGTTCGAGCCCGCCGGCCAGGAACATCAGCGCAGCGCCTGGGTGCGCGCCAAGACCGAGTGCGAAGTGGCCGAGATCGGCTACGACAAATTCCGTGAACTGGTACGCCTGGAGCCGGAAATACTCTATGCCCTGGGCAGCCAGATGGCCCAGCGCCTGCGCAACACCACCCGCAAGGTCGGCGACCTGGCGTTTTTCGATGTGACCGGCCGGGTTGCCCGTTGCCTGCTCGACCTGTGCAAGCAACCCGACGCCATGACCCACCCCGACGGCATGCAGATCAAGATCACCCGCCAGGAGATCGGTCGTATCGTCGGTTGTTCACGGGAGATGGTCGGCCGCGTCCTCAAGGACCTCGAGGAGCGCAGCCTGGTGCAGGTCAAGGGTAAAACCATGGTGGTCTACGGCACCCGTTAGGCTCTGTACGAAATGTATCTGCACTCGCCCATACTGCGTTGAAACGGGGCTCGGAATGCTCATGTACTCCAGTACACTCCGCTTCCTCCCCCCGTTTCGCCTTGTCTGGCCTTCGCGCAGACACATTTCGTACAGACCCTAGTCCTGCGGCAGCTCCGCCAGCACTTGTTCATAGGCCCGGCTCAGGCGCTCGAACCAGGGAGCCGCAGGCGCCACCTCGTGCAAGGCGATATGGCTGTCGGCGCGGCAGCGCTGCTCCAGTTCGCAGCACTCATTGAAGCGGTTGACCGCCGCGACCATCGATTCGCGTTCGTTGTCCAGCAGCAGGGCGCCATGCACCAACACCACCGGGCGCTTGCCCCCCAGCCCCTGGCGCCAGCGCTGGGCGGTGCCGACCAGCTTGCGACCATTGAGGTTGACGTTGTAGCGGCCATCGCAGAAGGCGCCGTCAATCTCCCCCACCGAGGCGACACCGCCCCATTCGCGAAGGACATCGCACAGCGGCAGGCACAGACGCTCGTAGGCATTCTCGATGCGGCCCTGGTCCCCCTCGCTGCGTGGGGCCACGTAGACCAGCGCCACGTTGACGGTCGCATGGGATTGCGGCACCGGTTCGCCACCGGTTTCGCGCAGCAGCACCGGCCAGCCGGCGATGGCCAGCTCGGCGCAGGCGGCCTCGAAGTTATCCAGGCGGCTCATGCGCCGAGGCATGACCAGGGCATGGTCGGTCGGGCGCCAGAACAGCACGCCGGATTCGCGCTCGCCGCGGCAGACGGCAGCCAGCAGGTCCTGTTCGGCGTGCAGGCCTTGTTCGACGGTGAGGGCCAGGGGTTGATCGGTCATTGATCCACCTTTGATGTGATGTTCACCAGCCTCATCGCGGGGCAAGCCCGCTCCCACGTTGGGACTGTCTCGCGATGAAGCCCTCGAATACAAAAAAGCCGGCAAACGATGCCGGCTCCCTGTTCGATCAGTCCAGTTGCTGAACGGTCTTCTTCACCTGTTCGGGGAAGAACAGCCGCTGCAGCTCCAACCCTGGCTGCTCGGCGCGCATGAACGCCTCACCGACCAGGAACGAATACACCTCGTTGATTTCCATCAGTTCGACATCGGCACGGTTGAGGATGCCGCTTTCGGTGATGGCCAGGCGATCGCGGGGGATGCGCGGCAGCAAGTCGAGGGTAGTCTCCAGACTGACTTCGAAGGTATGCAGGTTGCGGTTGTTGACCCCGACCAACGGTGTATCGAGGGTCTTCAACGCACGCTCCAGCTCATCGCCGTCATGCACTTCGACCAGCACGTCGAGACCGACGTCCTTGGCGGTGGCGGCCAGCTCGGCCATCTTCACGTCGTCCAGCGCCGAGACGATCAGCAGCACGCAGTCGGCGCCCAGCGCACGGGCTTCGACGATCTGGTACGGATCGACCATGAAGTCCTTGCGGATCACCGGCAGCGAAACGGCGGCACGCGCCTGCTGCAGGTAGACGTCGGCACCCTGGAAGTAGTCCACGTCGGTCAGCACCGACAGACAGGTCGCTCCGCCCTTCTCGTAGCTGACGGCAATCTCCGCCGGCACGAAGTTTTCGCGAATCACGCCCTTGCTTGGCGAGGCCTTCTTGATTTCGGCGATTACCGCGGGCTGCTTGCGCGCAGCCTGCTCGATCAGTGCCCTGGCAAAGCCACGGGGCGCATCGGCCGCCTTGGCCAGGCGTTCGAGTTCACCCAGGCTGACCCGCGCGCTGCGCTCGGCTACTTCCTGGAATTTGCGGGCGATGATCCTTTCCAGCACGGTCGGTACGCTCATGCTTCGTTCTCCACCTTGAATACCGCGGTAAAAGCGCCCAGCTCCTGCAGTTTTTCCCAGGCCAACCCGGTGTGCAGCACATCGTGGGCCAGTTCGACACCCTGGGCCAGGGTCATCGCGTGGTCGGCGGCATACAACGCCGCGCCGGCGTTGAGCACGATCATCTCGGCGGCCTTCTGGCCGTTCTCGGTCTTGCGTCGGCCCAGGGCGTCACGGATCAGTTCCAGCGAAGCCAGCGGCCCCTCGACTGCCAGGCCATGCAAGCTCTGGCTCTTCATGCCGAGGTCTTCGGGCTCGACCCAGTATTCGGTGATCTGGTCATTCTTCAGTTCGGCGACGAAGGTCGGCGCGGCCAGGCTGAACTCGTCCAGGCCGTCCTTCGAATGCACCACCAGCACATGCTTGCTGCCCAGGCGCTGCAGCACCTCGGCCAACGGGCGGCACAGGGCCTGGGTGAAGACCCCGACCACCTGGTGTTTCACGCCGGCCGGATTCGTAAGCGGGCCGAGCATGTTGAACAGGGTACGCAGCCCCAGGTCGCGACGAGGGCCGGCGGCGTGCTTCATTGCACTGTGATGGGTCTGGGCGAACATGAAGCCGATGCCGAGGCTGTCGATGCAGCGGGCGACCTGCACCGGGGTCAGGTTCAGGTAGATACCGGCGGCTTCCAGCAGGTCGGCGCTGCCGCTCTTGCCGGAGACGGCACGGTTGCCATGCTTGGCCACGGTGCAGCCGGCCGCGGCCAGGACAAAGGCCGAAGCAGTCGACACGTTGAAGATGTTGGCGCCATCGCCACCGGTGCCGACGATGTCGACCACGCCGTCGAGGGTCTTCAGCTCGACCTTGTCGGCCAGCTCACGCATCACCGACACCGCACCGACGATCTCGTCGATGCTCTCGCTCTTCATGCGCATGCCCATGAGGAAAGCGCCGATCTGCGCCTCAGTGCACTGGCCAGTCATGATCTGGCGCATGACGTCGCGCATTTCCTCGGTGGACAAATCCAGGTGGCCGACGATACGGCTCAAAGCGGTCTTGATATCCATGATCGGTCCTTAACGGCGTCCGCCGGTCTGCTTGAGGAAATTGGCGAACAGCTCGTGGCCCTGCTCGGTGAGGATAGATTCGGGGTGGAACTGTACCCCTTCGACGTTCAGGGTTTTATGACGCAGGCCCATGATTTCGTCGACAGTGCCATCTTCGTGAGCGGTCCAGGCGGTCACTTCCAGGCAGTCGGGCAGGGTTTCACGCTTGACCACCAGCGAGTGGTAGCGGGTCACGGTGAGCGGGTTGTTCAGGCCGGCGAACACGCCCAGGTCGCGGTGCAGCACCGGGCTGGTCTTGCCATGCATCACCTGGCGGGCGCGCACCACGTCACCGCCGAAGGCCTGGCCGATGGACTGGTGGCCCAGGCAGACGCCCAGGATCGGCAGCTTGCCGGCGAAGTGCAGGATGGCCTCGATGGAGACCCCGGCTTCGCTCGGCGTGCACGGGCCCGGGGAGACGACGATGCGCTCGGGGTTAAGGGCCTCGATCTGGGCGATGGTCATTTCGTCATTGCGAATGACCTTGACCTCCGCACCCAGCTCGCCAAGGTACTGCACGACGTTGTAGGTGAAGGAGTCGTAGTTGTCGATCATCAGTAACATCTGCAACGAACCTCTTGAATACTGACTTTTGATTCGAGCCTTCCGCTGCCGCTCATGAATGCGGCCGAGCCCGCACGGGGCGGTTGACGGAACAAGTGGGGAAGGCAAACGGGGACGGGCCGGGCGAACCGGCAGGAGAAAAAGTCAGGCGCGCCAACGCCAACGGGCGACGGCCTTGATAACGCGCATCAAGAGTTTGCTGACGATCAACACAGGGTAGGTCTCGTTCATACGTTTCGGGACAGTAACCTACCGGGGCGGCGGGTGCAATATGCCCCTAAACACGGGGAAACCATTGCCATGCTGGGCAAAGACCGGCGATTTGCTATGGTCATGCGGCTTGCCTTCATAAAAACAACGAAAAGGATATTCATGCATGCGCAAGACCCTCTTCCTGCACGCGACCCTCGGCATGCTCGCCCTCGCCTGCAGCCAGGCTATCATGGCCGCGCCCTCCCCCTATGCGTCGCTCATCGTCTTCGGTGACAGCCTCAGCGACGCCGGGCAGTTCCCCGACCTGACCGGCGGTACGCCAGGCATGCGCTTCACCAACCGCGATGCCAATGGCAACTACGCGCCGGTGTCGCCGATGATCCTGGGTGGCAGGCTAGGCTTTTCCGGGACCAGCCTGGGACCCTCGACGTCGCTGACCAACCAGCTGCAAGGCACGCCGGACGGCAACAACTGGGCCGTGGGCGGCTACACCACGCAGCAGATCCTCGACTCGATCACCGACACCTCGCAAGCCGTCATCCCCCCCGGTCGCCCCGGCGCGGGTACCGTGCTGCGCGAGCGTGACGGCTACCTGGCCAACGGCCTGCGGGCCGATCCCAATGCCCTGTACTACCTGACCGGTGGCGGCAACGACTTCCTCCAGGGCCTGGTCAACAGCCCCGCCGACGCGGCCGCCGCCGGTGCCCGCCTGGCGGCCAGCGCCCAGGCGCTGCAACAGGGCGGCGCGCGCTACATCATGGTCTGGTTGCTGCCGGACCTGGGACAGACTCCGAACTTCAGCGGCACGCCCCAGCAAGGACCGCTGTCGCAGCTTTCCAGCGTGTTCAACCAGTCGCTGGTCAACCGGCTCGGGCAGATCGACGCCGAGATCATCCCGCTGAATGTCCCGGCACTGCTGCGCGAGGCACTGTCCAGCCCGGCACAGTTCGGCCTGGCCGCCGAGCAGAACCTGGTCGGCACCTGCTACAGCGGCGACGGCTGCGTGGGCAACCCGGTCTACGGGGCGAACGGCACGACGCCGGACCCGAGCCGGCTGCTGTTCAACGACTCGGTGCACCCGACCATCGCCGGCCAGCAACTGATTGCCGACTATGCCTATTCGATCCTCGCCGCGCCCTGGGAGCTGACGCTGCTACCGGAAATCGCCCACGCCAGCCTCCGCGCCCATCAGGATGAGCTGCGCAACCAGTGGCAGACGCCCTGGCAGGCGGTCGGTCAATGGCAGGCGTTCGTCGCCACCGGCGGCCAGGACCTGGACTTCGGCAGCCAGCGCAGCGCAGCCAGTGGCGACGGGCGCGGCTACAACCTGACCCTCGGCGGCAGCTATCGGCTGGATGACGCCTGGCGCGTGGGGCTGGCGGCGGGCGTGTACCGGCAAAAGCTCGAGGCCGGCCAGGAAGATTCCGACTACAAGCTCGACAGCTACCTGGCCAGCGCCTTCGCCCAGTTCCGTCAGGATCGCTGGTGGGCCGACACGGCACTGACCGCCGGGCACCTGGACTATCGCGACCTCAAGCGCACCTTCGCCCTGGGCGTTGGTGAGCGCAGCGAGAAAGGCGACAGCGATGGCGAGGCCTGGGCCGTCACCGGCCGGGTGGGCTACAACCTGGCGGCCGAGAGCAGCCGCTGGCAACTGGCGCCGTTCATCAGCGCCGACTATGCGCGGGTCAAGGTCGATGGGTATGACGAGAAGAGCGGCCGCTCCACGGCGCTCGGCTTCGACGATCAGGAGCGTACGTCACGCCGGCTGGGGGCCGGCCTGCTGGGAAGCGTGCAGTTCCTGCCGACGACCAGGCTGTTTGCCGAGGTGGCCCGCGAGCACGAGTTCGAAGACGACCAGCAGGACTTGCGCATGCACCTGACCAGCCTGCCGGCGAACGACTTCACCTTGACCGGCTATACGCCGCACAGCAACCTGACCCGCGCCAGCCTGGGGCTGACCCATGAGCTGGTGCCGGGGGTGAACCTGCGGGGGAACTACAACTGGCGCAAGAGTGATGAGTTGCGCCAGCAGGGCGTGAGCGTGGCGTTGAGCCTGGACTTCTGAGTTGTCGGGGCCGCGTTGCGGCCCCGATCCATTTACTTGGAGGTCTGCTCGGCCAGTGCCACCGCGCGGAACATCGCCCGGCGCTTGTTGATGGTTTCTTCCCACTCAAGCGCCGGCACCGAGTCGGCGACGATGCCACCACCGGCCTGCACATGCAGTTCGCCGTCCTTGATCACCGCGGTACGAATGGCGATGGCGGTGTCCATGTTGCCGTTCCAGGCAAAGTAGCCCACAGCGCCACCGTAGACGCCGCGCTTGACCGGCTCCAGCTCGTCGATGATCTCCATGGCACGGATCTTCGGCGCGCCGGAAAGGGTACCGGCCGGCAGGATCGCCCGCAGCGCGTCCATGGCCGTCAGCCCCTCATCCAGCTGGCCGGTGACGTTGGACACGATATGCATGACGTTCGAGTAACGCTCGATCACCATTTTCTCGGTCAGGCGCACGCTGCCGGTGGCCGACACACGGCCCACGTCGTTGCGGCCCAAGTCGATGAGCATCAGGTGCTCGGCGATTTCCTTGTCGTCCGACAGCAGGTCGTCTTCCAGCGCCCGGTCGGCTTCTTCGGTGGCCCCGCGCGGGCGGGTGCCGGCGATCGGCCGCACGGTGACCAGGTTGTCCTCGACACGCACCAGCACTTCCGGCGAACTGCCGACCACATGGAAGTCGCCGAAGTTGAAGAAGTACATGTACGGCGTCGGGTTGAAGCAGCGCAGCGCCCGGTACAGGTCGATGGGCGCGGCCTTGAAGTCGATGGACATGCGCTGGGACGGCACCACCTGCATGCAGTCGCCGGCCAGGATGTACTCCTTGATGCGGCCCACGGCGCTTTCGTAGTCGGCTTGTGTGTAGCTGGAGCGGAATGCCGGCTCGGCGGCCATCGGCCCGCTCAGGTCCAGGCCACGGCGCGGGGTGATCGGCTGGCGCAGGGTATCCAGAAGCCCCTGCAGGCGGGCCTGCCCTTGCTCGAAGGCCTGCGTCTCGGCCGGGTCGACCAGCACGATGGCGTGCATCTTGCCCGCCAGGTTGTCGAACACCACCACGGCATCGGAGACCATCAGCAGGATATCCGGTACCCCCAGTGGGTCCGGGTTGGGGCTGGCACCCAGGCGTTTTTCCACATAGCGCACGCAGTCGTAGCCGAAATAGCCCACCAGGCCACCGTTGAAACGTGGCAAGCCAGGAATGTCGGCGACCTTGTAGCGATCCTTGAACGCCTCGACGAAGGCCAGCGGATCCTCGACGTCGTGGCTTTCCACCTCGACGCCATCCTGCAGGATGCTGACGTGGTAACCGTGCACGCGCAGCACGGTGCGCGACGGCAGGCCGATCATCGAATAGCGGCCCCACTTCTCACCGCCCTGCACGGACTCGAGCAGGTAGGAGTTGGGTTGGTCGGCCAGCTTCAGGTAGATCGACAGCGGGGTGTCGAAGTCGGCCAGGGTTTCGCAGGCCAGGGGAATGCGGTTGTAGCCGGCAGCGGCCAGGCGCAGGAATTCTTCGCGGGTCATGTGTAGCCTCGGGGCAAGCAGCAATGGGGAGCGGGCAAACGGATGTACCGGCAGGCGCCGGTGGGCAGAAGTCAGGCGCGCCAGCGCCAGCGGGCCAGTGCCTTGATGACTTTCATCCAGAATTTGCCGGTAACCACCACGTTGTTGTCTCTGCTTTGCGGGGCTTGAAGGTCCGCCAACGTTATCCCAGTGTCGGTGACTAAGCAACCGGGCAGCAGCAGGCGCAGGTCGTCGATGACCAGGCTGGGCGACTCGTCGTCGATCGGCCGGCCATGGTTGTAGCCGTAGCTCAGGCCGACGCACTGGACGCCGGCGGCCTTGGCCGCCAGCACGTCGCTGCGCGAATCGCCGACAAACAGCGATTGTTCGGCGCTGACACCGGCCATCTTCATGACGAACAGCAGCGCCGCCGGGTCGGGCTTCTTCTGCGCCAGGGTGTCGCCGCCGATGATCCAGCGGAAGTAGCGACCGATCTTCATCTGGTCGAGCAAGGGGGCGACGAAGCGCTCGGGCTTGTTGGTGATCAGCGCCATCTCCACGCCCTGCTTGCGCAGCCAGCGCAGGGTGTCGCGCACGCCGGGGTAGACCACGGTGAGTTCATGGTTGTCGGCATAGGCTTCCATGAACAGCGCCAGCGCGCGCTCGGCCAGCTCGTCGTCCACCGCGGCGTGATCGATATCGCCGGCCAGGGCACGGCGCACCAGCACCTGGGCACCATTGCCGACCCAGTGGCGCACCGCCTCTAGGCCTGCGGGCGGGCGCCCGAGTTCGAGCAGCATGCGGTCGACGGCTGCGGCCAGGTCGGGTACCGAGTCGATCAGGGTGCCATCCAGATCGAACATCACCAGCCTGGGCAGTGTCCCCGGGAACAGCTGCTCGAAGCCGCTCATGCGCGTGCCAGCGCCATTTCGGCACGCATCTTGTCGATGACTTCCTTGTAGTCCGGGGCGTTGAAGATCGCCGAACCGGCCACGAAGGTGTCAGCGCCGGCGGCGGTGATCTCGCGGATGTTGCCTACGTTGACGCCACCGTCGATCTCCAGGCGGATGTCGCGGCCGCTGGCATCGATCAGGGCGCGGGCCTCGCGCAGCTTGTCGAGGGTGCCGGGGATGAACTTCTGCCCGCCGAAGCCAGGGTTGACGCTCATCAACAGGACCATGTCGACCTTGTCCATCACGTACTTCAGCGCATCCAGGCCGGTGGCCGGGTTGAACACCAGGCCAGCCTTGCAGCCGCCGTCGCGGATCAGTTGCAACGAGCGGTCGATGTGCTGGCTGGCTTCCGGGTGGAAGGTGATGTAGGTGGCGCCAGCTTCAATGAAGTCGCCGATGATGCGGTCGACCGGGCTGACCATCAGGTGCACGTCGATCGGCGCGGTCACGCCGTACTTGCGCAGGGCGCTGCAGACCATCGGGCCGATGGTCAGGTTGGGCACGTAGTGGTTGTCCATGACATCGAAGTGGACGATGTCGGCCCCGGCGGCCAGGACCTTGTCGACGTCCTCGCCCAGGCGGGCGAAATCGGCGGACAGAATGGAGGGGGCAATAGCGTAGGGCTGCATGGCGCACCTGTTGGGCAGAATCACGGTGGCGCGCATTGTAACTCAGGGAAGCCGATGAGGGCTGATCGGTATCAACAGGCGCCCGACAGGGGGCGCCATGCGCCCCTTTTCGCGGCAGTCAGGCCGGCTGCTGGGTCCTGAGCTTCTCGCTACGCCCGCGCAGCCATTCCAGGGTCAGCAGCAGGATCACCGAGAAGGCAATCAGCAAGGTGGCCGCCGCCGCGATGGTCGGGCTCAGGTTCTCGCGTATGCCGCTGAACATCTGCCGCGGCAGGGTTGCCTGCTCAGGCCCTGCGAGGAACAGGGTCACCACCACCTCATCGAACGACGTGGCGAAGGCGAACAACGCCCCGGAGATCACCCCGGGGGCGATCAGCGGCAAGGTCACCCGACGGAAGGCCAGCAAAGGCGAGGCCCCCAGGCTGGCTGCCGCGCGCACCAGGTTGTAGTTGAAACCCTGCAGCGTCGCCGACACGGTGATGATCACGAACGGCACGCCCAGCACCGCGTGCACCAGGATCAGCGAGGTGAAGCTGTTGCCCATGCCCAATGGGGCGAAGAACAGGTAGCTGGCCACGCCGATGATCACCACCGGCACCACCATTGGCGAGATCACCAGCGCCATCACCAGCGACTTGCCGGGGAAGTCGCCCCGAGTCAGGCCGATCGCCGCCAGGGTGCCAAACACCATGGCCAGCACCGTGGCCGCCGGAGCCACGATGATGCTGTTCTTCAGGGCGCGCATCCATTCGGCGGAGGCGAAGAAGTCCTGGTACCAGTGCAGCGAAAAACCTTGCAGTGGATACACCAGGAAGCTCCCGCTGTTGAACGACAGCGGGATGATCACCAGCACCGGCAGTACCAGGAACAACAGGATCAGACCGCACAGGATGCGCAGGCTGTAGAACCACACCCGTTCCACGGGCGACATGTAGGGGCTCAGCATGACAAGGCTCCTCAGCTAAGGCGCAGACGGCTGGCGCCGACCAGCCAGCTATAGATCAGGTACAGCAGCACGGTCGCCAGCAGCAACAGCCCGCCCAAGGCGGTGGCCATGCCCCAGTTGATGCTGGTGTTGGTGTAGAAGGCAACGAAGTAGCTGACCATCTGGTCGTTCGGGCTGCCCAGCAGCGCCGGGGTGATGTAGTAGCCGATGGCCAGGATGAACACCAGCAGGCAACCGGCACCGACACCGGCATAGGTCTGCGGGAAGTACACCCGCCAGAAACTGGCGAAGGGATGGCAACCCAGGGAAATCGCCGCCCGCATGTAGCTGGGCGAGATGCCCTTCATCACGCTGTACAACGGCAGGATCATGAACGGCAGCAGGATGTGCACCATCGAGATGTACACGCCGGTGCGGTTGAACACCAGTTCCAGCGGTTGGTCGATGATGCCGATGGCCATCAGCGCGCTGTTGATCAGGCCACCCGACTGCAGCAATACGATCCACGCTGCCACCCGCACCAGGATCGAGGTCCAGAACGGCAGCAGCACCAGGATCATCAGCAGGTTGCTTTGCCGGGTCGGCAGGTTGGCCAGCAAGTACGCCAATGGATAGGCCAGCACCAGGCAAATGGCGGTGATCACCACGCCCATCCACAGGGTGCGAGCGAAGATATCCAGGTAGATGGCCTGGTCCGGCGTGGCCTTGGCCAGTTCACCGAGGTCGTCGATGCGATGATCAACGGAGGCCAGCAGGTAGAAAGAGGTGAGCGTGCTGGTGTTGCGGCGGATCGCCTGCCAGTAGGCCGGGTCGCCCCAACGTTCGTCCAGCGCTTGCAGGGCATCTTTATAGGACGCGGGCTCGGCCTTGAACGGCAGTGCCCGCGCGGTCTTGGCCACCAGGCTGCGGTAGCCGGCCAGCTCCATGTTCAGGCGCTTCGAGAGGTCGCCCAAGGTCTGGTTCTTGCGCGACTCGGCCAGGTCCTGGCTCAGGGCCTTGTAGACCTCCTCGCCGGGCAGGCTCTTGCCATCCCACTGCGCCACCGCCTCGACGGTGCGCGGCAGGCCGGCGACCACCTCGGGGTTGCCGACGCTCTTGTACAGCAGCGCCGCGATCGGCACCAGGAACACCAGCAGGAGGAACAGCGCCAACGGCGCGATCAACGCCTGGGCCTTCCAGCGGTTGACCCGCTCGGCATGCTTGAGGCGCTGCTTGAGGCTTTTACCCGCGCCTTCGTTGAGGGGCACTGCAATGGCCATGGCTAACTCCGGGGGAAACAGGGGTGGGGACTATCAGGCCGCACGTTACCTACTGGGTTGGCGCGGACTCTGTGGAAGCGGCCTTGCGTTGCGATGGGCTGCGAAGCAGCCCCGGCGAGCATGCACGATGCCCAGATCCCGGGGTCGCTACGCGCCCCATCGCGACACAAGGCCGCTCCTACAGGGTTACTTCTTCGCCGCCCAGGCGTTGAAGCGTTGCTCCAACTGCTCGCTGTTGTCGGCCCAGAAAGCCACGTCGATCTGCACCTGGTTGGCGATGTTCTCAGGCGTGGTCGGCATGTCCTTCTTCACCGCATCGGCCAGCAGCGGGACGGCCTTGGAATTGGCCGGGCCGTAGGCAATGTTCTCGGAGTAAGTCTTCTGCTGCTCGGGCTGGACGGTGTAGGCGATGAATTTCTTCGCCTCTTCCACATCCTTGGCGCCTTTCGGGATGGCCCAGGCGTCGAAGTCGTAGATGCCGCCGTTCCACACGACCTTGAGGTTGCTTTCTTTCTGCACCGCGGCAATACGACCGTTGTAGGCCGAGCTCATGACCACGTCACCCGAGGCCAGGTACTGCGGCGGCTGGGCGCCGGCTTCCCACCACTGGATGCTCGGCTTGAGTTCGTCGAGCTTCTTGAAGGCGCGGTCCTGGCCTTCCTTGGTGCCGAGCACCTTGTACACCTCTTTCGGCGCGACGCCGTCAGCCATCAGGGCGAACTCGAGGGTGTACTTGGCGCCCTTGCGCAGGCCGCGCTTGCCCGGGAATTTCTTGGTGTCCCAGAAGTCAGCCCAACTGGTCGGAGCAGTCTTAAGTTTGTCAGCGTTGTAGGCCATCACCGTGGACCACACGAAGAAACCGACGCCGCATGGCTGGATGGCGCCTGGTACATAGTCGCCCTCGTCACCGAACAGGGCCGGATCGAGTTCCTCGAACATGCCTTCGTCGCATCCACGGGCCAGCTCTGGCGATTCGACCTCCACAAGGTTCCAGGACACGCTCTTGGTATCGACCATGGCCTTCACCTTGGCCATCTCGCCGTTGTACTCACCGGCGACGATCTTGCCCTTGCCAGCCTTCTCCCACGGCTCGTAGAACGCCTTGGTCTGGGCCGCCTTGTTGGCGCCGCCAAAGGAGATCACGTTCAGGTCGGCCGCCAGGGCCTGCCCGGCAGCGAACAGGCCAAGGGCCAGGGCGGTCAGTTTCAACTGCTTGCGCATTATTATTCTCTCCACAGTTCAGGGTTGGTGAAGCAAACCATCAATGGGCTTCGGCAATCGGATCGAGCGCGCGGGCGTGCTCCACCTCCCAGCCCAGCGGTACCACATCGCCCACGGCCAGGGCCGGATCGAGCTCGGCGATCGGCTGCTTGACGAAGAAATCGGCCTTGCCGCAGACCTCAAGGCGCACCCGCACGTGGTCGCCCAGGTAGATGAACTCGGCCACCCGGCCGGAGAAGCGGTTCACGCAACGTTCGCTGTGGCCGTTCAGGCGCACGCGCTCCGGGCGGATCGACAGGGTCACCGGCTCGCCGGCCTGGCCGACGTTCACCGCCAGCGCCTCGACCCGCTCGCCCCGGGCCAGCTGCACCTGGCAACGATTGCCGTCACTGGCCAGCAAGGTGCCGCTGAGGCGGTTGTTCTCGCCGATGAAGTTGGCGACGAAGGTGTTGCGCGGTTCTTCGTAGAGAGTGCGCGGGTCGGCGATCTGCTGGATCTCGCCCTGGTGGAACACTGCCACCCGGTCGGACATGGTCAGCGCCTCGCCCTGGTCGTGGGTCACGTAGACCACGGTCACGCCCAGGCGCTGGTGGATATGCTTGATCTCCATCTGCATGTGTTCGCGCAGTTGCTTGTCCAGGGCGCCGAGCGGTTCGTCCATCAGCACCAGCTGCGGCTCGAACACCAGGGCACGGGCCAAGGCCACGCGCTGCTGCTGGCCGCCGGAGAGCTGGCCCGGGTAGCGCTTGGCGAAGGCGTCGAGCTGGACCATGCCGAGCACGCGCTTGACCCGCTCGCTGATGTCGGTCTTGCTCAGGTTGCGCACGCTCAGCGGAAAGGCCAGGTTCTCGGCCACGGTCATGTGCGGGAACAGCGCGTAGTTCTGGAACACCATGCCGATGTCGCGCTTGTGCGGCGGCACGTTGTTGATCGAGCGCCCGGCCAGTTGGATCTCTCCGGCGGTGGGGGTCTCGAAGCCGGCCAGCATCATCAGGCTGGTGGTCTTGCCCGAGCCGGACGGGCCGAGCAGGGTCAGGAACTCGCCCTTGCGGATGTCCAGGTTGAGGTCCTTGACGATCAGCGATTCGCCGTCGTAGCTCTTCTGTACACCTCGGAAGCTGACCAGAGTCTCGTTCGAATTCGCCTCGCTCATGCCCTGCACCTTCTTGTTGGAATGACTGCGTGGGCACAGCGTAGAAGAGGCGCAAGCGCCCGCAAATCGGGGGGGGTGAGAGATTGCCATCATCCGGATGGAAGACTTGCTGTAGGGATTGCCCTACAAGGATGGCGCTTTCAGGACAGACACATTCCCTTGTAGGAGCGGCCTTGTGCCGCGAATGGGCCGCGAGGCCGCCCCGGGCTTCAACTTAGAGCCCATACTGCTGGGGCTGCTCTGCGGCCCTTTCCGGCCAGTCCGACGCCTCGGCAAGGCCGCACCTACAAAACCGGGCATGTCGCAATCAGAGCAGCTTGTGCTCCATCGCGTACTTCACCAGCTCTGCCAGCGAGTTGACCTTGAGTTTCTGCATCAAGCGCGCCTTGTGCGTGCTGATGGTCTTGTTCGACAGCGCCAGCTGCTGGGCGATGTCATTGACGTTGGCGCCCTGGGCCAGGCGCTCGAACACCGAGAACTCACGCTCGGAAAGCAGCGTGTGCAGGGGCCGGGTTTCGGTCAGCCCCACCTCGAAGACCATGCGGTCGGCCAGGCTCGGGTCGATATAGCGCCCGCCCCCGGCAACCCGGCGAATCGCAGTGAGCAGCAGCGCCGGGTCGCTGTCCTTGGTGGCATAGCCCGCCGCCCCGGCCTTCAGCGCGCGCGCAGCCATTTGCGCCTCGTCGTGCATCGACAGCATCAGGATCGCCGGCGGGTTGTTCAATGCCAGGATCCGCGGGATGGCCTCCAGGCCGTTCACGCCTGGCATGGAGATATCCAGCAGCACCACCTCGCAGGGGGTATGGCGCAGGGTCTCAAGCAACTGCTCGCCGTTGCCCGCCTCGCCGGCGACCTGCATGTCCTTGGCCAGGCCAATCAACTGCTTGATGCCCTCACGGACGATGGTGTGGTCTTCCGCCACCAGCACTCGAATCACGATCGTTCTCTCCTACGCCAAAGGAATCGCCACGCTCAGGCTGGTGCCTTCGCCGGGCTCGCTTTCCAGGGTCATGTCGCCGCCCAGCATCAGCACGCGCTCACGCACTCCCACCAGGCCGAACGAAGTCGGCCGGGCCGCATCGACGGCGAATCCCACGCCATCGTCGATAACCGTCATGCGCAACTGCCCGCCCTCCTCGACCAGGGCGATCTGCACGGTGTGCGCCCGGGCATGGCGCATGACGTTGGTCAGCGCTTCCTGGAGGATGCGGAACAGGCCGATGGCCTTCGCATCGCTCAAGGGTGGCAGTTGCTCCGGGACCTCGACCAGGCAGGGGATCTGCGTGCGGGCCTCGAAACGCCGTGCCTGCCACTCGATGGCCGAGGCGATTCCGGCATCGAGAATCGGCGGGCGCAACGCAGTGGCGACGTCACGCACCAGTTGGAACAGTTGGGCGATCAGACGCTTCATGCTAGCCAGGCGCTCATGCAGCCCGGCATCCAGCTCGGCGTAGGCCAGCTCGCACATCGACACTTCCAGCTTGAGCACCGTGAGCATCTGCCCCAGCTCGTCGTGCACCTCGCGGGCGATGCGGGCCTTTTCCTCCTCGCGCACGCTTTCCAGATGCGCCGACAATTCGCGCAGCTGCTCCTGGGAGGCGGCCAGGGCCAGCTCGGCCTGCTTGCCCTGGGTGATGTCCCAGACCACACCATCCCACACCATGCGCCCATCGGCCAGGCGCCGCGTGGTCGCCTTGATGTCGGCCCAGCGCTGTTCGCCCTGGCGGGTGAGGATACGGCCCTGCCACGACCAATCCCGGTCGCTGGCCAGGGCCAGGTCCTGGACCCGGTGATAGTCGGCGCGGTCCTCGGGATGGACCAGGTTGCGCAGCCCCATCTGCGGGTGCTGGATCGCCGCTGGGGTATAGCCGACCAGCGCCTCGCTGCCTTCGCTGATGTAGGGGAACTCCGGGTCGCCCTCGGCCGGATCACGCTCCAGGCGGAACACCAGCCCCGGCACATTGCCGGCAATACCCTTGAGCCTTGCCTCGCTTTCGCGCAACGCGGCCAGGTCGCGCCGGCGCTCAGTGATATCGGCGAGGAACACCACCAGGTACTCCGCATCGCGAAAACGCAGGAACGACAGCGACAACTCGACCGGAAACAGACTGCCATCGGCGCGCCGGCACTGGCTTTCGAACTGCTGCTCACTGTCGCCCCCGGTGCGGGCGCGCTTCCACAGCTCCAGCCAGCGATCCATCTTCAGGTTCGGCTCGATATCGACCAGCGGCCGCTCCAGCAACGCCCCCTCGGCGAAGCCCAGCATACGCTCGGCGGCATGGTTGGCGTAGCGCACATGGCTGTCCCAGTTGACCCAGAGGATGCCCACCGTGCTCTGGTCGATGGAGAACTGGCTCAGGCGCAAGGCCTCCTCGCGCACCTGACGCTCCACCAGGCTCTCGCGGGCCGCCAGCAAGCCCCGCTCCAGGCCGCGCTGCTGGCGACGCTGCCAGAACAGGGTGGCCAGGGCACACAGCAGCAGCAGGCCGAACAGCAGGGCCAGGTTCTGCCAGAAGCCGGCCGACTCGGAGAAACGCGGGTACTTGGGCTGCAGCCAGCGCTGGTGCATTTGCTCCAAGGTCTTGGCCGGCAGGGCCTGCAAGGCGCGTTCGAGGATATCGGCGAGCACGGGCCAGTCACGTCGCGAGCCGACCCGCAGCAACTGCGGCAAGCCGATATCGCCCACCACCGCCAGGTCTGCAAACTCACCTTCGCGGGAAAGCCGGCTCAGCTGCGCCTCATCCAACACGGCGAAGCTGGCCTGCCCGCCCAGCACCAGCTGCAGCGCCTCCCGCTCATTGGGTACGCCCTGCAGGTTGAGATTGCCGTAATTGCTCCGCAGGTAGTCCGCAAGGGCTCCTGGCATGCGCACAGCCACCCGCTCGTTGGCGGTCAGTTTCTCCAGATCCACGGCCACCGCGCCACTGCGCATCCCGACCACCAGTTGCGGCACACGCATGTAAGGGTCACTGAACAGCCACAGCCGCAGGCTGGCGGGGGTCTGGGTCAGGCCCGGGGCGAAATCGATCTCGCCCGCCTGCAATGCGTGCTCCAGCGCGGCCTGGTCCGGGAAGCCGCGCCAGGTCAGATCCAGCCGTAATGCCTGGGACAGGGCACCGACCAGTTCGACGTTGGCCCCGTAGAATTGCTGCAGACGGCGGTCGAACTGGGCATAGGGGGCCTGCAGCACCAGGCCGACGCGCAGGCCGCGGTGCTCATCCAGCCACTGCTGCTGGGCCGGCTCCAGCACCACAGGTGGCGGCGCCTGCGGCTTTGCCAGGGCGATCAAGGGTAGACACAACCAGCCGATAACCCACAGGCAACACACTCGCTTCATCTCTACGCTCGTCTTGGCAATGACGGCCGCCTGGCGTGGCCGTCGCGGGCAAATACCATTAGGCTGCCGGTATGATTCTGGCCTTGGATTGATCGATGTTCACACTTTATCGCACGACGCTGGCAATGTTCTGCCTGGCTTCGCTCCTGCCGCTCGGCGCTCAGGCCGCCGACGCCGAAGCACCGCAGGCCGCCACAGAAGCGGCCACCCCTGCTCCCCGTCCACCGCTGCTCGAACGTAGCCAGGACGACGCCCTGGCCCTGGAGCGCCAGGTGCCCAAGGCCGAGCAACAGACCTTGCAGGCCAATGGCGAGCACTTCTTGGCGCTGTGGAGGCCGGCCAACGACAGCGATCCGCAAGGCGCGCTGATCATTGTGCCCGGTGCCGGCGAAAGCGCCGACTGGCCAACCACCGTCGGCCCGCTGCGCCGTGGCTTCCCCGATGTCGGATGGAGCACCCTGAGCGTGAGCCTGCCCGACCTGCTGGCAGAACGCCCGCAGGCCCGTGTCGAAGCCAAGCCGGTGATCGCACCGAAAAAGGAAGAAGGCGAGTCGGCCCCGGCCAAGGACACACCAGCCGATGCCAACGCCAATGTCGCCCAGGCCACTGCGCCCGAGGCGGACGCGGCCGACAGCACCGACGCGGTAGAGGCCGACGAGCACACCAGCGAGGAGGATGCCCAACGCATCTTCGCACGCCTCGACGCCGCCGTGGCCTATGCCCAGCAGCAGAAAGCGCGCAGCATCGTGCTGCTGGGCAACGGCAGTGGCGCGTACTGGGCCGCGCGCTACCTCAGCGAGAAGCAGCCGCCCCAGGTACAGAAGCTGGTGATGGTCGCCGCACAGACGCCGGCAAGGGTGGAGCACGACCTGCTGGGCGTGACGTCGACTTTGAAGGTGCCGACGGCGGATCTGTACTACACAACCCGAACCCAGGATCGCCAGGCCGCCCAACAGCGCCTGCAAGCCAGCAAGCGCGAGAAAAACAGCCAGTACCGGCAGCTGTCGCTGATGGTCGTTCCGGGCAACAAGGCCGCCGAGCAGGAGCAATTGTTGCGCCGGGTGCGCGGCTGGCTGAAGCCCAAGGAAGAGTGAGGCGTATCGAGGGACAAGCCAACTCCAACAATCTGGGAGCGGGCCTGCCCCACGATGGCAAACCTAAAGCCCGCGCCGCTTGCGAATCATGGCATAGGCCTGATGCAACTCGCGGGTATGCTCGGTCGCCTCGCGCACCTTGGCCTCACTGGCACCGCTGCCCACCAACTTGTCCGGGTGATGCCGGCTGAGCAAACGTCGATAGGCCTGCTTGACCTTGTCCGCCTCGGTGTCCGGCTCCACCCCCAGCAGCCTCAATGCCGCCGCATAGGTCATGGCACCGCCTTCGATCGCCGATTTGCGCGGTTCATATTCCAGCGACATGGCCTGCACCTGGTTGCGACTGAGGCCCAACTGCTGCCCCCAGCCCAGCAACAGGTCACGCTCCTGGCGACCTGCCTTGCCATCGGCCCAGACCATCCGCCAGCAGGCACGCAAGGTACCCTCGGGGCCATGAGGCTGCAGCTTGATACGGCGCAGGTAGTGTCCCAGCCGCCCCTTGCCCGACTTGCCGCGGTTGAACGCGGCAATCGCCCGCATCCGCGCAGGCTCCGCCAGGTCCAGACGCGACATTTCCTGACGCGCCTGCTGGATATGCCCCTCGACCACCCGGCCATCGCTCTTGGCCAGGCGCCCGAGCAGGACGAACAGCAGCTCCTCGTCACGCAGCGCCGGGCGACCGCCCAGACGCTCGCGTACATCCTCCCAGCCCTGCAGTCGCAGACGCCGATCCATGGCCTGTCCCAGCAACGCCCCCAGCAACGCACCCGGAATGCTGGCCACGGCGAAACCGGCACCGGCACCAATCACTGTGCTCGGCCACCACATGTCAGGCACGCTCGCCGATCAGGCGCTCGACATCGGCCAGGCGCTCGAGGGTGCCGACATCGATCCAGTGGCCACGGTAGTGCTCACCACTCACTCGACCGTCGGCCATGGCCTTGCGCAGCAACGGGGCCAGCTTGAACGCGCCGGGCTGGCAGCCTTCGAACAGCACCGGGTCCAGCACCGAGATACCGCTGAAGGTCAGCGTTCCCGGGGCGTCGTCACCATCGCTCACCTGGCCATCCGCCAGGCGGAAGTCGCCACGTCCGTGATGACCGGGATTGTCCACCAGTACCAGGTGTGCCAGCCCTTGCAGGGGAGCATTCAGGCCAGTGAAGTCGTAGTCGGTCCAGACATCACCGTTGACCAACAGGAACGGCGCATCCCCCAGCAGGGGCAACGCCTTGAAGATCCCGCCACCGGTTTCCAGTGGCTCGCCCTCCGCCGAGTAGCGAATGCGCAGGCCGAAGCGGCTGCCATCGCCCAGATGGTCCTCGATCTGCTGGCCGAGCCAGGCATGGTTGATGACCACTTCACGAATACCGGCGCGGGCCAGCGCCTCGAGGTGATACTCGATCAACGGCTTGCCGGCGGCGGGCACCAGCGGCTTGGGCGTATGCAGGGTCAGCGGGCGCATGCGCTCGCCCTTGCCTGCCGCCAGGATCATTGCCTTCATGAACGCGCCTCGCCCTTGAGCTCGGCAATCAGTTGCCCCAGCTCGGCCAGTTCGGGGCGGCGAGCGATCACTTCATCTATATAGGCGAAGAAGCGCGGCACGTCGGTGAGATAGCGCGGCTTGCCGTCACGGTGGCAGATACGGGCAAAGATACCGATGACCTTGAGGTGGCGCTGCACGCCCATCAGGTCGCTGGCGCGGTGGAATGCTTCAAACTCGGACTGCACCGGGATACCGGCGGCGCGGGCCTTTTCCCAATAGCCACGCAGCCAGCCCTCCACGCGCCGCTGCGGCCAGCTGAGGAAGGCATCCTTGAACAGGCAGGTGATGTCGTAGGTCACCGGGCCGTAGACGGCATCCTGGAAATCCAGCACGCCCGGGTTGGGGGCGCTGTGCATCAGGTTGCGCGGCATGTAGTCGCGGTGCACCAGCACCTTTGGCTGGGCCAGGGCGCTGTCGATCAGCACCTGGCTGACCCGTTGCCAGGTGGCCTGCTGCGCTTCGCTGAAGGTCAGGCCGAGCTCACGGCCCACGTACCACTCGGGGAACAGCTCCACCTCGCGGCGCAGCAGGGCATCATCGTAGCTGGGCAGTGGCGCGTCCATTGGCAGGCGCTGGAACGCCAGCAGCGCATCGATGGCATCGGCGAACAGTGCGTCGGCGTTGTCCGAATCAATGATGTCCAGGTATGTCTGGCGGCCCAGATCGCCCAGCAGCAGGAAGCCACGTTCCAGGTCCTGTGCATGAATGACCGGCACGTTCACGCCCGCCGTGGCCAGCAGGTGGTCGATATCGACGAACGGGCGGCAGTTCTCCTGCGGCGGCGGCGCATCCATGATCACGAAGCTGTGGCCAGCGCCCTCCCAGCGGAAATAACGGCGGAAACTCGCATCGCTGCTGGCGGCGGTCAGGCTGCCGGTAGGCACTTCGCCCCAGGCGTTGCTACGGAACAGGCTCTCCAGTTGCCCGGCGAGCCAGGCGGTCAGTTGTTGCAGGCGTACATCGTGATCGGGCATTACGAGGGTTCTCCGACGGCCCTAGCCGTCAAGCGGGTCATGCTTTATTATCCAGCATCTTTTTCAGACCATCGAGAGGCGTGCGGCCCCCACACGCGGGCAGATGGCACGCAGGAAGCCCGGACTAATAAGATGGCATTGAAATCCCCCGCGTTTCGTAGGAAGTTTCCGTTGTTGGTGACTGGCGGTCTGCTGGCCCTGCAACCCCTGGCCACGTCGTACGTGGTGGCGGCCGAGCAGTTCGACTGCCAAGTGTCCGCCGCCGGTGGCTGGGACTGCAAGCCCAAGACCACCGCCAACCTGCCTCCGCGCCCGGTACATCCGGGCGCTGCCGCTGCCAGCTCGGGCGCCGAAGCGCCTGGCGAGGTCGCCGCGACCGAGGCCGAGAAGCCGATGCTGGTCACCGAGGCCAAGGGCCGTGGCCTGAAGTCGCGCAGCGAAGACTACAGCCATCTGGACTGGGTCCCGCGCGAGAAGCTTACCGCTGCGCAGTTGGCCGAGACCGGCCCGTATTGCGGCGGTGCCTACATCGAGCCGACCCGCCCGGGCATGAACGACTCCACGCCCAAGGACGAGTCGCCCACCTATATCAACGCCAAGGTCTCCAAGTACCAGCAGGAGCAGCAGATCGCCACCCTCGCCGGTGACGTGGTCATGCGCCAGGGCAGCATGCAGGCCGAGGCCGACGAGGCCAACCTGTACCAGGCCGAGAACCGGGGCGAGCTCAAGGGCAACGTCAAGATCCGCGACAACGGCTCGCTGGTGGTCGGCGACGAGGCGCAGATCCAGCTCGACACCGGCGAAGCCCGGGTCGACAACGCCGAATACGTGATGCACAAGTCGCACATCCGCGGCAACGCGCTGTACGCCAAGCGCGCCGAGAACGCCATCATTCGCCTCAAGGACGGTACCTATACTACCTGTGAGCCGGGCAGCAACGCGTGGCAGCTCAAGGGCAACAACATCACCCTGAACCCGGCCACCGGCTTCGGCACCGCGACCAACGTGACGCTGCGGGTCAAGGATTTCCCGGTGTTCTACACGCCGTACATCTACTTCCCGATCGACGACCGTCGCCAGTCCGGCTTCCTGCCGCCGTCGTTCAGCTCCAGCAGCGACACCGGCTTCATGCTGGTCACGCCGTACTACTTCAACCTGGCGCCTAACTACGACGCCACGTTGTACCCTCGCTACATGGCCAAGCGCGGCATGCTGATGGAAGGTGAGTTCCGCTACCTGACCAAGTCCAGCGAAGGCCAGTTCGGCGGTGGTTTCCTGAGCGATCAGGACGACGACCGCGAGAAGCAGACCGATTACAAGAAAGATCGCTGGATGGTCAACTGGCAGCACAAGGGCGGCCTGGACGAGCGCCTGATGACCGAGGTGGATTACACCGACATCAGCGATCCGTTCTACTTCCAGGACCTGGAAACCGACCAGATCGGCGTAGAGAGCCGGGACGTCCTGAACCAACGCGGCACACTGACCTACCGGGGCGACAGCTATACCGCAGGCCTGAACGTGCATGCCTACGAGATGGCGACCATCTCGCAGATCACCCCGTACGATAGGCTTCCGCAGGTCACCTTCAATGGCATGCTGCCGTTCCATCCGGGCGGCTTCGATCTGAGCTACGAGACCGAGGCCGTGCGCTTCGACCGTGACCTGAAGAACGATTTCGTAAGGGACAAGGACGGCAATCCGGACACTTCCGCAGGTGGTATTCCTGGCCGTCGCCTGGACGACAACGTTTCCGGTATCGCTCGCGCCAACGGCACACGCCTCAACCTCGCCCCGGCGATCAGCCTGCCGATGCAAGCCAGCTATGGCTTCGTCACGCCGAAGTTGAAGTACGTCTACACCAACTACGACCTGGACCTGGATAGCCAAGGCAAGGCTCAGGCTATCGCGCAGTCGGCGAACCCCGCCTACGGCAGCTACAGCAGCTCTTTGAACCGCGACATTCCGATCTTCAGTGTCGACAGTGGCCTCTACTTCGACCGCAATACCCAGCTGTTCGGTACGAACTACCGCCAGACCCTCGAACCGCGGCTGTTCTACCTCTATGTTCCGTACAAGGACCAGAAAGACATTCCACTGTTCGACACGGGCGAGAACACGTTCAACTATTCCTCGCTGTTCCGCGACAACCGCTTCAGTGGCACCGACCGCATCGGCGACGAGAACAAGCTGTCGCTGGGCGTGACCAACCGCTGGATCGAGGACAATGGCTTCCAGCGCCAGCGTTTCAGCATCGGCCAGGCGTTCTACTTCAAGGATCGCAAGGTCCAACTTCCTGGCATCGACTATCGCACCCGCTCGGACAGCAAATCAGATGTCTCGCCGTACGCACTGGAATACGAATACGCCTTCAACCGCGACTGGCGCTTCAACTCGGACTTCAACTGGGACCCGGACAGCCGCAGCACCCGCTCGGGCAGCGCGATGTTCCACTACCAGCCTGAAGACAATCCGAACAAGGTCGTCAACCTTGGCTATCGCTATCGCAACGACCTGATCACCTACGATTCGGCGACTGGCCTCTGGAAAGTCGGCGGTGGTGACTATGGCACCCCTGGCGATCCGAACTACATCAAGGATTACTACAAGATCCAGCAGCACGATTTCTCGGTCATCTGGCCGATCGTGCCGCAGTGGAGCGTGATCGGTCGCTGGCAGCATGACTACAACCGCAACCGCACCCTTGAAGCGATGGGTGGTTTCGAATATGACAACTGCTGCTGGAAACTGCGTCTGATCAACCGCTACTGGATCGACTACGACGACTTCAGCCAAGCCGTCCCGAACAACGAGAAGGGCGACCACGGCATCTTCCTGCAGATCGTGCTCAAAGGGCTCGGTGGTGTAGTCGGCAACAAGGTCGAATCGTTCCTGGACCAAGGCATTCAAGGTTACCGTACACGTGAAGAGCAAGCTTATTGATCGTCTGCGCCCGCTGATGCTGGGCGCCGCAATGCTGAGTGGCGCGGTGCATGCCGCGGTACAGCCCATCGACCGCATCGTGGCCACCGTCGACAACGACGTGGTCATGCAGAGCCAGCTGGACCAGCGCGTGCGCGAAGTGCAGCAGACCATCGCCAAGCGTGGCGGCGGTGTGCCACCTGCCGCCGCCCTGCAACAGCAGGTGCTGGAGCGCCTGATCGTCGAAAACCTGCAACTGCAGATCGGCGAGCGCTCGGGCATCCGCATCACCGACGAAGAGCTGAACCAGGCCGTCGCCACCATTGCCCAGCGCAATGGCATGTCGCTGGAGCAGTTCCGCGCCGCCCTGGCCCACGATGGCCTGTCGTACGACGATGCCCGCGAGCAGATCAAGCGCGAGATGGTCATCAGCCGCGTACGTCAACGTCGCGTGGCCGAGCGTATCCAGGTGTCCGAGCAGGAAGTGAAGAACTTCCTCAACTCGGACCTGGGCAAGATGCAGATGTCGGAAGAGTACCGCCTGGCCAACATCCTTATCCCGACCCCGGAAGGCGCCAACTCGGAAGCCATCCAGGCCGCCGCCCGCCAGGTCGGCGATGTCTACCAGCAACTCCGGCAGGGCAAGGACTTCGGTCAGATGGCCATTGAGCGCTCCGCCAGCGAGAACGCCCTGGAAGGCGGCGAGATGGGCTGGCGCAAGGCCGGCCAGCTGCCACCTGACTTTGCCAAGATGCTCAGCAGCATGGCCGTTGGTGACATTACCCAGCCGATCCGCATCCCCAACGGCTTCATCATCCTCAAGCTCGAGGAGAAGCGTGGCGGTAGCGAGAGCATCCTGCGCGACGAAGTGCATGTGCGCCACATCCTGATCAAGCCGAGCGAGATCCGCAGCGAAGCCGCCACCGAGCAATTGGCCGAGCGTCTGTACGACCGGATCCAGAACGGTGAAGACTTCGCCGAACTGGCGAAGAGCTTCTCGGAAGACCCGGGCTCCGCGCTCAACGGCGGCGACCTCAACTGGGTCGACCCGAACAGCCTGGTGCCGGAGTTCCGCGAGCAGATGGCCAACGCCCAGCAAGGCGTGGTGACCAAGCCGTTCAAGACCCAATACGGCTGGCATGTGCTGGAAGTGCTGGGCCGCCGCGCCACCGACAGCACCGAGCAGGCGCGCGAGCAGCAGGCCATGAATGTCCTGCGCAACCGCAAGTACGACGAAGAGCTGCAGAACTGGCTGCGCCAGATCCGCGACGAAGCCTACGTTGAAATCAAGCTGCCTGGCGCCGACCAGGCCGCCCAGTGAAGCCCCAGCGCTTCGCCGTCACGCCCGGCGAGCCGGCCGGCATAGGTCCCGACCTGTGCCTGCTGCTCGCCGCCGAGGCCCAGCCCCACCCCCTGATCGCCATCACCAGTCGTGACCTGCTCGCCGAGCGGGCCGCGCAGCTGGGGCTGGCCGTCAGCCTGCTGCCCGTCACCCCCGACAGCCTCCCCAGCCTGCCCGCTCCCGCCGGCAGCCTGTACGTCTGGGACACGCCGCTGGCCAACCCGGTGGTGGCCGGACAGCTGGACAAGGCCAACGCCGCGTTCGTCCTGGAGACGCTGACCCGGGCCGGCCAGGGCTGCCTCGACGGGCAGTTCGCCGGGATGATCACCGCCCCTGTGCACAAGGGTGTGATCAACGAGAGCGGGATCGCCTTCTCCGGGCATACCGAGTTCCTCGCCGACCTCACCCACACCGCGCAAGTGGTGATGATGCTGGCGACCCGAGGACTACGCGTGGCCCTGGTGACCACCCACCTGCCCCTGCGCGATATCGCCGACGCCATCACCGGCGAACGCCTGGAGCGCGTCACCCGCATCCTGCATGCGGACATGCGCGACAAGTTCGGCATCGCCAACCCACGCATCCTGGTCTGCGGGCTCAATCCGCATGCCGGAGAAGGCGGCCACCTGGGCCGCGAAGAAATCGACATCATCGAGCCGGCGCTGCAGCGCCTGCGCGCCGAAGGCATGGACCTGCGCGGTCCGCTGCCGGCCGATACCCTGTTTACCCCCAAATATCTGGAGCACTGCGACGCGGTGCTGGCGATGTACCACGACCAAGGCCTGCCCGTACTCAAGTACAAGGGCTTTGGCGCCGCGGTCAACGTGACGCTGGGCCTGCCGATCATCCGCACCTCGGTCGACCACGGCACCGCCCTGGACCTGGCCGGCACCGGCCGGATCGACACCGGCAGCCTGCGCGTCGCCCTGGAAACCGCCTACCAGATGGCCGAGAACCGACCATGACCGAGCACTACCAACACCGGGCGCGCAAGCGCTTCGGCCAGAACTTCCTGCACGACGCCGGAATCATCGATCGCATCCTGCGGGCGATCAACGCCAAGGCCGGCGAACACCTGCTGGAAATCGGCCCGGGCCAGGGTGCCCTGACCGAGGGCCTGCTGGGCAGCGGCGCACAGCTGGACGTGGTGGAGCTGGACAAGGACCTGGTGCCGATCCTGCAACACAAGTTCGCCGGGCGCGACAACTTCCGCCTGCACCAGGGCGATGCCCTGAAGTTCGACTTCAACCAGCTGGGCGTGCCCGCGCGCAGCCTCAAGGTGGTCGGCAACCTGCCCTACAACATCTCCACCCCGCTGATCTTCCACCTGCTCAGCCATGCCGGGCTGATCCGCGACATGCACTTCATGCTGCAAAAGGAAGTGGTCGAGCGCATGGCTGCAGGCCCAGGTGGCGGTGACTGGGGGCGCCTGTCGATCATGGTTCAATACCACTGCCGCGTGGAGCACCTGTTCAACGTGGGCCCCGGCGCCTTCAACCCACCGCCGAAGGTCGACTCGGCCATCGTCCGCCTGGTGCCGCACGAAGTGCTGCCACACCCGGCCAAGGATGCCCGGCTGCTGGAACAGGTGGTACGCGAGGCGTTCAACCAGCGCCGCAAGACCCTGCGCAACACCCTGAAAGGCCTGCTCGACAGCGCGGCCATCGAAGCCGCCGGTGTCGACGGCAGCCTGCGCCCCGAACAGCTGGACCTGGCCGCCTTCGTGCGCCTGGCCGACAAGCTGGCCGAACAGCAGGGCTGACCACGCGCCCGCTCCCTCCCGGGGAGCGGGCTTGCCCCGCGATCAGTGATAACTGGCCTCCACCCCCGCCAATGGCCTAGACTGCGTTATTGCGTCAGTTTGCCCAAGGCCCTTGCATGTCCGACCCCCGCTATCAGATCGACGTCAGCGTCGTGACCCGCTACCTCAAAGAACAATCCGATCCCGAAAGCAGCCGTTTCGCCTTCGCCTACACCATCACCGTGCAAAACAACGGCACGCTCAAGGCCAAGCTGATGTCCCGCCACTGGCTGATCACCAACGGTGACGGCGAAGTCGAGGAAGTGCGTGGCGCCGGCGTGATCGGCCAGCAGCCGCTGATCGAGCCCGGCCAAAGCCACACCTATAGCAGCGGCGCGGTCATCAGCACCCGCGTCGGCACCATGCAGGGCAGCTACCAGATGTTCGCCGAAGACGGCAAGCGCTTCGACGCCACGATTGCCCCATTCCGCCTTGCCGTGCCTGGGGCCCTGCACTGATGGCCACCTATGCAGTAGGCGACCTGCAAGGCTGCCTGCAACCGCTCAAGTGCCTGCTCGAACGCGTGCGCTTCAACCCGGCGGTCGACCGTCTGTGGCTGGTGGGCGACCTGGTCAACCGTGGCCCCGAGTCCCTCGAGACCCTGCGCTACCTTTACTCGATCCGCCATGCACTGGTCTGCGTGCTGGGCAATCACGACCTGCACCTGCTGGCGGCCTGGCACAACGTCGAGCGCCTGAAGAAAAGCGACACCCTGCGCGATATCATCGAAGCCCCGGACGCCGACCTGCTCTTGGACTGGCTGCGCCAACAGAAGCTGCTCCACTACGACGAAGTCCGTGGCATCGCCATGGTCCATGCTGGCATCCCGCCGCAATGGACCCTGGGCAAAGCGCTGGAGCTGGCGGCCGAGGTCGAGGAAGTGCTGCGCGACGACAGCCGCCTGAAGCTGTACCTGGACGGCATGTACGGCAACGAGCCGAACAAGTGGAGCAAGGACCTGGCCGGCGTCGAACGCCTGCGGGTGATCACCAACTACTTCACCCGCATGCGCTTCTGCACCGCCGCCGGCAAGCTCGACCTCAAGACCAAGGAGGGCGCCGACAGCGCCCCCAAGGGCTACAAGCCGTGGTTTGCCCACCCGGACCGTCGCTCGCGCCATGTGAAGATCCTCTTCGGCCATTGGGCCGCCCTCGAAGGCCGTGTCGACGTGCCCGGCGTGATCGCCCTGGACACCGGCTGCGTCTGGGGCGGCGCGATGACCCTGTACAATGTCGACAGTGGTGAACTCCACCGCTGCGACTGCACCCGCGAGGGCACCCCACGCCCGCCGGCGCCACTCAATGAACATCCCTGAAGGAACCGCACCCATGAGCGAATTCAAGCGCATTACCCCCGAGCAAGCCCTCGAATTGCGTGCGCAAGGCGCGGTCGTGGTCGACATTCGCGACCCGCAGGCCTTTGCCGCCGGGCACATCGTCGGCGCCACTCATCTGGATAATCACTCGGTTGCCGATTTCATCCGCAACGCCGACCTGGACGCGCCTACACTGGTTGTCTGCTACCACGGCAATTCCAGCCAGAGCGCCGCCGCCTACCTGGTCGGCCAGGGCTTCTCCAACGTCTACAGCATCGATGGTGGCTTCGAGCTGTGGCGCAACACCTACCCGGCGGAAACCGCCCAGGGCAGCGCCGAATAATTTTTTCATTTTTCCTCCAGCCCGCGCTCGGCGCGGGCTTGCGCCCGACCTGACGAACGGTCGCAGGCGTCTTCTCGGCTCCCCGCCCTTGACCTTGCGTATAACCAACTATCCTTAAGCCCAGGCCATCCAAAAAAGGGGAGAGCCGGTACACCGGCGTGCGGGTCATCGGTAGCGTTCCAAGGTGTTCTGGGGGGTATACAGCAATCGGCGAGCCCGGTTGCATGCCAGCATCAGCTGACTGATCCGGCGTCGTCTCCACGTATCGAGCGAGGTGACGTCATGAGCATTTTTAGCCACTTCCAACAACGTTTCGAGTCCACCCGCCAGGAAGAACTTTCGCTGCAGGAGTACCTCGAGCTGTGCAAAGAGGATCGCAGTGCCTATGCCTCGGCGGCCGAGCGGCTGTTGCTGGCCATCGGCGAACCAGAGCTGATCGACACCTCAAGCAACTCCAGGCTGTCGCGGATCTTCTCCAACAAGGTGATCCGCCGTTATCCGGCCTTTGCCGACTTCCATGGCATGGAAGAGTGCATCGACCAGATCGTCTCCTACTTCCGCCACGCCGCCCAAGGCCTGGAAGAGAAGAAACAGATCCTCTACCTGCTGGGCCCGGTGGGCGGCGGTAAATCGTCGCTGGCCGAGAAACTCAAGCAGTTGATGGAGAAGGTGCCGTTCTACGCCATCAAGGGCTCGCCGGTGTTCGAATCGCCCCTGGGCCTGTTCAACGCCGCCGAGGACGGCCAGATCCTCGAAGAGGAATACGGCATCTCGCGCCGCTACCTCAACACCATCATGTCGCCCTGGGCCACCAAGCGCCTGCAGGAATTCGGCGGCGACATCAGCAAGTTCAGGGTGGTCAAGCTCTACCCGTCCATCCTCAACCAGATCGCCATCGCCAAGACCGAACCGGGCGACGAGAACAACCAGGACATATCGGCCCTGGTGGGCAAGGTGGATATCCGCAAGCTCGAGGAATTCCCGCAGAACGACGCCGACGCCTACAGCTATTCGGGTGCGCTGTGCCGGGCCAACCAGGGCCTGATGGAATTCGTCGAGATGTTCAAGGCGCCGATCAAGGTCCTGCACCCGTTGCTCACCGCGACCCAGGAAGGCAACTACAACAGCACCGAGGGGTTGGGCGCGATCCCCTACTCCGGGATCCTGCTGGCCCACTCCAACGAATCGGAGTGGCATACCTTCCGCAACAACAAGAACAACGAGGCCTTCATCGACCGGATCTACATCGTCAAGGTGCCGTACTGCCTGCGCGTCAGCGACGAGATCAAGATCTACGACAAGCTGCTGGTCAACAGCTCCCTGGCCAAGGCCCATTGCGCGCCTGACACGCTGAAGATGCTGGCCCAGTTCACCGTGCTCTCGCGCCTGAAAGAGCCCGAGAACTCCAACATCTACTCGAAGATGCGTGTGTACGACGGCGAGAACCTCAAGGACACCGACCCGAAAGCCAAGTCGATCCAGGAGTACCGCGACGCCGCGGGCGTCGACGAGGGCATGAACGGCCTGTCGACCCGCTTCGCCTTCAAGATCCTCTCCAAGGTGTTCAACTTCGACCCTCACGAGGTGGCGGCCAACCCGGTGCACCTGCTGTATGTGCTGGAGCAGCAGATCGAGCAGGAGCAGTTCCCGGCCGAGGTGCGCGAGCGCTACCTGCGCTACCTGAAGGAATACCTGGCGCCGCGCTACATCGAGTTCATCGGCAAGGAGATCCAGACCGCCTACCTGGAGTCCTACAGCGAATACGGCCAGAACATCTTCGACCGCTATGTGCTGTACGCCGACTTCTGGATCCAGGACCAGGAATACCGCGACCCGGAAACCGGCGAGATCCTCAACCGCATCGCCCTCAACGAGGAGCTGGAGAAGATCGAGAAGCCGGCCGGCATCAGCAATCCGAAGGACTTCCGCAACGAGATCGTCAACTTCGTGCTGCGCGCCAGGGCCAACAACAACGGCAAGAACCCCAGCTGGCTCAGCTACGAGAAGCTGCGGGTAGTGATCGAGAAGAAGATGTTCTCCAACACCGAGGACCTGCTGCCGGTCATCAGCTTCAACGCCAAGGCCAGCAAGGAGGATCAACAGAAGCACAACGACTTCGTCACCCGGATGGTGGAGCGTGGCTACACCGACAAGCAGGTTCGACTGCTGTCGGAATGGTACCTGCGGGTCAGGAAATCGCAATAAGGCGACACGCTACACGCCGTGCGTCCGAGGCTGGCCTTGCCGGCCCGGGCGGCGGCGGCTGCTTTTACGTGCAGCTCGTAGCTTGAAGCGTGCAGCTGTTCCCAGCTACCGGAGGGACCATGAGCTACGTAATCGACCGACGCCTGAACGGCAAGAACAAGAGCACGGTCAACCGCCAGCGCTTCCTGCGGCGTTACCGTGAACACATCAAGAAGGCCGTCGAAGAGGCCGTGAGCCGCCGCTCCATCATGGACATGGAGCATGGCGAACAGATCAGCATCCCGGGTCGCGACATCGACGAACCCGTGCTGCACCACGGTCGCGGCGGCAAGCAGACCATCGTCCACCCCGGCAACAAGGAATTCACCGCCGGCGAACATATCGCCCGACCACAAGGTGGCGGCGGTGGCGGTGGCCGCGGCAAGGCGGGCAACTCCGGCGAGGGCATGGACGACTTCGTGTTCCAGATCACCCAGGAAGAATTCCTCGAATTCATGTTCGAGGACCTGGAGCTGCCCAACCTGGTCAAGCGCCACCTGACCGGGGCCGACACCTTCAAGACCGTGCGCGCAGGCATTGCCAACGAGGGCAACCCGTCGCGCATCAACATCGTGCGCACCCTGCGCTCGGCCCATGCCCGACGCATCGCCCTGACCGGCAGCAGCCGCGCCCTGCTGCGCGAGGCGCAGAAGGAACTGGAGCGGCTCAAGGTCGAGGAACCGGACAACTTCACCGACATCCAGGACACCGAGGCCGAGATCGAACGCCTCAAGGCGCGCATCAACCGCCTGCCGTTCCTCGACACCTTCGACCTGAAGTACAACCTGCTGGTCAAGCAGCCCAACCCCAGCTCCAAGGCGGTGATGTTCTGCCTGATGGACGTGTCCGGCTCCATGACCCAGGCCACCAAGGACATCGCCAAGCGCTTCTTCATCCTGCTGTACCTGTTCCTCAAGCGGAACTACGACCGCATCGAGGTCGTGTTCATCCGCCATCACACCAGCGCCCGTGAAGTGGACGAGGAAGAGTTCTTCTATTCCCGCGAGACCGGCGGCACCATCGTCTCCAGCGCGCTCAAGCTGATGCAGGAAATCATGGCCGAGCGTTACCCGGCCAGTGACTGGAATATCTACGCCGCCCAGGCCTCGGACGGCGACAACTGGAACGACGACTCGCCGATCTGCCGCGACATTCTCGCCAACCAGATCATGCAGCACGTGCAGTACTACACTTACGTCGAGATCACCCCACGCGAACACCAGGCGCTGTGGTACGAATACGAGCGCATCGGCGAGGCGTTCCCCGACACCTTCGCCCAGCAGCAGTTGGTATCGGCCGGCGACATCTACCCGGTCTTCCGTGAACTCTTCCAGCGCAGGTTAGCCACATGACCGCCAGAGAGCAGAGACGCCAGCCCATTTCCACCGGTTCCGAATGGACGTTCGAGCTGATCCAGACCTACGACCGCGAGATCAGTCGCCTGGCCGCCCGCTACGCCCTGGACACCTACCCCAACCAGATCGAAGTGATCACCGCCGAGCAGATGATGGACGCCTACGCCTCGGTGGGCATGCCGCTGGGCTATCACCACTGGTCCTACGGCAAGCAGTTCCTCAGTACCGAGAAGTCCTACAGCCGTGGCCAGATGGGCCTGGCCTACGAGATCGTGATCAACTCCGATCCGTGCATCGCCTACCTGATGGAAGAGAACACCATGTGCATGCAGGCACTGGTGATCGCCCACGCCTGCTACGGCCACAACAGCTTCTTCAAGGGCAACTACCTGTTCCGCACCTGGACCGACGCCAGCTCGATCATCGACTACCTGGTGTTCGCCAAGCAGTACATCGCCCAATGCGAGGAGCGCCACGGCATCGATGCCGTCGAGGACCTGATCGACTCCTGCCATGCCCTGATGAACTACGGCGTGGACCGCTACAAGCGCCCCTACCCCATTTCCGCCGAGGAAGAACGCCGCCGGCAGAAGGAGCGCGAGGAGCACCTGCAGCGGCAGATCAACGACCTCTGGCGCACCATCCCCAAGGGCGCCGAAAAGGGCGGCGAGAAAGACGACGCGCGCTTCCCGGCAGAACCCCAGGAGAACATCCTCTACTTCATCGAGAAGCACGCCCCGCTGCTGGAGCCCTGGCAGCGCGAAGTGGTGCGCATCGTGCGCAAGATCGCCCAGTATTTCTACCCGCAGCGCCAGACCCAGGTGATGAACGAAGGCTGGGCGACCTTCTGGCACTACACCCTGATGAACGACCTGTACGACGAGGGGCTGATCACCGAAGGCTTCATGATGGAGTTTTTGCAGTCGCACACCAGCGTGGTGTTCCAGCCAGGCTTCGACAGCCCGTATTACAGCGGCATCAACCCCTATGCCCTGGGCTTTGCCATGTACACCGACATCCGCCGCATGTGCGAGCACCCTACCGAGGAGGATCGCCGCTGGTTCCCGGACATCGCCGGCAGCGACTGGCTGTCGACGATCAAGTTCGCCATGAGCAGCTTCAAGGATGAGAGCTTCATCCTGCAGTACCTGTCACCCAAGGTGATGCGTGACCTCAAGCTGTTCAGCATCCTCGACGACGACCAGCGCGACGACCTGCTGGTGCCGGCGATCCATGACGAGGACGGCTACCGCACCATCCGCGAGCAGCTGGCCGCACAGTACAACCTGGGCAACCGCGAGCCCAACGTGCAGATCTGGAGCATCGACCGGCGTGGCGACCGCTCGCTGACCTTGCGCCACCAGCAGCACAACCGCAAACCCCTGGGCGACTCCACCGAGGAGGTGCTCAAGCACCTGCACCGCCTGTGGGGCTTCGACATTCACCTGGAGACCGTGCAGGGCGATCAGGTGATGAAGACCCACCACATGCCACCGCGCTGCGAGCACAGCGAGGCCGGCGACTACGGACGCATGGACCTGGCCGTGGTACACCACCTCTAGCCATCACCCACCTCCATTTCTGCCGACAAGGTATCCTGTCGGCAGAAATGGAGGTTTCACATGCAGATCTACAAGGTTGGCGGCGCTGTGCGTGACCGCCTGCTCGGCCGTCCGGTCAGCGACGTCGACTGGCTGGTGGTTGGCGCCAGCGTCGAACAGATGCAGGCCCTGGGCTACCGCCCGGTGGGCGCGGATTTTCCGGTTTTTCTTCACCCCAGGTCCGGTGAGGAGTACGCCCTGGCCCGCACCGAGCGCAAGAGCGGGCGCGGTTATGGCGGTTTCACCTTCCACGCAAGCCCCGACGTCACCCTCGAAGAAGACCTGATTCGCCGCGACCTGACCATCAACGCCATGGCCGAGGATGAGCACGGCCAGCTGTACGACCCCTACCACGGCAAGGCCGACCTGGATAACCGCATCCTTCGCCATGTTTCCCCGGCATTCGCAGAAGATCCACTGCGAGTGTTGCGTGTTGCGCGCTTTGCGGCGCGCTATGCACCTCTGGGTTTCGAGGTTGCCGACGAAACCCTGGCCCTCATGCGGCAGATCGCCGAGTCGGGCGAACTGCAGGCGCTTACTGCCGAACGCAGCTGGAAGGAGATCGAACGGGCATTGATGGAAAACGAGCCACAGGTGTTCGTCGAGGTGCTGCGCAGTTGCGGCGCCCTGAAAGAGCTTATGCCAGAGCTGGAGCACGGCACCGATACACTGACTGCACTGCACCAGGCGGCCAGGCACCAGCAATCCCTGCCTGTGCGTTGGGCTTGCCTGCTGCGCGGATTGGAATCAACGGCGATCAAAGCACTCAACCAGCGCTTCAAGGTCCCACGCGAATGCCAGGAACTGGCGGTACTGGTGGGGGAGTTCGCCGAACAGGCCGATCAAGCTCTGGCACTTGAGCCGACAAGCCTGCTGGAAATGCTGCAGAAGTTTGATGTGTATCGTCGGCCGCAGCGTTTCGACGACTTCATTGCCGCGTGTGAAATGGCGGCAGTGGACTCGAGTTATCCACAAGGCAGGTATCTGCGCGATGCAGCTGCGGCGGCTCGGGCCGTGGATGTGAAGCCACTTGTGCAACAGGGGCTGACCGGCCAAGCCTTGGGGGAAGCGCTGAAGGCGCAAAGGCTTGAGGCGCTGAAGGCCTACACGCAGCAGTGAGCCCATCGCGGGGAGCAAGTCCGATTGGTGGAAGAGGGCTTGCTCCGCGATCGCAAGTGCGGCTCAGACCTGCGTGAGCTGCAGCCCACGCCACTCGAACGGCACCGGCGCCAGTACCTGATCGATGCTCGCCTCTTCCCACAACTGTGCCATGGGCTTGCCGACCCCAGGGTGCACCCGTTGGGGCGCCAGCAAAGACAAGGGCCACAGCACGAACGCGTTCTTCAGGATCTCCGCCCGCGGCAGCACCAAGCCGTTGAAGGTGCCATGCAGATCGTCGTACAGCAGCACGTCGATATCCAGCGGAAGGCCCTTGCGGTCGGGTGCGTAGCGGCCATTTTCCGCTTCGATGAACTTCAGCCGGCGGTCCAGCTCCAGCAGCGGCAGGTCAGTCTTGCCGGTCACCACGAAGTTGATGAATGGCCCGCTTTTGATACCCACTGCCTGGCTTTCGAACGCCGGCGAGCAACGCATGTCGATGAGTATCGCAGCCAGGGCATCGAGCCCGGCGCACAGGTGCCGCTCGCGGTCGATGTTGCTGCCCAGCCCGAGATATACGGTACTCAGAGACATCCGCGCTCGATCTCCACGCCAACGCCGCCCCGGGCCGCAGGCACCGCACCCGGCTTGGTCAGTTTCAGCCGCACCCACGGGATCTTGAACTCTTCCATCAGCACCGCCACCAGACGCTCGGCAAAGGTCTCCACCAGTTCGAAGCGCGCCTGCTCGGCGAAGGCCTGGACGCGCGCCGAGACACTGGCGTAGTCCAGGGCCAGCGACAGGTCGTCACCGGCCGCCGCCGGGCGGTTGTCCCAGGCGAAACTCAAGTCAAGGCGCAGGCATTGGCGAATATCCCGCTCCCAGTCATAGGCACCGATGACGGTATCGACTTCCAGGCCTTCGATGAACACTCTGTCCAAGCACTTCTCTCCACAGCACGACAAGGGCGACGGGCGCCGTTAGAATCAGGGCGTCCTCGCCCGGAATAGTTAGCATGTTTTGGTCACTGGCGCTGCTTGCCTACCTGCTCGGCTCTCTGTCCTTCGCCATCGTCCTGAGCCGCCTCAGCGGCAGTCCCGACCCGCGCTCCAGCGGCTCGGGCAATGCCGGCGCGACCAACATGCTACGCCTGGCCGGCCGCAAACTGGCGATCCTGACGCTGCTCGGCGACCTGTGCAAGGGCATGTTGCCAGTACTGCTGGCCCGCCTGGCCGGGCTCGACCAGCAGGAACAGGCCTGGGTCGGCATCTGCGCAGTGCTCGGCCACCTGTTCCCGGTGTACTTCCGCTTCCAGGGCGGCAAGGGCGTGGCCACTGCCGCCGGCATGCTCATGGCGTTGTACTTTCCCGCCGCGCTGCTGGCCATCGGCGCCTGGCTGCTGACCTTCTACCTCACCCGCACCAGCTCGCTGGCGGCGTTGATCGCCACGCCATTGACGCTGCCGCTGCTGGCCTGGCGCGAACCCGAAGCGCTGCTGCCGATGACGGTGCTGACGATCCTGATCGTCTGGCGCCACCGCAGCAACCTGCGCGACCTGTTCGCCGGGCGCGAACGCCACTTCTGAAACGTTCGCACAAGCCCGGCACCTTTCACACCGCCGGCAACTGCTCCATCGGCCAGCGCGCCTGCACACTGATGGCCAGGTCCTGCCGCTGCCCGGCCAACAGGCGCTGGCAACCGGCATAGGCGATCATCGCGCCGTTGTCGGTGCAGAACCGTGGACGGGCGTAATAGACGTTGCCCTTGATGCTGGCCAGCATTTCTTCCAGCGAAACACGCAGGGCCTTGTTGGCGCTCACACCACCGGCGATGACCAGGCGTTTGAGGCCAGTCTGCTTGAGCGCACGCTTGCACTTGAAGGTCAGAGTCTCCACCACCGCCTGCTGGAACGCCAGCGACACGTCGCAACGGGTTTGCTCGTTGTCGTCCCCGGCGTCGCGGCATTGCTGCCAGGTGTTCAGGGCGAAGGTCTTGAGGCCGCTGAAGCTGAACTGCAGGCCTGGCCGATCGCACATCGGCCGCGGGAACACGAAACGCCCGGGCGTGCCCTGCTCGGCCAGGCGGGCGATTTCCGGCCCGCCCGGATAATTGAGGCCGATCAGCTTGGCGGTCTTGTCGAAGGCTTCGCCTGCGGCGTCGTCCAGGCTCTCGCCCAGCAACTCGTATTGACCGATGCCATCGACCCGCACCAGCTGGGTATGGCCGCCCGACACCAACAAAGCGACGAACGGAAATTCCGGCGGCTGCTCCTCGAGCATAGGCGCCAGCAGGTGGCCTTCCATATGGTGCACACCGATCGCCGGAATATCCCAGGCAAAGGCCAGCGCCTGGGCGCAGGAGGCGCCCACCAGCAGCGCGCCGACCAGGCCGGGACCTGCGGTGTAGGCGATGGCGTCGATCTCGGTGGCGACGCAGTCGGCTTCCTGCAGCACCTGGCGAATCAGCGGCAGCATGCGCTTGACGTGGTCGCGCGAGGCGAGCTCGGGTACCACGCCGCCATAGACGCGGTGCAGGTCGATCTGGCTGAACAGCGCATCGGCCAGCAGGCCGCGCTCACTGTCGTATAATGCGACGCCAGTTTCGTCGCAGGATGTTTCCAATCCCAGTACTAGCATGGGTCCGTGCCTTGTTGAGGCTGAATTCGAAGGCGCGCATGATAGTCCCCGTGTCCGGTGCCGACCAGCGGTTTTCGATCAGAGGCTTTGCATTCCGGCCAGCTAAGGGTTAACATCCGCAACCCTTGAAAACCGACGTTCTCCAGCACACCTTATGTTTTGCCAGGAGCACGTCTACCCCGGTAATGAATTAAGGTAGCCCTGGATGCCAGCCGTCAAAGTTAAAGAGAACGAACCCTTCGACGTAGCTCTGCGTCGTTTCAAGCGCTCCTGCGAAAAAGCCGGTGTACTGGCTGAAGTTCGTAGCCGCGAGTTTTACGAGAAGCCGACCGCCGAGCGCAAGCGCAAAGCCGCTGCCGCTGTAAAGCGTCACGCCAAGAAGGTTCAGCGCGAACAGCGCCGCGCCGTTCGTCTGTACTAAGTACAGCCGTTCTACGCAAAGCTTCTGCCATGCCCGGCCTTGTGCCGGGCTGATGGCAGCGGTCGCTTCAAACCCTTGGCCATGCGCCTTGGGTGCCCCGGCAAAAGCCACGGGCAACCCGCATCAACGCGTCAGAACTGGTCCTCGACCAGGCGTGCACGTCCTTTCTGACGAGCCCTTCATGGGCTGGTGACGAGCACACACCTCTTCCTGCGACACCCCACGCCAAACCCGCGCACAAGCGTTTAGACTTGCCAGTTGCCAGATGACGAGGCTGCCATGGCCGGGCTGATTCCCCAGAGCTTCATCGATGACCTTCTCAACCGCACCGACATCGTCGATGTGGTGAGTTCGCGCGTCCAGCTGAAGAAGACCGGCAAGAACCTGTCCGCCTGCTGCCCGTTCCACAAGGAAAAGAGCCCCTCCTTCACCGTCAGCCCCGACAAGCAGTTCTACTACTGCTTCGGCTGCGGCGCCGGCGGCAACGCGCTTGGCTTCATCATGGACCACGACAACCTGGACTTCCCCCAGGCGGTCGAGGAGCTGGCCCGCGCGGCCGGCATGGAGGTACCCCGGGAAGAGGGCCGCCGCGGACAGAAGCCGCGCCAGCCAACCGATTCACCGCTCTACCCGCTGCTGGAAGCAGCCAGCGAGTTCTATCGCCAGGCCCTGCGCGGCCATGCCACTCGCAAGGCAGCGGTGGACTACCTCAAGGGTCGCGGCCTGTCCGGCGAGATCGCCCGCGACTTCGGCCTGGGCTTCGCTCCTCCGGGTTGGGACAACCTGCTCAAGCACCTGGGCGCCGACGCGCTGCAGCAAAAGGTGATGATCGACGCAGGCCTGTTGATCGAGAACGCCGAGAGCGGCAAGCGCTACGACCGTTTCCGTGATCGGGTGATGTTCCCGATCCGCGACAGCCGTGGCCGGGTCATCGCCTTCGGCGGCCGGGTACTGGGCGACGACAAGCCCAAGTACCTGAACTCCCCGGAAACCCCGGTGTTCCACAAGGGCCAGGAGCTGTATGGCCTGTACGAGGCGCGCAAGCACAACCGCAACCTCGACGAGATCATCGTGGTCGAGGGCTACATGGACGTCATCGCCCTGGCCCAACAAGGCCTGCGCAACGCGGTGGCCACCCTCGGCACCTCCACCAGCGAGGAGCACCTCAAGCGCCTGTTCCGCGTGGTGCCCAGCGTGCTGTTCTGCTTCGACGGCGACCAGGCCGGTCGCAAGGCCGCCTGGCGCGCCCTGGAGGCGACCCTGTCGAGCCTGCAGGATGGCCGCCGGGCGCGCTTCCTGTTCCTGCCCGAGGGTGAAGATCCGGACAGCCTGGTGCGCGCCGAAGGCACCGACGCCTTCCAGGCCCGCATCAACCAGCACGCCCAGCCTTTGGCAGACTACTTCTTCGAGCAGTTGAGCAACGAAGCCGACCCGCGCTCGCTGGAAGGCAAGGCGCACATGGTCACACTGGCCGCGCCGCTGATCGAGAAAGTGCCGGGCGCCAACCTGCGCCAATTGATGCGCAACCGCCTGAAGGACATCACCGGGCTTGACCCGCAGCAGATGGAGCAGCTGGCGCAGAGCGCGCCAACGCCAAGCGTGCCGGACTACGATCCCGGCTACGATTACGACGCCATGGCCAGCTACACGCCTGACCATGGCGACATGCACTACCAGCCCGACTATACGCCGCAGCAGCAGGAGCAACGTCCCTGGACGCCAAACAAAGGCGGTAGCAAGAAACAGTGGGACGGCAAGCCATGGGACAAGAAAGGCGGCAAGCCCTGGCAGCGCGACGGCCAGCGCGGCGAAGCCCCACCACGGGTACCCGCGCCGGTCGAACCGCCGACACTCTCGGCCCTGCGCACCTTGCTGCACCACCCCCTGCTGGCCGGCAAGGTCGAGGACGCCAGCCACTTCGCCGACGAAGAGCAGATGTACAGCCAGCTGCTGGTGGCGCTGATCGAGGCCGCGCAGAAGAATCCTAAGCTAAGCTCAATGCAGCTGATCGCACGCTGGCACGGCACCGAGCAGGGCCGCCTGCTGCGCGCCCTGGCGGAAAAGGAGTGGTTGATCGATGCCGACAACCTTGAACAACAGTTTTTCGACACTATAACTAGTTTGTCAGCTCGCCAGCGCGAGCGCATCTTGGAACATTTGATCAGAAAATCGCGTCAAATCGAATTGGACGGGGAAGAAACCGCCAAGCTTCGCGAACTGCTCAGACGCAATGTTCCAGCACAAAACCCGACCTCATCTGGCGCGTGAGGTCCAGGTTCGGGTATAATCCTCGGCTTGTTTTTTGCCCGCCAAGACCTTCAGTGGATAGGGTGTTATGTCCGGAAAAGCGCAACAGCAATCTCGTATCAAAGAGTTGATCACCCGCGGTCGTGAGCAGGGCTACCTGACTTACGCGGAGGTCAACGACCACCTGCCTGAGGATATTTCAGATCCGGAACAGGTGGAAGACATCATCCGCATGATCAACGACATGGGGATCAACGTATTCGAGAGTGCTCCGGATGCGGATGCCCTGTTGTTGGCGGAAGCCGACACCGACGAAGCCGCAGCCGAAGAAGCCGCAGCCGCGTTGGCGGCAGTTGAGACCGATATCGGCCGCACGACCGACCCGGTGCGCATGTACATGCGCGAGATGGGTACCGTCGAGCTGCTGACCCGCGAAGGCGAGATCGAAATCGCCAAGCGTATCGAGGAAGGCATCCGTGAAGTCATGGGCGCCATTGCTCACTTCCCGGGCACCGTCGACTACATCCTCGGCGAATATGATCGCGTCACCAGCGAAGGTGGCCGTCTGTCTGACGTTCTCAGCGGTTACATCGACCCTGATGACAACATCGCCGCGCCGACCGAAGAAGTGCCGATTCCAGGTGCCAAGGCCGCTGCAGCGAAGGAAGAGGAAGACGAAGAAGACGAAGAAAACGCCGACGGCGATGACGAGGAAGAGGCCGAAAGCGGTCCGGATCCGGTCGTTGCCGCGCAGCGTTTCGGTGCGGTCAAGGATCAGCTGATCGACACCCTCAAGGTGCTGAAGAAGCACGGTCGAGGCCACAAGGACAGCATCGGCGCCATGCAGGCCCTTGCCGACCTGTTCATGCCGATCAAGCTGGTGCCGAAGCAGTTCGACGCACTGGTCGAGCGTGTACGCAGCGCCCTGGACCGTCTGCGCCAGCAGGAACGCGCCATCATGCAGCTGTGCGTGCGTGATGCCCGCATGCCGCGCGCCGACTTCCTGCGCCTGTTCCCGAGCAACGAGACCGACCAGACCTGGTCCGGTGACCTGGCCAAGCGCAACACCAAGTGGGCCGCCGCCCTGGGTGAGAAAGACGCCGCCATCGTCGCCTGCCAGCAAAAGCTGATCGACCTCGAGACCGAGACCGGCCTGACCGTCGCCGAGATCAAGGACATCAACCGTCGCATGTCCATCGGCGAAGCCAAGGCCCGCCGCGCCAAGAAGGAAATGGTCGAGGCGAACCTGCGTCTGGTGATCTCGATCGCCAAGAAGTACACCAACCGCGGCCTGCAGTTCCTCGACCTGATCCAGGAAGGCAACATCGGCCTGATGAAGGCGGTGGACAAGTTCGAATACCGTCGCGGCTACAAGTTCTCGACCTACGCCACCTGGTGGATCCGCCAGGCGATCACCCGCTCGATCGCCGACCAGGCGCGCACCATCCGTATCCCGGTGCACATGATCGAGACGATCAACAAGCTCAACCGCATTTCCCGGCAAATGCTGCAGGAAATGGGTCGCGAACCGACCCCGGAAGAGCTGGGCGAACGCATGGAGATGCCTGAGGACAAGATCCGCAAGGTCCTGAAGATCGCCAAGGAGCCGATCTCCATGGAAACCCCGATCGGTGACGACGAAGATTCGCACCTGGGCGACTTCATCGAGGACTCGACCATGCAGTCCCCGATCGACGTGGCCACGGTCGAAAGCCTCAAGGAAGCGACCCGTGACGTGCTCTCGGGCCTGACCGCACGTGAAGCCAAGGTGCTGCGCATGCGTTTCGGCATCGACATGAACACCGACCACACCCTCGAAGAGGTAGGCAAGCAGTTCGATGTGACCCGCGAGCGGATCCGTCAGATCGAAGCCAAGGCGCTGCGCAAGCTGCGCCACCCGACGCGAAGCGAGCATCTGCGCTCCTTCCTCGACGAGTAAAGACGAACCCCGGCCCAGGCCGGGGTTTTTCTTATGTGACAGAAGGTCGTTGCCACTGTCTACCCAGCGGGTGGAATGCCCGTCTACACTCGAATCAGACCCCCTGATCGAGAGGCCGCTATGCCCATGATGCCGGCCTTCCTGTTGCTGCTCCTGCTCACCTGGAACACAACGGCCGGCGCCCTGACCCTGACCGACGAGGAACAAGCCTGGCTCAGCGCCCACCCCGAGCTGCGCCTGGGCGTCGATGCTTCATGGCCGCCGTTCGAGTTCCGCGACCAGGAAGGTCGCTACCAGGGATTGGCCGCCGATTACATCGCCGCGATCCAGGATCGCCTGGGGATCACCCTCAAGCCGATCGAGCCCAGCAGCTGGACAGAAGTGCTCGAACAGGCGCGCAGCAATCGCCTCGACCTGCTCCCCGGGATCATGTCCACCCCGGAGCGCCAGAACTACCTGGCCTTCACCCGCCCCTACCTGGACTTCCCGATCGTCATCCTCGCCCATTCCGGCGGCGCGCAACCACGCAACCTCAAGGACCTCTACGGCCTGAAGATCGCCGTGGTGGAAAACTACGCCCCCCACGAGCTGCTGCGCACCCACCACCCCGACCTCAACCTGGTGGCCATGCCCAACGTCAGCTCGACCCTGCAGGCCCTGGCCACCGACGAAGTGGACGCAGTGGTCGGCGACCTTGCCTCGAGCATCTGGAGCCTGCGCCAGCTCAAGCTGGACGGCCTGTACGTCAGCGGCGAGACACCGTACCGCTACCAGCTGGCCATGGCCGTGCCCCGGCAGCAGAAGGTGCTGGTCGGCATCCTCGACAAGGTGATAGCCGACATGAGCAGCAGCGAAGTCAGCCGTATCCAGCAGCGTTGGGTGGGCAATGTCGTCGATCAACGGACCTTCTGGCACGATGTGCTGCTCTATGGCCTGCCGGCGGTGCTGGTGCTGATGGCCATACTGGCGGTGGTGATCCGCATCAACCGGCGCCTGAGCTCGGAGATTTCCCGGCGCATCGCCTTGGAGCAGGAACTGCGCAGCAGCGAGTACCACTATCGCGGCCTGGTCGAGAGCCTGTCGGCGGTGGCCTGGGAAGCCGACGCCAACGACTTCAGCTACAGCTACGTCTCGCCCCATGCCGAGGACCTGCTCGGCTACCCCACGGCGCAATGGCTCAAGCCCGGCTTCTGGCGCAGCATCCTGCACCCGGAGGACGCCCTTTGGGCGCAGGCCTACTGCGACAGCGAAACGGCAGCCGGGCGCGACCACAGCCTCGACTACCGGGTGATCCGCGCCGACGGCCACACCCTGTGGGTACGCAACATCGTCAGCATGATCGAGCACGGCCACAAGCCGCTGATGCGCGGGCTGATGATCGACATCAGTGAAACCAAGCACACCGAGGATGCCCTGCGCCTGTCGGAGCAGAAGTTCGCCTCGGTGTTCCAGCAGTGTCCGGACATCCTGATCATCGCCCGGCACAGCGATGGTTGCCTGCTGGAGGTCAACGAAGCCTTCGAGGAGCTGATCGGCCTGAGCCCCACCCAGGTGATCGGTCGCACCGCCACCGAGCTCGGCCTGTGGGGCGTGGCCGGTACCGGCCCGGCGCTGCTCGAACGCCTGCACCGGGGCGGCATTCGCAACCTGGAAATGACCTTCCGCCGCAGCAACGGCGAACTGTTCACCGGCCTGACCTCGGCCGAAACCTTCGAACTGGACAGTATGCCGGCACTGGTGGTGGCGATCCGCGACATCAGCCAGCTCAAGGAAACCCAGCAACAGTTGCAGACCTCCGAAGAGAAGTTCGCCAAGGCCTTCCACGCCTCCCCCGACGGCCTGCTGCTGTCGCGCCAGAGCGACGGCCTGCTGCTGGAGGTCAACGAAGGCTTCTGCCGCCTGACCGGCTACGACATCAGCACCACGGTCGACCAGACCTCGCTGGACCTGGGCATCTGGGTCGACCTCAACGAGCGCCAGCGCCTGGTCGATCAACTGCAGCGCGACGGTTTCGTACGCGACTTCAGCTGCCATATCCGTCGCAGCGACGGGCAGATCCGTCTCTGCGAGCTGTCCGCCCGGCCACTGCCGATCGGCGGCGTCGACTGCATGCTGACCATCGCCCGCGACATCACCGAGCGCCATTTGATGCAGGAAAAGCTGCAACTGGCCGCCACGGTGTTCGAGAACACCGCCGAGGGGGTGCTGATCACCGACACCGACCAGCGTATCAGCGCGGTCAACCGCGCCTTCAGCGAGATCACCGGCTACAGCGAGATCGAAGCCCTCGGCCAGACCCCGCGCCTGCTCGCCTCCGGCCAGCACGACAGCGCTTTCTACGCCGCCATGTGGCACCAGCTGACCGCCGAGGGCCACTGGCAGGGCGAAATCTTCAACAAGCGCAAGAACGGCGAGCTGTACCCCGGCTGGCTGACCATCAGCGCCGTGCGCAACCACGAGCGCGAGATCACCCACTTCGTCGCCGTGTTCGCCGATATCTCCAGCCTCAAGCACGCCCAGGCCAAACTTGACTACCAGGCCCACCACGACCCGCTCACCGGCCTGCCCAACCGCGCCCTGTTCGAAAGCCGCCTGCAGGGCGCGCTGACCTGCGCCCAGGTATCCAACCGCCAGGGCGCGGTGCTGTTCCTCGACCTCGACCGCTTCAAGCACATCAACGACAGCCTCGGCCACCCGGTGGGCGACCTGCTGCTCAAGGGCATCGCCCAGCGCCTCAAGGAGCAGGTGCGCGACGTGGACACCGTGGCCCGCCTCGGCGGCGACGAGTTCATCATCCTCCTGCCCGGCCTGCACAAACCCAGCGATGCCAGCGCCATCGCCAACAAGCTGCTGGCCGGCTTCCATGCACCGTTCCAGGCCGGCGAGCACGAGTTCTTCACCAGCGCCAGCATCGGTATCAGCCTGTACCCACAGGACGGCACCGATGTCGCCAGCCTGATCCGCAACGCCGACGCCGCGATGTACCGTTCCAAGGCCAAGGGTCGCAACCGCGTCGAGGCCTACACCCGCGAGCTCACCACCCAGGCCAGTGAACGCATCGCCCTGGAGCACGAACTGCGCCGCGCCATCGAGCGCAACGAGCTGAGCCTGTGCTACCAGCCCAAGTTCAGCCTCAAGACCCAGAGCCTGGTCGGCGCCGAGGCGCTGGTCCGCTGGACACACCCCACGTTCGGCGAAGTGCCGCCTGAGCAGTTCATCCACCTGGCCGAGGAGAACGGCACGATCCTGCAGCTCGGCGACTGGGTGCTGGAGCAGGCCTGCCGGCAGATGCACGCCTGGAAGAAGGCCTACCACGCCTTCGGCCCGCTCTCGATCAACCTGGCCGGCGCCCAGTTGCGCCAGCCCAATCTGGCCCGGCGCATCGAACAGCTGCTGCACAGCTACCAGCTCAAGGCCGGCGACCTGCAGCTGGAGATCACCGAGAACTTCATCATGAGCCAGGCCGAGGAAGCGTTGAGCGTGTTGCACCAGCTCAAGCTGCTGGGCGTTCAGCTGGCCATCGACGACTTCGGCACCGGCTACTCGTCACTCAGCTACCTCAAGCGCCTGCCGCTGGACATCCTCAAGATCGACCAGTCGTTCATCCGCGGCCTGCCGGACGATCCCCACGACGCTGCCATCGCCCGCGCCATCATCGCCCTGGGCCGCAGCATGCAGCTGACGATCATTGCCGAAGGCGTGGAAAACCAGGCGCAGCAGCGCTTCCTGGCCGCCGAAGGCTGCGAACAGATCCAGGGCTACATCGTCAGCCTGCCGCTGCCGCCGGACGAGTTCGCGGCGACCTTTCTTCGCATAGCACAAACGGATCTTTCGGATGGCACCCTATCGAAACCCTCGTTATAATCCAGCGCTCCTGCTGAGGGCCTATAGCTCAGTCGGTTAGAGCAGAGGACTCATAATCCTTTGGTCCACGGTTCGAGTCCGTGTGGGCCCACCAAACAGAAAGCCGCGCAATGCGCGGCTTTTGTGTTTTTGGCCGGATCGCCTCGGATACGGAATGCTCATTTGCAACTCGTAAACCGAGTGCGAGCCGGGTCCTTTCCTCATCCGTTTTTGTGGGCCCGGCATCGCCTACGCCGCCCGGCCTGACTTTTGCTCGACGACTATTCGCTCACAATCTACTCGTCAGCCGGCTCGAAGCGCTCGCCACGAAACACCCGACGCGGATTGCCACGCTCGACGCGGTGATGGAACAACCGCCGCTCCGCGCGCAGTTCGCTGTCGACCTGCTCTGCCAGTTGCGCCAGGCGTTGACCGATGAGCAGCAGCGCCAAGCGTTTGTTGACGTGCTGGCTACGCTCGCTCTGTACCTTGACGCTGACGCCGCTGGCCAGGTGCGTGGCGCGCACTGCCGAGTCGGTGGTGTTGACATGCTGACCACCCGGCCCGGACGAACGCAAGGTCTCGAAGTGGATCTCGCTCGCCAATTCCGGTGCCGGTGGCGCAAACCGTGCGCCCCCAAAGAACCAGTTCTTGCGCGCATGCCCCGGCCGGTACGGACTGCTGCACGTCCATTGCAGCGAGCCCGTCCAGTGATCCGCCAGGCGCTCGGCCTGCTCGCCATCCAGTGCCAGCAACACCGAGCGCAAGGTACCGCGCCGCGGCCCCGGCTCTTCTTCGAGTATCCGTACCGCCACGGCCTGGGCATCCGCTTCGGCCTGCAGCCTGAGCAATGCCTTGGCCACTGCCAGGGCACATTCTTCCGGCCCCTGAGCCGCCGAGAGTTGCAGTAGGATCATCAGCAGCACCCTCCGCGCGTCTTGTAGGTGAGCACCGGTTTCAGTCGTGCCAGCACGCGAACCAACCCCGCTTCACGCAAGGCACCCACCACCGAGTCGATAGCCTTGTAGGCCTCCGGCGCTTCCTCGTAGATCAGCGCCCGGTCGGCGCAGATCACGCGGCTGCCCAGTGCCGTACGACTCAGTTGCTCGACGCTGTAGCGCGAGGCGAGGCGGTCCTTGCACTCGCTGCGCATCCATTTGCGTCCGGCGCCATGGGCCAGGGACAACAGGCTGCGCTCGTCGGCGATCGGCTGTACCAAGTAGCTGTAGTCGCCGCGCGAACCAGGGATCACCACCGCCCCCTGATCCGACGGTGTGGCGCCTTTGCGATGCAGCCAACCATCGAGCCCGTCGACCTGCGCTGGCGACACCAGGTTGTGGTTGATGTCGAGCAGTACATCGCCATCGGCACGCAAGCGGTCGAGCATGCGCCGGGCAATCAACTGACGGTTGGCTTCGGCAAAACGCAGCGCGCCGTCGTGCCGGCCCAGGTAATGAGTGCTGGCCTCGCTGCCCGCCTCCAGGCCGTGATGACCGAACAGGTCGACCTGCTCACGCAAGATCGCCTCGCCCAAGCCACGCGAGCCGCTGTGCACCAGCAACAGCAGGTGTTTGCGCTCGATGCCCAAGGCTGCCAGGGCCGCATCGTCGTAGCTTTCATCGAGTTGCTGCAGCTCGGCGAAGTGGTTGCCACCACCAATGGTGCCTAGAGAACGCTCGTGCCCCGTGGCAGGCAAACCGAAGCTGGCGACGGCCTCCTGCCACGTCTCGTCGAGCGGCAGGTCGAGGTTGCCAAGGCGTTTCTCCAGCTTGTCCAGATGCAGCTTGGCGGTCGGGATGTCCGTGCGCCACAGCGCCATGCCACAGCCGATGTCATTGCCGACCAGTGCCGGGTACAAACGCCCCACGGAAAAGAATGCCGCGCCGACCGGATAGCCACGCCCCGGATGCAGGTCCGGCATGCCGGCCACCCGATGCATGCCCCCTAGGCGAGCGGTGGTTTCGAGTTGTTGGATCGCTTTTCCTTCGATCCAGGTGTCGTCCGCGGCGACCAATACGGCGCCGTCGGACAAATTGCGAATGCAAGTGCCCATAGTCCAATCCTGATGGGTTGAAACAAAAAGATGTTCGGATTGGCAGGCCAGAGGCCGGGCGTTGCGGTACCGCTAACGAGTAGCGGCGAATGCGATCAAGCCAGGCGCGACCTGCAAAGGGTGATCAACTGTTGCATGATGTACCTCCTTTGCTGTCGGGTGAGAGAAGGCGGGCATCTTAGGTGTGTAATTGCCACCGTGCAACAACCTTGATCACATTTTCACCAGGAGAACAACGTCATGGCCGAAAAACCTGACCGCTCCGCGGTACAAAAAACAATACACTGGCGGTACAGTGCCCAGCTTCCCCTGGATCTGTAGTTCGGGTCGCTCTGAGCAGCGGCAAAGTGCCTTTAGCACACCCGTTCTATTTCGCCGCCAAGGCCCCGTTTCTAGAATCCCTCCATCGCTTCGGCACCGGGTCGGAGCCCAGTGATCGAGGGAACGTCACATGAACATCCAAGGAACGCTTGGGGCCCTGCTCATTGCACCCATGCTGGTAACACTCGCCGGTTGCGTGGCGCCGGGCACTTACAACCAGGGCCAGCAACCCAGCCAGATGGCCGGCGGCAATGCGCCCTGCACGCCCAGCACGACCGACAACCTGATCTCCACCGGCCGCAGCCTGCTGAGCATCGCCAATTCGGTGCTGGAAACCAAGCACAGCATGAATGGCACCTCGGCCACCTATGACCAGCGCATGCAACTGGCGGAAAACGCCCAGAAGGTCAACCAGGGCAACCAGATGCTCGACAACGTCGAGAGCATGACCGCCGGCCTGAAGTCGCCTTGCGCCACCACGGCGCAGACCAGCGCCGCACGCTGACGCAACCCACCGACAGCCTTGGGGCAGACACCTTCAGTGTCTGGCCCAAGGCTGCTGGCATAGCGTGACTTCACTACACGCCTGCTTCGAATATTCCACCCGCCTCTTTCTCATCGGCCCCAGGCTGGCTAGGCTAGTGCACCCTATGCCGAGACTCGCCATGCCAGACGCCCGTGCCATCACCCTCGACGAAATCGACCGCCAGTTGATCGCCCTGTTGCAGATCAACGCCCGCGAAAGCGTCGCCACCCTCGCCCGCCAGCTGGGTATCGCCCGCACCACCGTGAACTCGCGCCTGGCGCGGCTGGAGAAGAGCAAGGTCATCACCGGCTATGGCGTGCGCCTGGGCCAGCGCCTGTTGGGCGGCGGACTGCAGGCGTACGTGGGGATCAAGGCGCAGCCACGCTCGGGCAAGGACATCGTGCGTCGCCTGGGCGCCATGGGCCAGGTACAGCAACTGTGCGCGGTGAGTGGCGAGTTTGATTATGTGGCGTGGCTGAACAGTGATTCGCCAGAGCAACTGGACCAACTGCTCGACCAGATCGGCAGCCTGGATGGGGTGGAGAAGACCACCACGTCGATCATCCTCAGCAGCAAGGTAGACCGCGGCCAGCCGGGCTGACCACGGCCCCCGACCATCAAGCCTCCATCGCGTCGAGCAGCCCTTCCAACAGCGCGCGCACCGTTTCCGCCGAATGCAGGATCGACCAGATCATCGCCCGCCCCGCCTCGGGGGCATGGTGCTGGGCGTAGTCGTCGGCGATTTCCTGGATGGCCCGGGCCAGCATGCTGGCGTGGACCAGGGCGTCGGCGGCATCGACGCCGGGGCGCACGGTGAAGATGGGGGGATGGCTGGACTGGCAGGAGCAGAAGGACTGCTCGGTGGTCGGGTTCAGGGCGAGGGGTGGGTCGGGGACGATCTTTTTCATAGCGCAGTATCCAAGTTGAGCCAGGGATTACTGCCATCTGCATCCTTCTCACGGGAATTGGTGGCAGCCGTACGCGGGGTGAGAATCCGGCCAACTTGGAAACCGGCCAGGCAAAAGCCTGCCCGCGCAAGGCTGCCATAACGCATGCCTCGGCGCTCAAGTTGGAAGAGGGTTCTCACGCCCGATCACCGAATAGGCGGTGACCGGCTGAAGTTAACCGCGAAGGGTTCTCCCAAACTGCCAGACCGAGGCTACATGGCTCGTAGGATACTTCCTGTTATTACATGTCTCTGTAGGACCAAGCTGATTCTCTCCAGCGCGAAGTAGATTTTGTGGGAGCGGGCTTGCCCCGCGATGCGGTGTATGGCACCGGCTCCGCCGGTGATCGCGGGTCAAGCCCGCTCCCACAAAGAGAGCAGCTGATACCGGTTTGCAATCGTCATTTTATGCAAAAAATATAACATTATGACGAAACAAATCACATAACGACGCCACTCTGCACCTTAATAACGAACACCCCACTTCATAAAATGGCCACCAGGCATTCTCTATACTCAGGCTCCGCCCCCTGCGCAGCCCCTGGCAAGGTCATTACATGAACAAGAAAAACCGCCACCCCGCCGACGGCAAGAAACCCATCACCATCTTCGGTCCCGACTTCCCGTTCGCCTTCGACGACTGGCTGGAGCACCCGGCTGGCCTGGGCAGCATTCCCAAGGAGCGCCATGGCGAAGAGGTGGCGATCGTCGGTGGTGGCATCGCCGGGCTGGTGGCGGCCTACGAGCTGATGAAGCTGGGCCTCAAGCCCGTGGTGTACGAGGCCTCCAAGCTGGGTGGCCGGCTGCGCTCGCAGGCGTTCAACGGCACCGACGGCATCGTCGCCGAACTGGGCGGCATGCGCTTCCCGGTGTCGTCCACGGCGTTCTACCACTACGTCGACAAGCTGGGCCTGGAGACCAAGCCTTTCCCCAACCCGCTGACCCCGGCTTCGGGCAGCACGGTGATAGACCTAGAAGGCCAGACCTACTACGCCGAAAAATCCGCCGACCTGCCGCAGCTGTTCCACGAAGTGGCCGACGCCTGGGCCGACGCCCTGGAGAGCGGCGCGCAGTTCGGCGATATCCAGCAGGCCATCCGCGACCGCGACGTGCCGCGCCTGAAGGACCTGTGGAACAAGCTGGTGCCGCTGTGGGACGACCGCACCTTCTATGACTTCGTCGCCACCTCGCGCTCGTTCGCCAAGCTGAGCTTCCAGCACCGCGAGGTGTTCGGCCAGGTCGGCTTCGGCACCGGCGGCTGGGACTCGGACTTCCCCAACTCGATGCTGGAAATCTTCCGCGTGGTGATGACCAACTGCGACGATCACCAGCACCTGGTGGTCGGCGGCGTCGAGCAGGTGCCGCAGGGCATCTGGCGCCATGTGCCGGAACGTTGCGCCCACTGGCCGGCCGGCATCAGCCTCAGCGGCCTGCACGGCGGCGCGCCACGCACCGGGGTCAAGCGCATCGCCCGGGCCAGCGACGGGCGCCTGGCGGTCACCGACAACTATGGCGACGTGCGCCACTACGCGGCGGTGCTCACCACCTGCCAGAGCTGGCTGCTGACCACCCAGATCGACTGCGAGGAGTCGCTGTTCTCGCAGAAGATGTGGATGGCCCTGGACCGCACCCGCTACATGCAGTCGTCGAAGACCTTCGTCATGGTCGACCGGCCGTTCTGGAAGGACAAGGACCCGGAAACCGGCCGCGACCTGATGAGCATGACCCTCACCGATCGCCTGACCCGCGGCACCTACCTGTTCGACAACGGCGACGACAAGCCAGGGGTGATCTGCCTGTCCTACGCCTGGATGAGCGACGCCCTGAAGATGCTGCCGCACCCGACCGAAAAGCGCGTGCAGCTGGCCCTCGACGCACTGAAGAAGATCTACCCCAAGACCGATATCGCCGGGCATATCATCGGCGACCCGATCACCATCTCGTGGGAGGCCGACCCGCACTTCCTCGGCGCCTTCAAGGGCGCGCTGCCGGGCCACTACCGCTACAACCAGCGCATGTACGCGCACTTCATGCAGCAGGATATGCCCGCCGAACAGCGCGGCATCTTCATCGCCGGTGACGACGTGTCGTGGACCCCGGCCTGGGTGGAAGGTGCGGTGCAGACTTCGCTCAATGCGGTGTGGGGTATCATGAACCACTTCGGTGGCCAGACCCACCCGGACAACCCCGGCCCGGGCGATGTGTTCCACGAGATCGGCCCGATCGCCCTGGCCGACTGAGCGAAGGAGTAGCGCCATGCGCATCGCCCTGTTCCAGGGCACGCCCAAGCCGTTGGACGTGCCCGGCAATCTCGAGCGCCTGCAGCACCAGGCCCAGCAGGCCGCCGCCCGCGGCGCGCAGTTGCTGGTGTGCCCGGAGATGTTCCTAAGCGGCTACAACATCGGCCTGGACCAGGTGGAACGCCTGGCCGAGTCCGAGGACGGTCCCTCGGCCATGAGTGTCGTCGAGATCGCCCAGGCGCACCGGATCGCCATCGTCTACGGCTATCCGGAACGGGCCGAGGACGGGTCGATCCACAACAGCGCGCAACTGATCGACGCCCATGGCCGCAGCCTGTGCAACTACCGCAAGACCCACCTGTTCGGCGAGCTGGACCGCTCGATGTTCAGCCCGGGCGACGATCACTTTCCGGTGGTCGAGCTGGACGGCTGGAAGGTCGGGCTGCTGATCTGCTACGACATCGAATTCCCGGAGAACGCCCGGCGCCTGGCGCTGGACGGCGCCGAGCTGATCCTGGTGCCGACGGCGAACATGGCGCCTTACGACTTCGTCTGCCAGGTGACCGTGCGCTCGCGGGCGCAGGAGAACCAGTGTTATCTGGTATACGCCAACTACTGCGGCAGCGAAGGCGAGATCCAGTATTGCGGGCAGAGCAGCATCGTCGGGCCGGATGGTGATGTGCTGGCGATGGCCGGGGACGAAGAGGGGCTGTTGCTGGCAGACCTGCAACGCGAGCGGGTATTGAAAGGGCGGGAGGCGTTTCCCTACCTGGCGGACCTGCGTCGGGATCTGCATTAACAGCGACAGGGCCAGAACAGACAACCTCGGCATTGCGCGCTAGCATGGCGTCATGTCCGACGCCATTCGCCACCTCACCCTCGCCAACGGCCTGCACCTGACCCTGCGCCACGCCCCACGCCTCAAGCGTGCGGCGGCGGCTTTGCGGGTGCAGGCCGGCAGCCATGACGCACCCGCGCGCTGGCCGGGCCTGGCGCACTTTCTCGAACACCTGTTCTTCCTCGGCAACAGGCGTTTTCCGCTGGACGACGGCCTGATGCGCTACGTCCAGGGCCTGGGTGGCCAAGTCAACGCCAGTACCCGCGAACGCACCACCGACTTCTTCTTCGACGTGCCCCCCATAGCGTTGACCGGTGGGCTGGAGCGTCTGTGCCAGATGCTCGCCGAGCCGGACTTCGCCATCGCGCGCCAGCGCCGCGAGCGCGAGGTGATCCATGCCGAGTTCATCGCCTGGTCGTGCAATCCCGACGCCCAGCGTCAGTTCGCCTTGTTGCAGTCGGTGTCGGCACGCCATCCGCTCACCGGCTTTCACGCCGGCAACCGGCACAGCCTGCCGCTGGAAAACGATGCCTTCCAGCAAGGGCTGAGGCAGTTCCACCACGACTTCTACCAAGGCGGGCAACTCACCCTGAGCCTGGCCGGCCCGCAGCCGCTGGATGAGCTGGCGCACCTGGGCAGGCAGTTCGGTGGTCTGTTCGCCAAGGGCGAAAGCGTCGCCCGGCAACGGCCACCCGCCTTGCTCGACGCGCCGCTGGGACAACCAGACGCCTGGGGCAACCGCCACGACCTGCTGTTCGCCCATGATGGACTGCCGGATGGCGCAGAGCAGGCACTCGAGCTGTTGCTGGCCCAGCTCACCGACAGCCGACCCGGCGGTTGGCTGGATGCCTTGCGCCAGCGCGGCTGGCTGCAGGGCTGCAAGGCGCAACAACTTCACGCCCATGCCGGGCAGTTGCTCTGGCATGTCCAGTTGCAGCTGTCGGACCAGGCTTGTCCGGACAAGACCCGGGAGCTGCTGCACGGCTGGCTGGGTTTTCTGCGCCAACAGGACCACAAGCCGCTGAACGACCGCTTCGCCCGCCTGCAGCAACGCCACGAACAGGCCGCCAGCGCAATGGAACTGGCACAGCGCGACAGTGCCGGCCGGCCTTTCGCAGGGCTGGGAACACAAGGCCTGGAAGCCTTCGCTGCACTGCTGTGGGACCTGCCTTCCGCGGATGCCGGAGACTGGCAATTGCCCCCCGATGAAGCGCTGCTGGCAACCGAACTTCCCATGATCGACACGCCGTTGCCAGCAGGACTTGGTCTCGGTGACTGCCTGCCGCCCTCTCGTCAGTTTGCGAGCCTCGACCTGCGTTGGCACATTCCTTCGCCGCTGCGTCAGCGCATGCAGGTCGTTCTGCAACACAGTCTGCAACCCCTGCGCGAGCGTGCCGACCAGGCAGCGTTGCGACTGGGCTTCGAGGCCATTGGCGATTACTGGCAGTTGCGCCTCGCGGGGCACCCGCTGGCCGTGATCAATGCCACGCACGAGGCCCTGGCCTTGCTGCGCACGCCAGCCCAGGAGCATTGGTACTCGCCAGCGGCAGCCGAAGCGCCGCTGATACCGATCCGTGCGCTGCTGAAGGCACTGCCGGACGCTTTACTGATGGGTGAAGAGCAACCGCAGCCGGCCTGCACCCTGGACCAGCCGCGGCTCGACGCACTCTGGCAGCACGCCCGCTGGCAGGGTTTGGCGCAAGGGTTCGCCCCCGCCCAACAGGGCGCCTTGGGCACGGCACTGCAAGGCCTCATGGGACAACCGATCGCTCCCTCGCCAGCGCGCCCGATCCTCGGACGCCACTGGCGGCAGATACCGACTTCGGGCAGCGAGCCCGCGCTGTTGCTGTTCTGCCCGCTGCCGGCTGATCTGCAGGCCGCCGGTCGACTGCTCGCCCACGTGCTGCAAGGCCCGGTCTATCAGCGTCTGCGCGTCGAGCTGCAACTGGGTTACGCCGTGTTCAGCGCCTTTCGTCAGTTCGAAGGCTACGCCGGGCTGCTGTTCGGCGTGCAATCGCCGCACGCCAGCCACGCACAGATCCTGGGCCATCTGCTGGACCTGCTGCGCCAGGGCGTCGCGCTGGCCCCAGCGGCGCGAGCGCAACTGGCCGATCAGTTCGACGAGACAGCGATGGCCAACGCCGATGTCACGCAATGGGCCTGGCAGGCACATATCGCGACACACAATGCCGACCTGTCGCGCATGCGAAGGTCTATCCTCAAAGTCGAACAAGGCCAGTTGGATGCGTTGCTCCAGCAGTTGCTCGAGGCAAGGCACGGTTGGTTGTGCCTGGCCAATGCCAGTGCCCCGGACACCGAATGGCTATGAAAAAACGGCGGGATTGTTACCGCAAATGCAATGGCGCCTTTCGAAGAATTAACCTTTCGGTACAAATTTTTCTTGTAAGATAGCGCAATCTCGGCCAATGGAACCTCTCTTTGCGGGGAGTACCCAATAATGAGCCGACCACCCAAACCCCATCCGGAAGGAGCAAACCCATGTGGACCAAACCTGCATACACTGACCTGCGTATCGGCTTCGAAGTGACCATGTACTTCGCCAACCGTTAAGCGGCTGCGCAGTTAGACGCCCCGGCCCGCCGGGGCGTTTGTGTTTTTCCGATATGGCTTTCGGGCTAACCTTTCCGGCTAGAGAGTACCCATGTACATCCAGATCCTCGGTTCCGCCGCCGGTGGCGGGTTCCCCCAGTGGAACTGCAACTGCGTCAATTGCAAGGGCTACCGTGACGGTACCCTGCGCGCCACCGCGCGCACCCAGTCGTCCATCGCCCTGTCCGACGACGGCGAGCACTGGGTCCTGTGCAATGCCTCGCCGGACATCCGCGCCCAGCTCCAGGCGTTCGCGCCGATGCAGCCGGCGCGCGCCCTGCGCGACACCGGTATCGACGCCATCGTCCTGCTCGACAGCCAGATCGACCACACCACCGGCCTGCTCAGCCTGCGCGAGGGCTGCCCGCACCAGGTGTGGTGCACCGACATGGTCCACCAGGACCTGACCAGCGGTTTTCCACTGTTCAACATGCTCAGCCACTGGAACGGCGGCCTGGTGTGGAATCGCATCGAGCTCGAAGGCAGCTTCGTCATCGACGCCTGTCCGAACCTGCGCTTCACTCCCTTCCCGCTGCGCAGCGCCGCGCCGCCTTATTCCCCGCACCGCTTCGACCCGCACCCGGGCGATAACCTCGGGCTGCTGGTGGAGGACACCCGCACCGGCGGCAAGCTGTTCTACGCACCGGGCCTGGGCCAGGTCGACGCCAAGTTGCTGGAGATGATGCACGACGCCGACTGCCTGCTGGTCGACGGCACCCTGTGGGAGGATGATGAAATGCAGCGCCGCGGCGTCGGCACCCGCACCGGCCGCGAGATGGGCCACCTGGCGCAGAACGGCACGGGCGGCATGCTCGAGGTGCTGGATGGCTTCCCGCGCCAGCGCAAGGTGCTTATCCACATCAACAACACCAACCCGATCCTCGACGAAGACTCGCCGGAACGCGCCGAAGTGCAGCGCCGGGGCGTGGAAGTCGCCTTCGATGGCATGAGCATCGAGTTGTAAGGAGGCCCTGTGAGCGACGCAACGCCGATGTCCCCTGCCGAGTTCGAGCAGGCCCTGCGCGCCAAGGGCGCCTACTACCACATCCATCACCCCTACCATGTGGCGATGTATGAAGGCCGCGCCACCCGCGAGCAGATCCAGGGCTGGGTGGCCAACCGCTTTTACTACCAGGTCAACATCCCGATGAAGGATGCCGCGATCCTGGCCAACTGTCCGGACCGCGAAGTGCGCCGCGAGTGGATCCAGCGCCTGCTCGACCACGATGGCGCGCCCGGCGAGGACGGCGGCATCGAGGCCTGGCTGCGCCTCGGCCAGGCCGTGGGCCTGGACCCTGACCAACTGCGCAGCCAGGAGCTGGTGCTGCCCGGCGTGCGCTTCGCGGTCGACGCCTACGTCAACTTCGCCCGCCGCGCCAGCTGGCAGGAAGCCGCCAGCAGCTCGCTGACCGAACTGTTCGCCCCGCAGATCCACCAATCGCGCCTGGACAGCTGGCCGCAGCACTATCCGTGGATCGACCCGACCGGCTACGAATACTTCCGCACCCGCCTGGGCCAGGCCCGGCGCGATGTGGAGCACGGCCTGGCGATCACCCTGCAGCACTACACCACCCGCGAGGGGCAGGAGCGCATGCTGCAGATCCTGCAGTTCAAGCTGGATATCCTTTGGAGCATGCTCGACGCCATGAGCATGGCCTATGAACTGAACCGCCCGCCCTACCACAGCGTCACCCGCGAGCGGGTCTGGCACAAGGGGATCGCCCTATGAGTTTCGACCGTCAACAGGTGCCCGCCTGGCGCCCCGGCTACCGTTTCCAGTACGAGCCGGCGCAGAAGGGCCATGTGCTGCTGTACCCAGAGGGAATGATCAAGCTCAACGACAGCGCCGGGCTGATCGGCGGGCTCATCGATGGCCAGCGCGATGTCGCGGCGATCATTGCCGAACTCGAGCGGCAGTTCCCCGGTGTGCCCGAAGTCGCCGACGACATCGAGCAATTCATGGAGGTGGCCCGTGCCGAACACTGGATCACCCTCGCCTGAGGTACCGGTGGGCCTGCCGCTGTGGTTGCTGGCCGAGCTCACCTACCGCTGTCCGCTGCAGTGCCCGTACTGCTCCAACCCGCTGGACTTCGCCGAGCAAGGCAAGGAGCTGAGCACCGAGCAGTGGTTCAAGGTGATGGCCGAAGCCCGCGAGATGGGCGCAGCGCAGATCGGTTTCTCCGGTGGCGAGCCGCTGGTGCGCCAGGACCTCGCCGAGCTGATCGGCGAGGCCCGTCGCCTGGGCTACTACACCAACCTGATCACCTCCGGCATCGGCCTGACCGAGCAGAAGATCGCCGCGTTCAAGCAGGCCGGGCTGGACCATATCCAGATCAGCTTCCAGGCCAGTGACGAGCAGGTGAACAACCTGCTGGCCGGCTCGAAGAAAGCCTTCACGCAGAAACTGGAGATGGCCCGGGCAGTGAAGGCCCATGGCTACCCGATGGTGCTCAACTTCGTCACCCACCGGCACAATATCGACAAGATCGACCGCATCATCGAGCTGTGCCTGGCCCTGGAGGCCGACTTCGTAGAACTTGCCACCTGCCAGTTCTACGGCTGGGCGCACCTCAACCGCCTGGGCCTGCTGCCGACCCGCGCCCAGCTGGAGCGGGCCGAGCGCATCACCAACGAGTACCGGGAAAGGCTCAAGGCCGAAGGCAAGCCGTGCAAGCTGATCTTCGTCACCCCGGACTACTACGAAGAGCGCCCCAAGGCCTGCATGAACGGCTGGGGCAGCCTGTTCCTGACCATCACGCCGGATGGCACCGCGCTGCCGTGCCATGGCGCGCGCCAGCTACCGGTGAAATTTCCCAATGTGCGCGACCATGACCTGCGGCATATCTGGTACGACTCGTTCGGTTTCAACCGTTTCCGCGGCTATGACTGGATGCCCGAACCGTGCCGCTCGTGTGACGAGAAGGAGAAGGACTTCGGTGGCTGCCGTTGCCAGGCCTTCATGCTCACCGGCGATGCCAGCAAGGCCGACCCGGTGTGCGGCAAGTCGCCGGACCATGGCATCATCCTCAAGGCCCGCGAGGAGGCCGAGCACGCAACGCTGGAGATCGAACAGATGACCTTCCGCAACGAGCGCAATTCCCATGTCATCGCCCGTGGCTGAGTTCAGCGCCGCCCAGGCGGTGGCCGCCGGCACCGATTTCGCCGAGCTCAAGGTCGGCGCGCAAGGGGTGTTCTGGAACGAGTTCCGCCCCGCCGATGGCGCCTGCCGGGTCTGGCACTGGCGCGATCGGCAGGCCCGCTGCCTGACCCCGGACGGGTTCAGTGTGCGCAGCCGGGTCTATGAGTACGGTGGCGGCAGCTTCTGCCTGGGCGACGACGGGCTGGTGTTCGTCAACGAAAAGGACCAGCAGGTCTACCTGCAGGCCCTGGATGACAGCCCACCGCGCCCGCTCACCCACGCCGACGACTGCCGCTATGGCGACGTGCAGTGGCAGGCCGGTCAGGTGCTGGCCGTCGAAGAGCAGCATGGCGAACAGGTCGTGCATCGCCTGGTGGGTCTCTCGACGCAGCATCGGCAAATCCTGGCCGAAGGGGCCGACTTCTACGCCTCACCCACGCTGAGCCCCGACGGCTGCCGACTGGCCTGGATCGAATGGAACCGACCTGCCCAACCCTGGACCGTCACCCGCCTGATGTGCCGGGAACGCGAACCTTCTGGCGCCTGGGGCCCGGCATGCTGCATCGCCGGGCAGGACGAATCGCTGCAACAGCCGCGCTTCGATGAGCAAGGCCGCTTGTACTGCCTGTCCGACCGCGACGGTTTCTGGCAGCCCTGGGGCGAACTCGACGGACACTGGCAACGCCTGCCCGCCGCGCCCGCCGATCATGCCGCCGCCCCCTGGCAACTGGGCGCCAGCACCTGGCTGGCCCTTGGCCCCGCCAGCTACCTGGCCAGTTGGTTCGAGGACGGTTTCGGCCAACTGGGGCTGCGCCGCGCCGATGGCGAGGTGGAGCGTTATGCAAGTGCGTACACGCGTTTCCGCAGCCTGGCGCTGGATGACGGACAGCTTTATGCCGTAGCCGCTTCGCCGATCAGCCCACCGGCGGTGATCGCTATCGACCGGCGCAGCCACGAAGTCCAGGTGCTGGCAGGTGGCGCCGAGGTGCTGCCCGCCGAGGACATCAGTCTTCCACAACCGATTCGTTACGCCAGTGGCGAAGACACCGCCCACGGATTCTTCTACCCCGCCATGCAAGGCACGGGTGGTGGGCCATCGCCGCTGGTGGTGTTCATTCACGGCGGTCCGACTTCGGCCTGCTACCCGGTACTCGACCCGCGCATCCAGTACTGGACCCAGCGCGGCTTTGCCGTCGCCGACCTCAACTACCGGGGCAGCAGCGGCTATGGTCGCGCCTACCGCCAGGCACTGCACCTGAACTGGGGAGCGAGTGATGTGGAAGATGCCTGCGCGGCAGTCGCCCACCTTGCCGGCCAGGGCCTGATCGCCCTTGACCAAGCCTTCATTCGTGGCGGTAGCGCCGGCGGTTACACCACCCTGTGCGCCTTGGCCTTCCGGGACGTCTTCCGCGGCGGCGCCAGCCTGTACGGCGTCAGCGACCCCGAAGCGCTGGGGCGGGCCACCCACAAATTCGAAGGCGACTACCTGGACTGGCTGATCGGCGACCCTCGGTGCGATGCCGAGCGTTATCGCCAGCGCACGCCGCTGCTGCACGCCGGGCGGATCAAGGTGCCGGTGATCTTCTTCCAGGGCGAGCTGGACGCGGTGGTGGTGCCGGAGCAGACCCGCAGCATGCTTGAGGCGCTCAAGGCCAACGGTATCGAGGCCGAGGGGCATTTCTACGCGGGCGAGCGGCATGGCTTCCGCCAGGCGGCGAACCTGGCGCATGCGCTCGAGGAAGAGTGGAGGTTCTACTGCCGGTTGCTAAGCCAGCCAACGCCATCCCTGTAGGAGCGGCGGGGTCTTCAGCGCTTGGCGATGATGTACACCGCATGCACGATCCCGGGGATATAACCCAGCAAGGTCAGCAGGATATTCAGCCAGAACGCCCCGCCGAACCCCACCTGGAGGAACACGCCCAGCGGCGGCAGGATGATGGCGATGATGATGCGGATGAAGTCCATGTGCTGCGCTCCTTGAGGGTGTATCAACACAGACTAGCCGTGCCTCGCAGAGGTTCCACCAGGCAAAAAAAACGCCCCGGGCCATGTATTTCAGGCCAGGGGCGATGCGCAGGAACGCCAGACGGTTCGTTGAAATTCTGTTCGCCGGGGCACCCGGTCAGGCCGGCACTTCGCGGCGGTTGTGCTGTTGGGCATGCAGGCGGGCGAACGCCCGGGCCAGGCGCAGGAGCATCTCGTCGATATTGCCCTTGCTCACCGTCAGCGCCGGCGAGAACCGCACCACGTCGGCCTGCGGCGCATTGAGCAGCAAGCCCTCCTGCAGCGCGGCCTCGACCAGCTGCGCCGCGCTGTCTTCACGCAGTTGCAGCCCCCACAGCAGCCCCTGGCCACGCACCTCGCCCTGGCCGTAGCGACCCGCCAGGCGGCTCAGGCCATCGCGCAGGTGCCGGCCACTGTCCAGCACCTGCTCGAGGAAGCCCGCCTCCAGCACGGTCTGCAACACGGCCAACCCGGCGGCGCTCATCAGCGCGTTGCCATGATGGCTGCCTTCCAACTCGCCCGGCTCGGCGCAGCAGGCGCGGCCACGGGCCAGCAGCGCCGCCAGCGGCACGCCACCGCCCAGGCCCTTGCCGAGAGTGATGATGTCGGCCCGCACGCCGTAGGATTCTTCTGCCAATAGAGTTCCGCAGCGTCCTACACCGGTCTGTACTTCATCAAGGATCAGCAGGATGCCCAGCTCACGGCACAGGCGCTCGACGCCCTGGAGGTAATCACGGGTGGCCGGGATCACGCCGGCTTCGCCCTGGATCGGCTCGAGCATGATCGCCACGGTGCGCGAGTCGACCGCCGCGTGCAGCGCCGCCAGGTCGTTGAACGGCACCTTGCTGAAGCCCGGCAAGCCGGGCTCGCAGCGGTTGCACGGCAATGGGTCGGAAGCCGACAAGGCGCCCAGGGAGCGGCCATGGCAGCCCTGGCTGGCGGTGATGATGTGATAGGCGCCGTTGCGGTGCAGCTGGCCCCACTTGCGCGCCAGCTTGATCGCGCCCTCGCAGGCTTCGGCGCCGCTGTTTAGCAGGTAAGCCTGGTCACTGCCAGAGCGCTGGCACAATAGCTCGACCAGGCTCAGCAGGCCGCGGCTGTGATAGCCCGCTCCAGGGTTGATCAGCGCCTGGGCCTGGTTGCCCAGCGCCTTGACCAGCACGCTTGGGCTGTGGCCCAGGCTGTTGACCGCGCAGCCCTGGGTGAAGTCCAGGTAGGCATGCCCCTCGCTGTCCCACAACCAGGAACCCTGGCCACGCACGAACACCTGCTGCGCACGCTCGGTGCTGGGCATCAGCCGCTCGCGGGAGAGCTGCACGCCGTCCGGCTCGATCACCGGAGCACGCGTGGACTCGGCGACGGCGGGCGCCGAGCGGCGCAGGTTGAACAGGTTCATCGGGGCTCCGGCCAATCACGGGTGGGCGGTCAAGGTTCCGGTCTGGCGCCGGAATCGGATATTTTGCCTTGCCTATCAAAAGTGTTTTTCATTCGGGGTAACAATCGCCTTGAAGAACGCTGTAACCCGCTGGAATACGGCGATAGACTAGGCTTGCGGCCAATTTGCGGCCATTTCGTTTTTCCAGCTTTTTCGATAAGTATTACTTATGGATTTCCGCCAACTGCGTTACTTCGTCGCGGTCTACGAAGAGGGCCATGTGGGCCGTGCCGCCGAGCGTCTGTCGCTGTCACAGCCGGCACTGTCGCAGCAGATCCGCCAACTGGAGCACAGCCTCGACCTGAGCCTGTTCGAACGCAGCAACAAGCGCCTGCTGCCCACGCTGGCCGCCCATACCCTGTACAACCACGCCGTGCCCCTGCTCGATGGCCTGCAACGGGCCCACGAAGCCATGGGCAACTTCAAGGGCCAGTCGCTGCGCACCCTGGCCATCGGCGTGCTGCAGACCGTGCGGCCAAGCCTGGTGCCGCAGTTGCTGGAGCGGGTGCGCAAGGCCCAGCCGCATCTGGTGGTGCAGATCTATGAACTGTCGGGGTCGCAGATCGAGCGGCGCCTGCTCAATGGCGGGCTGGACATCGGCATCAGCTACCTGCCGCCGCGTCAGCCCGGGCTGCATGGTTTGCTGCTGTACGAGGATGAACTGCAGCTGGTGATCCCCAGGGCCCACCCGCTGAAAGACTTCAAGAAAGTCTCGATCCGCCAGGCGGCGGAGCTGCCGATGCTGATGCTCGGCGAGGAGTTCCAGATCCGCCAGATCTGGAAGGCGCAGCTGGCCAGCCAGGGTCGCAGGCCCCAGGTGCAGGCCGAGATGAACAACATGGCGGGGATCCTCGACAGCCTGGCGCACACGGCGCTGGCGACGATCCTGCCAGGCCGGGCCAAGGATGCCGCGCAGGACGACCAGGAACTGCTGTGGAAGCCCCTGAGCGAGCCGCGGGTGCCGCTCAAGGTCGGCCTGGTGTTCCGCGATGCCCAGCGTCAGCAGGCTTCGGTAGAGCTGCTGCGGACCTTGCTGGAAGAGGAAGCCGATCCGCGCCAGCTGGGGGCCTCGCCACTGGATGTGCTCGGCTGAAAAACACGCGCGCAAAGAAAACCCCGCCTAAGCGGGGTTTTCCAGACTGTTTCCCTTCGACATCCCTATCACCCCGCCGTCCTGGCAGGAAATCCTTCGTGTCCCTGTTCTATCTTTTCGCGCTTCCTGCGCTACTTCCGTGTAAGGCGTCCTGCTCTGTCCATTGCGCGTCCTGCGCTACGTCCATGTAAGAAAGAGTAACCGTGGATCCAATCTTAGGAAAGAGGCGAAACGTCACTACGTCGTGTAAGCCAAAGCTTACAAAAGCAGCCCTTGCACAAACACACCACCCTGACAAAGCAAAAGGCCGCCCCTGCAGAAGGATTGCATCCCCCTGCAAGAGCGGCCTTGAGCCGCAACGGACTGCTACGCAGCCCGCAATGGTCAGAACTGCGCGGCGTCCAGCAGATAGAGCGACTCGCTCCCCGCCTTCACCGATGCCACCAGCGAGTGAACCCGTGGCAGCAGGCGCGCGAAGTAGAACCGCGCCGTGCCCAGCTTGGCGCCGTAGAAGTCGGCATCCCCTTCACCGGCCTTGGCCGCCCGCGCCATCAATGCCCACATGTAGGCGTAAGCGACGTAGCCGAACGCGTGCAGGTACTCGACCGAGGCCGCGCCGATTTCGTTGGGGTTGCCCTTGGCCTGGTCCAGCACCCAGGCGGTCAGCTCATCGAGCTGATCAAGGGATGCCGCCAGCGGCTTGGTGAATTCACCCAGCTCGCTGCCGGCAGTGGCGATGAACTGGCGGATCTCATCGGCGAACAGCGCGTAGTAGGCGCCGCCGCTGGCCACCACCTTGCGGCCGACCAGGTCCAGCGCCTGGATACCGTTGGTGCCTTCGTAGATCTGGGTGATGCGCACATCGCGCACCAGTTGCTCCTGGCCCCATTCGCGGATGTAGCCATGGCCGCCGAAGACCTGCTGGCCATGCACGGTGCACTCCAGGCCCAGGTCGGTGAGGAAGGCCTTGGCCACCGGGGTCAGCAGCGCCACCAGCTCCTCGCTGCGCTTGCGGACCGCGGCGTCTTCACTGTACTTGGCGCTGTCGAGCTGCATCGCCACATAGGTGGAGAACGCTCGACCGCCTTCGGTCAGCGCCTTCATGGTCAGCAGCATGCGGCGCACGTCCGGGTGGACGATGATCGGGTCGGCCACCTTGTCCTTGGCCTGTGGCCCGGTCGGAGCACGGCTCTGCAGACGGTCGCGGGCGTACTCCACGGCGTTCTGGTAGGAGCGCTCGGCCGAAGCCAGGCCCTGGATACCGACCCCCAGGCGCTCGTAGTTCATCATGGTGAACATGGCCGCCAGGCCCTTGTTCGGCTCACCGACGATGTAGCCGACCGCCTCGTCGAAGTTCATCACGCAGGTGGCCGAGCCCTGGATGCCCATCTTGTGCTCGATCGAGCCGCACGTGGCCGGGTTGCGCGCGCCGAGGCTGCCATCCTCATTGACCAGGAACTTGGGCACCAGGAACAGCGAGATGCCCTTAGGACCTGCCGGGGCGTCCGGCAGCTTGGCCAGCACCAGGTGGATGATGTTCTCGGTGAGGTCGTGCTCGCCGCCGGTGATGAAGATCTTCGTGCCGCTGACCTTGTAGCTGCCGTCGGCCTGGGGTTCGGCCTTGGTGCGGATGATGCCCAGGTCGGTGCCGGCGTGGGGTTCGGTGAGGCACATTGAACCGGCCCAGACGCCGGCGTACATGTTCGGCAGGTACTTTTCCTTGAGCGCTTCACTGGCGTGGGCGTTGATCGACAGGCAGGCGCCGGCGGTCAGCATCGGATACAGGCCGAAGGCCAGGCTCGAGGCGTTGACCATCTCCTCGACCTGCGCCGAGACGACCTTGGGCATGCCCATGCCACCGAAGAGTGGATCACCGCCAACGCCGACCCACCCCCCTTCGGCATAAGTCTGGTAGGCCTCGATGAAGCCCGCCGGGGTACGCACCGAACCGTTGTCCCAGTGGCAACCCTCTTCGTCGGCGGCGCGACTCAGCGGCGCGATGGTCTTGCCGGTGACCTTGCCGGCCTCCTCCAGCACGGCCATGGCCGTGTCCGCATCGACCGCCTCGGCCAGGCCGGGCAACTGCGACCAGAGCGTGGCCACGTCGAAGACTTCATTGAGGACGAAGCGCATATCGCGCAGGGGCGCTTTATATTCAGCCATGACAACCTCTCGCTATCGGGGTCGGGGCGGCCCGTCGGGGCCGCGGCACTGGGATGACCGCAGTGTAACCGAACAACTTTTACGAGACATAGGGTCATCATGCGACCGAATAGTCTTACATAGTCACACGATAATTCACGCCATGCGCACGGCGCCGCGCCGCGATTGCTGGCCGAAGGTCATGACGCAGTTACGCCCCGCGCCCTTGGCGCTGTACAGCGCTTGGTCGGCAGACTTGAGCACTTCGTCGGGATTGCGGTGCTCGACCTGGCGCTCGGCGACGCCGATGCTGATGGTCACCGAAACCGTGGTGTTGGCCCCTGCGCCACGGCGCTGGCGCCCGGTGGAATCATCCTGCGGCCGGCTGTTCTGGTCACGCAGCTGGATGGCGTAGTTGGCGATCATCTCGCGCACCGCCTCCAGGTGCGGCAGGCACTCTTCGGCGGTCTTGCCGGCGAACACCAGGGCGAACTCTTCACCGCCGTAGCGGTACGCGCGCCCGCCGCCGGTCACCTTGGACAGGCGGCTGGCGACCAGGCGCAGGACCTGGTCGCCGACGTCGTGACCGTGGGTGTCGTTGAATTTCTTGAAGTGGTCGACATCGGTCATGGCGATCACATAGTTGCGCCCCAGGCGCTGCATGCGCTCGTTGAGGGCCCGCCGCCCGGGCAGGCCGGTCAGCTCGTCGCGGAAGGCCATCTGGTAGGCCTCGTGGGACACCGCGGCGGCGATCATCAGCATCACCTGGCTGCACATGATGTTCAGGGTGAACGGCAGGATGAATGTCTTGGGCAGCATCCAGAAGATGCCGATCAGGCCGATGATCTGCGCGGCATGCAACGGCCTTGGCTCGCGCAGGTACTGCACCACCAGCAGGATGAACACCGCCAGGAACAAGGGGTAGGCCAGCTGGATCAGGCTCATCCACTGGCCATGCAGCGCGGGCCAGCGGATCTCGGCCAGCCAGCCCAGCAGCGCCTCGGGAAAACTCTGCTCCAGCGCCACCGCCACGCTGCTCACCGCGAACAGCACGGCGAAGCGCGCCAGCAGGTCCTGGGCCAGGTGGGTGCGTTCCTGCCACGCCCCGTACAGGCCGAACAGCGCCGGCAGCAGCAGGCACACCAGGTGGAAGATCACCGCCGCATCCTCGCGGACCCGGCCGTTGTCACGGTAGAAATCGGTCTGGGTATCGAGCAGGAAATAGGCGATATACACCGTGACCATCAGGAACAGCTCGCGCTGGCGGCGGTATACGGCGCAGTAGGCGCCACCCAGCAACAGCACCAAGGTGGGTAGAACGTTGAACAGCGATGTGAAGAAGACGCTGAGGTCCCTCACATAGGCTGCCGCAAGCCCTGCCAGCAACAGAATCAGCGAAGGCAGGAAGTGGCTCGCGCGTACAGCGGATAGACGAAACAAGGGTAATCTCCGACCCGGCAGATCAATAATGGCATTGTGCCCCTACTTCATCGGCAGTGCACATGAATAGATGAATACAGATGCCCGCTTTAACGGCAGATCAGGGGCCAAGCTTGAGACTTTCTCGTTACTGGATGCGACATTCCTGATATTGCGCGATCCCTGTAGGTGATCACCCAGCCCTTCGGGCTACGCTGTCGCGCAGGGAACTACCCCCTGTGGGAGCGGCCTTGCGTTGCGAAAGGCCGCCCCCACAGACGACCGCGTAAGTCGCAGCTGAAATCCAGGCGAAAAAAAACCGCCTGCCGGTGAGGGCAGGCGGTTTTTCGTACAACCAACTGGCTTAGATGGACAGACCGAAGTCTTCTTCCTTCATCGCCATCAGGTTGTCGGCGCCGGAGAGAATCGCCGCGACGTGGCTGCGGGTACGCGGCAGGATGCGCTGGAAGTAGAAGCGCGCAGTCTGCAGCTTGGCGGTGTAGAACGCCTCTTCACTGGTGCCGGCCGCCAGCTTCTCGGCAGCCAGGCGGGCGATGTCGGCCCAGAAGTAGGCCAGGCACGCGTAGCCGGAGTACATCAGGTAGTCCACCGAAGCGGCACCCACTTCCTCGCGGTCCTTCATCGCGGCCATGCCGATCTTCATGGTCAGCTCGCCCCACTCCTTGTTGATCGCGGCCAGCGGCTCGACGAACTCCTTGGTGGCTGCATTGCCTTCCTGGCCCTGGCAGAACTTGTGGACGATCTTGGTGAAGCCCTTGAGCGCCTCGCCCTGGGTCATCAGCACTTTACGGCCGAGCAGGTCGAGGGCCTGGATGCCGGTGGTGCCTTCGTACAGCATGGAGATACGGCTATCGCGCACGTTCTGCTCCATGCCCCACTCGGCGATGAAGCCGTGACCGCCGTAGATCTGCACGCCGTGGTTGGCGGCCTCGAAGCCGACTTCGGTCATGAATGCCTTGGCAATCGGGGTCAGGAAGGCCAGCAGGGCGTCGGCCTTCTTGCGCTCTTCCTCGTCCTGGCTGTACTTGACGATGTCCACCTGCTTGGCGGTGAAGTACACCATCGCGCGGTTGCCTTCGGCGAAGGCCTTCATGGTCAGCAGCATGCGGCGCACGTCCGGGTGGACGATGATCGGGTCAGCGGCCTTGTCCGGTGCTTTCGGGCCGGTCAGCGAGCGCATCTGCAGGCGGTCACGGGCGTACTTCAGGCCACCCTGGAACGCCACCTCGGCGTGGGCCAGGCCTTGCAGCGCGGTCCCCAGGCGAGCGGTGTTCATGAAGGTGAACATGCAGTTCAGGCCCTTGTTGGCCGGGCCGATCAGGTAGCCGGTGGCGCCGTCGAAGTTCATCACGCAGGTGGCGTTGCCGTGGATGCCCATCTTGTGCTCGAGGGAGCCACAGCTCACGCCGTTGCGCTCGCCCGCGCCGCCTTCGGCGTTGGGCAGGAACTTCGGCACGATGAACAGCGAGATGCCCTTGGTGCCGGCCGGAGCGTCGGGCAGGCGGGCCAGGACGATGTGGACGATGTTGTCGGCCATGTCGTGCTCACCGGCCGAGATGAAGATCTTGGTGCCGGAAACCTTGTAGCTGCCGTCGGCCTGAGGTTCGGCCTTGGTGCGCAGCATGCCCAGGTCGGTGCCGCAGTGCGGCTCGGTCAGGCACATGGTGCCGGTCCACTCGCCGGACACCAGCTTGGTCAGGTAGGTGTGCTGCTGCTCGGGGGTGCCGTGGGCGGAGATGGTGTTCATCGCGCCATGGGACAGGCCCGGGTACATGCCCCACGACCAGTTCGACTCACCGACCATTTCGCTCAGGGCCAAGCCCAGCGACTCGGGCAGGCCCTGGCCGCCGTGCTCGACATCGTGGGCCAGGCTCGGCCAGCCGCCCTCGACGAACTGCTGGTAGGCTTCCTTGAAGCCGGTCGGGGTCTTCACGCCCGACTCGCTCCAGGTGCAGCCTTCGAGGTCGCCGACGCGATTCAGCGGGGCCAGCACCTCTTCACAGAACTTCGCGCCTTCTTCCAGGATCGCGTCGACCATGTCGGGCGTGGCGTCCTGGCAGCCCGGCAGGCTCTGATAGTGCGCCTCATAGCCGAGCAGCTCGTCGCGGACGAAGCGGATATCACGCAAGGGGGCTTTGTAATCAGGCATTGCGATGAACCTCTGTGATGAGTTCGGTGGGGAGACCGCGGATACCGACCAGCTCTTGGCGGCTTTCGGTCAAACAGTTGTTTGAAACTTACGTTTAGGTGGCCTCGCTGTCAAGGTGGGCTGGCGATGGCATTTGTGCCGCCGAATATGCCATTTACGCCAACCGCCCTCAAACGCATCGCGGGGCAAGCCCGCTCCCACGGATGGAAGCGGGCTTGCCCCGCGATGTAAGCAAATGTGATTCAGCGGGTCAGACGTAGGTGTCGATGAACCGACCGAGCATTTCATCGGAAGCCTTGGCGACTTTGGCACCGAGTTCGACTTCGTGCTTGCCCAAGGCCAGTTGCACGGTGCTGGTGGCCAGGTCCAGCTGCTGGCTGCGGTCTACACCGCGCAGGCGCTCGGCCTGGTATTCGGTGGACTGCCCGCTGGCGCCACGCTCGACAGCGCCGCTGGCGATCTGCTGGGCAGCCTGGTCGACACGGTTCTGGCCGTTCTGGATGGCACCCAGGCCCGCGTAGAAGGCGGAGCTCGCATTGATTTCCATGTCAGGACTCCATGACGCTGGATGAGGAACAGGCCTTATTAAAGCAGCACAGCGGGAAAAAGGCCCGTTTAAATCCCTAATAGCCTAGTGCCAGCTAATAGGCAAAGGCCTGATCCAGCAGGTCCAGCTGCAAATGCGCAGCCACCGCGTCCGCACCAGCCTGCTTCAACCAGGGCACCCGCCCCAGGCATGGCGCGGGCAGGCGCTCGGCCAGGCTGGACAGGTTTTCTTCCAGGCGCGATGTCCGCGGATCGACGATGTTCGCCACCCATCCCGCCAGTTGCAGGCCGTCCCGGGCGATGGCCTCGGCACTGAGCAGGGCGTGGTTGATGCACCCCAGGCGCACCCCCACCACCAGGATCACCGGCAGCTTCAAGGCGATGGCCAGGTCCGACAGGTTGGCATGGTCGGACAGCGGCACGCGCCAGCCACCGGCGCCTTCGATCAAGGTGAAGTCGGCGTGCTGCACCAGCACCTTCTGCATGGCATCGCGCAGCGCCGGCACGCTCAGCGCCACCCCGGCCTCGCGGGCCGCCACATGCGGGGCGATGGCCGGCTCGAAGGCGAAGGGATTGACCGCTTCATAGGACAGCTTGACCGAGCTTTCGTCGATCAGCGCCAAGGCGTCGCTGTTACGCAGCCCCTTGGCCGTCACCACGCACCCGGACGCCACCGGCTTGGCCGCCAGGGTGCTCAACCCCAGTTGCCGCGCCGCATGCAGCAAACCCGCAGCGATGGTGGTCTTGCCGACATCGGTGTCGGTGCCGGCAATGAAATAGGCCTGGCTCATGTCAGTGCTCTGCGTCCGAAGGCTTGCGCAAGACGCCGTAGACCACCTGGTAGGTGGCCGGCAGGCCTTGCGCCTGGCGGTACTGTTCGTAGGCCTGCAACAGGCCCTGCATCCGCGCCCGACCGGTGAGCCCCGACGGACGCCCCGGGTTGAGGTTGTGCGCACCCAGCGCCTTGAGCTCATGGGTCAGGCTGCGCACGTCGGGATAATGCAGCACGTGGGGGCGCCGCTCCAGGTCGATCAGCTCCAGCCCGCTGTCGCCACACAGGCGCTGGTAGTCCTCGAAACGCCGGAAGCGATTGACGTGCACCATGCCATCCACGGCCTGCCAGCTGGCGCGCAATTCATCCAGCGTGCCCACGCACAGACTGCTGAAGGCCAGCACGCCGCCGGGGCGCAGCACCCGCCGCGCCTCGCCCAGCACGCTGGCGAACTGACCGCACCACTGCACCGCCAGGCTGCTGAACACCAGGTCGACGCAACCATCGCGCAACGGCAGGCGCTCGGCGTCCCCCGCCACATGGTGCCGGGCGCCGCCCTGCTCGCGGGCATGGCGCAGCATGCCTTCGGCGATATCCACCGCCACGCCACCTGATTGCGCGAAATGTCCGGCCAGCACCCGGCTGAAGTGGCCGGTGCCGCTGCCCATGTCCAGCCAGCGCGCAGGGGCAAGGCCGCTGGGCAGCTTTTCCAGCAGTGCCATGCCCACTGCGCGCTGCAAAGCCGCTACGCTGTCGTAGCTGGCCGCGGCGCGGGAAAACGAAGCCGCCACCTGACGCTTGTCCGGCAGGGTGCCGGGCAGGGTGGGCTGGGAAAGGTCAGTCATCGCCACTCTCATGCAGGAAACTCTTGATGCCCGCCGCCAGTTCCTGGGGATACTCCAGCAGGAAAGCGTGGGAACTGTCTTCGACAAGGCCGACTTCCACGTCGGGCAGCAGGTCGCTCAGGGCCTTGGCCGCTTCCACCGGCACCAGCGCGTCACTGCCGGCAAACAGGTGCAGCTGCGGGCCGCCGTATTGCTCCAGGGCGGTACGGGTATCGAGGCTGGCCAGAACCTCCAGCCCGGTGGCCAGGTACAGCGGATCGGTGTCGGGCACGCCCACCCCCAGCTGCCGCAGCAAGGTGCGCGGTTGCTGCGCGCCCTCGCTGCACAGGGTGCGGAAGCGCTTGAGGGTGACGCGGGTGTGGCTGCGGCAGCCGTCGAGGAAGGTGCCGAAGGTGTCGGCGGGCATGCCGTGCGGCCAGTCCGGCCGGGCCACGAAGCTGGGATTGCTGGCCAGGGTGAGCAAGCCGCAGCAGTGGTCGCCGCGCTGGTGTGCCAGGGCGCTGGCAAGCATGCCGCCCAGCGACCAGCCGCCCAGCCACACATCGGTCGGCAGCTTGCGGTCCAGATGGTCGACCCAGGCCTGGACATCGCTGTGGGCCAGTTCCGGCAGCGCCATCAACTCGACCTGCAGGCGTGGATCCTGGGCGCGCAGGCTGGCGGCCAGCGGCTCCAGTGAAGCGGTGCCCAGGCCCCAGCCGGGCAGGAGGATCAGTCGGTTACGCATCGGCGGACTCCAGTTGTGGATAACACTCGGCCAATGCATTCAACAATAGCTGTACCTGCGCCTCACTGTGGGCGGCGCTCAGGGTCACCCGCAGGCGGGCACTGCCGGCGGGCACGGTGGGCGGGCGAATCGCCGTGACCAGCAACCCGCGCGCGCGCAGCAGGCGGGACAATGCCAGCGCCCTCCCCGCATCGCCGATCAGGATCGGCTGGATCGCGGTGTGGCTGTCCATCAGGGTCAGGCCGATCTGCTCGGCACCTGTGCGGAACTGCTGGATCAGCGCGGCCAGGTGCTCGCGCCGCCAGTGTTCGCGGCGTAGCAAGTCCAGGGCCTTGAGCGTGGCGCAGGCCAGCGCCGGTGGCTGGCTGGTGGTGTAGATGTAGGGCCGGGCGAACTGCACCAGCGCCTCGATCAGTTCCTCGCTGCCGGCGACAAAAGCGCCGGAGGTACCACAGGCCTTGCCCAGCGTGCCGATCAGCACCGGCACGTCCTCGACGCCCAGGCCGCAATGCTCGACCAGGCCACCACCGTTGGCGCCAAGGGTCCCCAGGCCATGGGCATCGTCGACCATCAACCAGGCACCACGCTCGCGGGCCACCTTGGCCAGGGCCGGCAGGTCGGCGCAGTCGCCGTCCATGCTGAACACGCCGTCGGTGACCACCAAGGTATTGCCGGTCGCCTTGTCCAGGCGGCTGGCCAGGCTGGCCGGGTCGTTGTGCAGATAGCGGCTGAAGCGGGCGCCGCTGAGCAGCCCGCCGTCGAGCAGGGAGGCGTGGTTGAGGCGGTCCTGCAGCACCGTGTCGCCCTGCCCGACCAGCGCGGTGATCGCGCCGAGGTTGGCCATGTAGCCGGTGGAGAACAGCAGCGCACGCGGCCGGCCCGTCAGTTCGGCCAGCGCCTCCTCCACTTCATGGTGTGGGGTGCTGTGGCCGATCACCAGGTGCGAGGCACCGCCACCGACACCCCAGCGTTCGGCGCCGTCGCGCCAGGCCTTGATCACCTCGGGGTGATTGGCCAGGCCCAGGTAGTCGTTACTGCAGAAGGCCAGCAGCGGCTGGCCGTCGACCACCACCTGCGGCCCCTGCGGGCTTTCGAGCAGTGGTCGCTGGCGGTACAGGTCGGCGGTACGCCGTTCGGCCAGCCGCGCGGCAAGATCGAAGGCCATGCTCAGGCCGAGGCTGCGTCGTAGAACAACTCGCTGCTGCGCTGCTCGACCAGCGCCTGCTCGATGGCGGCCTGGTGCACTTCGTCGGCGTGCTCTTCACGAGCTTCTGGCTGGATACCGAGGCGGGCGAACAGCTGCATGTCCTTGTCGGCCTGCGGGTTGCCGGTGGTCAGCAGTTTCTCGCCGTAGAAGATCGAGTTGGCACCGGCCATGAACGCCAGGGCCTGCATCTGCTCGTTCATCTGCTCGCGACCGGCCGACAGGCGCACATGGGACTTGGGCATGAGGATCCGGGCCACGGCCAGCATGCGGATGAAATCGAACGGATCGACGTCCTCCTCATCGGCCAGCGGCGTGCCGGCGACCTTGACCAGCATGTTGATCGGCACCGACTCCGGGTGCTCGGGCAGGTTGGCCAGCTGGATCAAGAGGCCGGCGCGGTCGTCCAGCGACTCGCCCATGCCGAGGATGCCGCCGGAGCAGATCTTCATCCCGGCATCGCGCACGTAGGCCAGGGTCTGCAGGCGCTCGCTGTAGGTGCGGGTGGTGATGATGCTGGCGTAGAACTCCGGCGAGGTGTCGAGGTTGTGGTTGTAGTAGTCCAGGCCGGCCTGGGCCAGGGCCTGGGTCTGCTCCTGGTCGAGCTTGCCGAGGGTCATGCAGGTTTCCAGGCCCATGGCCTTGACCCCTTTGACCATCTCCAGCACGTAGGGCATGTCCTTGGCCGACGGGTGCTTCCACGCCGCGCCCATGCAGAAGCGGGTCGAGCCGATGGCCTTGGCCCGGGCGGCCTCCTCCAGCACCTTCTGCACTTCCATCAGCTTCTGTTTTTCCAGCCCGGTGTTGTAGTGACCGGACTGCGGACAATATTTGCAATCTTCCGGGCAGGCGCCGGTCTTGATCGACAGCAGCGTGGAAACCTGCACGCGATTGGGGTCGAAGTGCGCGCGGTGCACGGTCTGCGCCTGGAACAGCAGGTCGTTGAACGGCTGCTGGAACAGGGCCTTGACCTCGGCCAGGGACCAGTCGTGACGTGTGGTTGCAATTGCGCTGGCGCTCATCGGCGTTTCCTTATCTATGGTCTGACTGACGCCGGGACAGGAAAACCCACCAGCGCATCACGGATAGCTCGCATAGTCACGGAAGGCCTCATGAACTGTCAACCAATCAAGAATAGACTGGTTTACATCTGTACAAATATCAATCAACACTGTTTGCTCTGCGACGAGCAGGCCGAGCAGCCCTATCCCTTGTGCATCGCCTGCGAGCAGGCACTGCCCTGGCTGGACGAGCAGTGCCGTCGTTGCGCGCTGCCCCTGGCCATGGACGGCCTTCTCTGCGGTGGTTGCAGCCGTCGCCCACCGGCATTCAACCGGGTGATCGCGCCGTGGCATTACGGTTTTCCCATCGACACCCTGGTCAGCCGTTTCAAGCACAACAGCCAGTGGCCACTGGGGCGGTTGCTGGCGCAGTTGCTCGGCCAGAGCCTGACGCACCGCTACAACGAAGGCCTGCCACGGCCGGACCGCCTGTTGCCCGTGCCGCTGGCCAAGCGTCGACTGCGCCAGCGCGGTTTCAACCAGGCGGCAATGCTCGCCCGCTGGCTCGCCGGGCAATTGTGCCTGCCCTGTGACGAGCGCCTGCTCCAGCGCGTGCGCGATACCCCGGCGCAGCAGGCCCTCGGCGCCCGGGCCCGGCAACGCAACCTGCGCCAGGCTTTTGCCCTTGCCCCCGGCTGCGAGTTCGACGGCCTGCACCTGGCACTGGTCGATGACGTACTGACCACCGGGGCGACCGCCCAGGCCATCGCCCGGCTGCTGCGCCAGGCCGGCGCCCGGCGGGTCGACATCTACTGCCTGGCACGCACGCCCAGGCCGGGCCAGGCTTGACTTGCCCCGGTGACGGCGGCAACGTCGCGGGACCTACACCACACCCGATGCCCGCCCCATGTCCCTGCCTGCCCTGCTCACCCAGCACATCGTCCGCCGCCCACAACGCATCGCCCTGTTGCAGCATGTCGCCGAACAAGGCTCGATCACACGCGCCGCCAAGGCTGCGGGCATCAGCTACAAGGCCGCCTGGGACGCCATCGACGAACTCAACAACCTGGCGGCGAAGCCCCTGGTGGAACGCAGCACCGGCGGCCGCGGCGGCGGTGGCGCACGGCTGTCCACCGAAGGCGAGCGGGTGTTGCGCCTGTACCAGCGCCTGCAGGCACTGCAGGCGCAGATCCTCGAGTCCGCCGAGGACAGCAGCGACCTCGACCTGCTCGGCCGCCTGATGCTGCGCACCAGTGCGCGCAACCAGCTGCAGGGGCGAATCAGCGGGCTGCGCCGCGAAGGCCGGCATGACCGCATCAGCCTGGACCTGGGCGGCGGGCTGGAGATCGAGGCCTTGATCACCCGAGGCAGCACCGAGCGGCTGGAACTGGCGCTTGGGGCTACGGTGGTGGCGCTGCTCAAGGCCGGCTGGGTGCGGTTGCTGGGCGCGGATGAGACGCCGGAGCCTGGGAGCAACTGCCTGAAGGCCAAGGTCGAGGAGGTACTCATCGAAGACGGGCCGGGCGAGGTGCGCCTGGCGCTGGGCAATGGCCAGACCTTGTGCGCCTTCGCCGAGGCGGCCTGGCTGGCGCAACGGCAGGTCCAGCCGGGGAGCGCCCTGCGGGTACAGTTTCATCCGTCGTTCGTGTTGCTGGGAGTGCCGGTCTAACCTGGCCGCGAAGCCCGGGCCGGCTTGGCCCTGGGTTTGGGTTAACATGCAGGCCGCAGTCCCCGCGACCGGAGCCTTTCATGTCCCATCCCTTCGACACCCTCACCCCCGACCTCGTACTGGACGCCGTGGAAAGCCTCGGCTTTCTCAGTGACGCACGGGTGCTGGCGCTCAACAGCTACGAGAACCGCGTCTACCAGGTGGGCATCGAGGACGCGCAGCCGCTGATCGCCAAGTTCTATCGCCCTGGGCGCTGGAGCGACGCGGCGATCCTCGAGGAACACACCTTCACCCGCGAGCTGGCCGAGTGCGAAGTGCCGGTGGTGGCGCCGCTGCTCCACGAAGGGCGCTCCCTGTTCGAACACCAGGGATTCCGCTTTACCCTATTCCCACGCCGTGGCGGCCATGCCCCGGAGCCGGGCAACCTCGACCAGCTCTATCGCCTAGGGCAACTGCTCGGGCGCCTGCACGCGGTAGGCGCGAGCAAACCCTTCGAGCACCGCGAAGCGCTGGCTGTGGACAACTTTGGCCACGCCTCGCTCAAGACCCTGCTCGACGGCGGATTCGTGCCCCGCGAGCTGCTGCCGGCCTACGAATCGGTGGCCCGCGACCTGCTCAAGCGGGTCGAGGACATCTACGCCCGCACCTCGTACCAGACAATCCGCCTGCACGGCGACCTGCATCCCGGCAACCTGATGCATCGCGACGACGTCTACCACGTGGTCGATCTCGACGACTGCCGCATGGGCCCGGCTGTCCAGGACCTGTGGATGATGCTCGCCGGCAGCCGTGAAGAGCGGCTCGGCCAGTTGGCCGAACTGATTGACGGCTACAACGAATTCCACGACTTCGACCCGCGTGAGCTGGCCCTGATCGAACCGCTGCGCGCCCTGCGCCAGCTGCACTACAGCGCCTGGCTGGCGCGACGCTGGGACGATCCGGCGTTCCCGCCGAGCTTCCCCTGGTTCGGCCAGCCGCGCTACTGGGGCGACCAGATCCTCGCCCTGCGCGAACAGATCGCCGCGCTCGATGAACAACCGTTGAAATTGTTCTAGGTCAACGCCGCGCTCTGTCTACAATAGGCGTCGCTTTATTTAGCTACCTAAGCAAGGATTCTGCATGCACGCCGCCAACCCGCGCCGCGGGTACCTCCTGGGCCTCGGCGCCTACATCATCTGGGGCCTGTTCCCCCTGTACTTCAAAGCCATCCAGAGCGTTCCGGCGGTGGAAATCATCGTCCACCGCGTGCTCTGGTCGGCCCTGTTCGGCTCGCTCCTGCTGCTGGTGTGGAAGCACCCCGGCTGGTGGCGCGAACTGCGCGACAACCCGCGGCGCCTGGCGATCCTCGCCCTCAGCGGCACGCTGATCGCCGGCAACTGGCTGACCTACGTGTGGGCGGTGAACAACGGGCGCATGCTCGAGGCCAGCCTGGGCTACTACATCAACCCGCTGATCAACGTGCTGCTGGGCATGCTGCTGCTCGGCGAGCGCCTGCGCCGCCTGCAATGGCTGGCGGTTGCCTTGGCAGCCTTGGGCGTCGCCCAACAGGTGTGGCAGGTCGGTAGCCTGCCCTGGGTGTCGCTGGCCCTGGCGCTGTCGTTCGGCTTCTATGGCTTGATCCGCAAGCAGGCACCGGTGGCGGCGCTGCCAGGGTTGGTGGTCGAAACCTGGATGCTGGTGCCCATTGCCATCGGCTGGTTGCTGCTGCACCCGACGGCCAGCAGCGCCAGCCCTGAGTTCTTCGGCAGCAGCGAAGCGCTGTGGCTGATCGCCGCCGGCCCGGTGACACTGGTGCCGCTGGTGTGTTTCAACGCCGCCGCACGCCACCTGCCCTACACAACACTGGGCTTCCTGCAGTACCTGGCACCGACCCTGGTGCTGCTGCAGGCGGTGCTGCTGTTCGACGAACACCTGTCGTCGAGCACATTGATGGCGTTCGCCTTTATCTGGGCGGGGCTGGCTGTCTACAGCGTCGATGCCTGGCTGAGTTTGCGCAAGCGCGCCTGATCAAAAAATGATCATATTGCTGCAGACCACGGATAACGTGGCCTGCAGCAAGCGCTCCAAAGGTTATCCACACCCTCGTCCCCGCCGTTTGTGCACAAGCCACTGAATAGTGGACGTTTTTTGCTCAAATCTCGCCAGGCCTTGCTGTAACTGGCCTCCAGCGTAGCGCCCCCAGCTTATCCACAGGGGCTTCCCCGCAAAATCGGGATAACCACCTCAGGGCCGCTTCGCGCCCCGGCGATCTCGAATCACTCCTCCGGCCGCAACCGCAACTCCACCATCAGGTCATCCGCCAGGCTCTCCAGCCGCGCCTGCAGATCGTCCAGCGACAAGGTCAACGGCAACGCCAGCAATGCATCGGCATGAAACAGCGGCTCGCTGCTCATCGGCGCCGGCCGGACCTCGGTACTCAGGCGCTCGACGTTCACCCCTTGCTCGGCCAGCAAACGGGTGATATCACGGACGATACCCGGTCGGTCGTTGCCCACCAGCTCCATGGCGATCGGTTTCCAGGTGCAGGACGGCTCGATCCCGCTTTCGGCAATGAGTACACGGATGCCGTGGTCACCCAGTTTCTGCAGCGACTCGACCAGTTCGGCGTAGTTCTCCGCCGGCACCGCCACCCGCAGGATCCCGGCGAACTGCCCGGCCATGCGCGACATGCGGCTTTCCAGCCAGTTGCCATTGTGATCGGCGATGCACTGGGCGATACGCTCGACCTGCCCGGCCTTGTCCGGGGCGATCACGGTGAGTACGAGATGGTCCACGGGCCACTCCTTCATTCGTCTGCGAAGGCCGCCCCAGGCGACCGGAATACGGGGATCGAATCAGTATAGGCAAGGCGCGGCAACCTGCCGCAGGACAGTCACGGCAATCAATCGTGTACTGTTTCAAGATTTATCTGGAACAATCCACCTGTTTTTTGCGAACATGTCGTCTCCCAGCGTGACCCCATGCGACCAACTGGTCGCAGAGCGACGCTTTTAGTCTGATGTTCACCTGCCTGCTGCTTCATGTAGTATGCGTCGACGCGGACTACAAAACGTCGTTTCGATGTCTGCCAAGGCGCCTGTGAAAATACGCCAACCGCCCGCCGGCCCGTCTGGCGAGCCGCACCCAGCCGCCCCCGGAGCACGTGGGCACGCACTGGTGCCGTGTTTAGAGAAGCGCTACAGGCTTAATACAGAAGAGCGAAAGCGAAATAGCTGAGCAGAGGTGAGGCAAGCAATGACTGGATACGTTCAAGTCGGTGGCCTTCAGGTCGCCAAGGTCCTGTTCGACTTCGTCAACAACGAAGCCATTCCGGGGACCGGCATCAACGCCGAGCAGTTCTGGGCCGGTGCCGAGAAGATCATCAACGACCTCGCTCCCAAGAACAAAGCCCTGCTCGCCAAGCGCGACGAGCTGCAAGCGAAGATCGACGCCTGGCACCAGGCCCGCAAGGGCCAGGCCCACGATGCCGTGGCGTACAAGGCGTTCCTCGGGGAAATCGGCTACCTGCTGCCACAGGCCGAGGACTTCCAGGCCACCACCCAGAACGTCGATGAAGAAATCGCCGTCATGGCCGGCCCGCAACTGGTGGTGCCGGTGATGAACGCCCGCTTCGCCCTGAACGCCGCCAATGCTCGCTGGGGTTCGCTGTACGACGCCCTCTACGGCACCGACGTCATCAGCGATGAGGGCGGCGCCGAGAAAGGCCAGGGTTACAACAAGCTGCGCGGCGACAAGGTCATCGCCTTCGCCCGTGCCTTCCTCGACGAAGCCGCGCCACTGGCCGCCGGCTCCCACGTCGACGCCACCGGCTACCGCATCGAAGGCGGCAAGCTGGTCGTCGCCCTGAAAGGCGGCAGCAACAGCGGGCTGCGTGATGACGCCCAGCTGATCGGCTTCCATGGCGACGCCAAGGCACCGACCGCCGTACTGCTCAAGCACAACGGCCTGCACTTCGAAATCCAGGTCGACGCCAGCACCCCGGTCGGCAGCACCGATGCCGCCGGTGTCAAAGACATCCTGATGGAATCGGCGCTGACCACCATCATGGACTGCGAAGACTCGGTCGCCGCCGTCGACGCCGACGACAAGGTGATCGTCTACCGCAACTGGCTGGGCCTGATGAAAGGCGACCTGGCCGAAAACGTCAGCAAGGGTGGCAAGACCTTCACCCGCACCATGAACCCGGACCGCGAGTACGCCGCCCCCAATGGTGGCAGCGTCACCTTGCACGGTCGCTCGCTGCTGTTCGTGCGCAACGTCGGTCACCTGATGACCAACCCGGCGATCCTCGACGCCCAGGGCAACGAGATCCCCGAGGGCATCCAGGACGGCCTGTTCACCAACCTGATCGCCCTGCACAACCTCAACGGCAACACCAGCCGCAAGAACACCCGCACGGGTAGCGTGTACATCGTCAAGCCGAAGATGCACGGCCCGGAGGAAGTGGCCTTCGCCGCCGAGATCTTCAGCCGCGTCGAAGACCTGCTGGGCATGCCGCGCAACACCGTCAAGGTCGGCATCATGGACGAGGAGCGCCGCACCACGGTCAACCTCAAGTCCTGCATCAAGGCCGCCGCCGAGCGCGTGGTGTTCATCAACACCGGTTTCCTCGACCGCACCGGTGACGAGATCCACACCTCCATGGAAGCCGGCGCCGTGGTGCGCAAGGGCGCCATGAAGAACGAGAAATGGATCGGCGCCTACGAGAACAATAACGTCGACGTGGGCCTGGCCACCGGCCTGCAGGGCCGCGCGCAGATCGGCAAGGGCATGTGGGCCATGCCCGACCTGATGGCCGCCATGCTCGAGCAGAAGATCGCCCACCCGCTGGCCGGCGCCAACACCGCCTGGGTACCGTCGCCGACTGCCGCCACCCTGCACGCCCTGCACTACCACAAGGTCGATGTGCAGGCGCGCCAGCGCGAGCTGGCTTCGCGCACCCCGGCTTCGGTCGACGACATCCTGACCATCCCGCTGGCCGCCGACACCCACTGGTCGGCCGACGAGATCCGCAATGAGCTGGACAACAATGCCCAGGGCATTCTCGGCTACGTGGTGCGCTGGATCGACCAGGGCGTGGGTTGCTCGAAGGTGCCGGACATCAATGATGTCGGCCTGATGGAAGACCGCGCCACCCTGCGCATCTCGGCCCAGCTGCTGGCCAACTGGCTGCGCCACGGCGTGGTCACCCAGGAGCAGGTGCTGGAAAGCCTCAAGCGCATGGCCGCGGTGGTCGACAAGCAGAACGCCGGTGACGCCCTGTACCGCCCGATGGCACCGAACTTCGATGACAACATCGCGTTCCAGGCCGCCGTGGAGCTGGTGGTCGAAGGCGCCAAGCAGCCGAACGGCTACACCGAGCCGGTGCTGCACCGTCGCCGCCGCGAGTTCAAGGCGCGCAACGGGCTGTAAGCCGCCTGCAACACATCGCGGGGCCAGCCCGCTCCCACGCCACATGCACACTGGCGTGGGAGCGGGCTGGCCCCGCGATCGTTTTCAGCCCTGCCCTATTCGCAACTCCTTCCTCACCAACTCCAGCAACCTGTCCAGGTCCACCGGCTTGAGCAGGAAATCCACCACCCCCAGATGCATCACGTCCACCGCTTCCTTCACATCGGTGTCGCCAGAGACGACGATGATCGGAAGAGCAGCCCGTTCCGTCTTATGCACTTCCTCGATAAGTTTCTGGCCATCCAGAGGTTTCATGCGCAAGTCAGTAATCATCAGTGCGATACGCGACTGATAATGCAGTTTGAACAGCGCCTCCTCAGTTCCGTCTGCCTCCATGCAGTCAATCTGATGACTCTGCAGATACAGGCACAATGCTTGTCTGCTCACCGGGTTGTCGTCCACCACCAGCACCACGGGCCTTGGCGCGACGGGTGCACTCACCACGGCCAACGCCTCTCGCTCGGCGTCGCTCAGGATGTCGTCATGCTCTGCCATGGTCGTCTCGTCAAAAAAACCCCGTTATTCAAGTTCAGACCGCAAACCCCCTGCATGCAAACTGCCTTTCGTCGGCTATTTGACACCCGGAACAAGCAGCGAAACGTCCGTCGCGCCTTATAGACTTACGTCCAATGGGCACCGCAGAGCCGTCGTCCGACCATGGAGCCCTAGAACAACAGGGTCTGCGCTACATATGCAGACATACTTATCGCGGTCGGTTCCATGAGCAAAAAGGACGCCTACAGCCAGGCGGGCAGGACAGCAGTGCTGCAAAACATCCAGGGCACCCTGCAGTTCCTGCAGCGTTTCCCGCCGTTCAACCAGATGGAACACAACCACCTGGCGTACCTGGTGGAGCAGTGCCAGCTGCGTTTCCACGCGGCCGGCGAAAGCATCATCAAGCCTGCCGACGGCCCGGTCGAGCACTTCTACATCGTCAAGCAGGGCCGCGTGGTCGGCGAGCGCCACCATGTCACCAAGCCGGGCACCGAGACCACCTTCGAGATCACCAGCGGCGAATGCTTCCCGCTGGCGGCGTTGCTCGGCGAGCGGGCCACCCGCACCGAGCACCTGGCCGGCGAGGACACCTTCTGCCTGCAACTGGACAAGGCCGCGTTCATCCGCGTGTTCTCCATGTCCGAGGTGTTCCGCGACTTCGCCCTGCGCGGGGTCAGCAGCCTGCTCGACCAGGTCAACCAGCAGGTGCGCCAACGCGCCGTGCAAACCCTGGGCACACAGTACTCGCTGAACACCCCGCTGGGCGAACTGGCGCTGCGCCACCCGGTGGTGTGCGCGCCGGACACACCGCTGCGCGAGGCCGTGGGGCTGATGCACGAGCAGCAGGTCGGCAGCATCGTCATCGTCGACGACCAGCGCCATCCCATCGGCATCTTCACCCTGCGCGACCTGCGCCAGGTGGTGGCAGACGCCAGCGCCGAGCTGACCGCGCCGATCGAACGCTACATGACCGCCCGGCCGTTCCACCTGAGCCCCCAGGCCAGCGCCTTCGATGCCGCCATGGCCATGACCGAGCGACACATCGCCCACGTCTGCCTGGTGGACAACCAGCGCCTGTGCGGGGTGATCTCCGAACGCGACCTGTTCTCCCTGCAGCGTGTCGACCTGGTGCACCTGGCGCGCACCATCCGCCATGCGCCACGCCTGGACAACCTGGTGTCGCTGCGCGGCGAGATCGGCCAGTTGGTCGAGCGCATGCTCGCCCACGGCGCCTCCTCGACCCAGATCACCCAGATCATCACCCTGCTCAACGACCACACCGTGTGCCGGGTGATCGAACTGGTCATCGCCGAGCGCGGCGACCCGGGCGTGCCGTTCAGCTGGCTGTGCTTCGGCAGCGAAGGCCGCCGCGAGCAGACGCTGCACACCGACCAGGACAACGGCATCCTCTTCGAGGCCCGCGACGCCGCCGAGGCCGAGGCCATCCGTGCCCGGCTGCTGCCGCTGGCCCAGCAGATCAACCACAACCTGGCGCAGTGCGGATTCACCCTGTGCAAGGGCAACGTCATGGCCAGCAACCCCGAGCTGTGCCTGTCGCGCAGCGAATGGGCACGACGCTTCGCCAGCTTCGTGCGCGAGGCCAGCCCCGAGAACCTGCTGGGTTCGAGCATCTACTTCGACCTGCGCGTGGTCTGGGGCGACGAGCAAGGCTGCGAACAGCTGCGCCAGGGCCTGCTGGAGCAGGTCGCCGACAACCGTATCTTCCAGCGCATGCTGGCCGACAACGCCCTGCGTCAACGGCCACCGGTCGGGCGCCTGCGCGAGTTCGTGCTGACCCGCCAGGGGGACGACAAGGCCGCCACCCTCGACCTCAAGGTGCAGGGCCTGACCCCGTTCGTCGATGGCGCCAGGCTGCTGGCCCTGGCCCATGGCATCAGCGCCTGCAACACCCTGGAGCGCCTGCGCCAGCTGATCGCCAAGGGCATCATCGACCCGCTTGACGGCGCCGCCTATGAAGAGGCCTACCACTTCATCCAGCAGACCCGCATGCAGCAGCACCAGCGCCAGACCCGCGAGAACCAGCCCTACTCCAACCGGCTCGACCCGGACAGCCTCAACCACCTGGACCGGCGCATCCTGCGCGAGTCGCTGCGCCAGGCCCAGCGCCTACAAAGCAGCCTGGCGCTGCGGTACCAGCTGTGAACCTGTTCCCCTGGTGGCGCCCCGCCGCCCCCGAACTAACCGCCCCGCTGCGTCGACGTCTGGCCCTGCTGCCAGGGCCGGTGCCACTGGGTGTGTGCTCGTTGCGTGAACAGCGCTGGGTGGTGCTGGACCTGGAAACCAGTGGCCTGAACCTCAATCGCGACCAGGTGCTGTCGATCGGCGCGGTGGCCATCGAGGACGGCGCCATCGCCCTGGGTCGCCCGTTCGAGCGCACCCTGCACCGGCCCGCGCAAAAGACCAACGCCAGCGTGCTGATCCACGGCCTGGGCCCCAGCGCCCTGGCCGCCGGCTGCGACCCGGCCGAGGCGCTGCTCGACCTGATGGACTTCATTGGCGACAGCCCGGTGCTGGCGTTCCACGCCCCGTTCGACCAGCGCATGCTGGCCCGGGCGCTGAAGGACAGCCTGGGCCTGCGCCTGCAGCATCCGTTCCTCGATGTGGCGGAGCTGGCGCCGATGCTCAACCCCGACACCGTGTTGCGTGAAGCCGGGCTGGACGACTGGATCGCCCGCTTCGGCCTTGAAGTCCAGGCCCGCCACCATGCCAGCGCCGATGCCCAGGTGACCGCGGAGCTGGCGCTGATCCTGTTCAGCCAGGCCCGGCGCCAGCAACTGGACAGCCCGTTGCAGCTAGAGCAGCGGGTGCGCCAGTGGCGGCGGCGCAAGGCGCACCATCACGGCCTCTGATCCATACACGCTCCTACAGGAATTGCACATCACCTGAAGAGAACCGGAAAACGTTTGCGATTGCTGCCGGCAATCCGATAAGCGTCAATTGCACCATCACCCCCGCCTCTGCCACAATCGCGAATAATTATCGTTAGTTAACGCATTCTTCCTCGGGGATCGCTTCTTGACGCCTGCGCACAGTCCACATGCCGAGCTGGTCGGAGCGCTGTATCGCGACCATCGCACCTGGCTGTTGGCCTGGTTGCAGCGCAGCACCACCTGCCGTCAGCGCGCCGAAGACCTGAGCCAGGACACCTTCGTGCGCCTGCTCGGTCGCGAGCGCCTGGACGCCCCCCGCGAACCCCGCGCCTTCCTGGTCGCCGTGGCCAAGGGCCTGTTGTTCGACCACTTCCGCCGCGCCGCCCTCGAGCAAGCCTACCTTGCGGAACTGGCCCTGGTGCCCGAGGCCGAACACCCGTCGCCCGAGCAACAGCACCTGATACTCGAGGACCTCAAGGCCATCGACCGCCTGCTGGGCAAGCTGTCGAGCAAGGCCCGCGCGGCCTTCCTGTACAGCCGCCTGGACGGCCTGGGCCACGCCGAAATCGCCGAGCGCCTCGGGGTGTCGGTGTCCCGCGTGCGCCAGTACCTCGCCCAAGGCCTGCGCCAGTGCTATGTCGCCCTCTACGGGGAGCCGACATGAATCACGCCCCGGTCTCCAGCCAGGTGCTGGAAGCGGCCATCGCCTGGAAGCTGTGCCTGGACGAAGGTAGCGGTACCCCGGACGAACGCAACGAATTCATGCGCTGGCACGCCGCCAACGAGGAGCACGCCCGCGCCTGGCTGCAACTGGGCATGCTCGACCGGCGCGTCAACGCCGCCGCCGGCCCGGTACGCCACACCCTGCTGCAATCAAGGGCCGGGTTGCGCCAGCGCCTTGGCGGCCTGGCCGGCATGCTGCTGCTCGGCGGGCTACTTGCCTGGGCCGCAGCGCCGACCCTGTCGCCGACCTACTGGCTGGCCGACCAGCGCACCGGCACCGGCGAGATGCGCACCCTGCGCCTGGAGGACGGCACCTTGCTGAGCTTGAACAGCCGCAGCGCGGTGGATATCGACTTCCGGGGCGAGCAGCGGCTGATCGTGCTGCACCGCGGCGAGATCTCGGTGGAGACCGGCCACAAGGACAGCCGTCCGCTGCTGGTGCGCACCGAGGATGGCCGCCTGCGCCCGTTGGGCACGCGCTTCCTGGTCAAGCGCGAGGAGGCCGGCACGCGCCTGGAGGTGCTGCAGGCCTCGGTGGCCGCCAAGCCGCAGAACAGTGGCGACGAGCAGGTGCTGCGCGAAGGCCAGCAGGTGCTGATGAGCGCCGACGGCCTGGGCCGGGTCGGCTCCGTGGCGGTCGGCAGCGATGCCTGGACCCGCGGCATGCTGGTGGTGGACAACATGCGCCTGGCCGATCTGGTGGCCGCGCTCAGCCAGTACCGCAGCGGCCACCTGGGTGTCAGCGACGAAGTCGCCGACCTGCGCGTGAGCGGCAGCTTCCCGCTGACCGACACCGACCTGGCCCTGGCCTCGCTGCAACCGGCGCTGCCGGTGAAGATCGAGCGGCGTACGCCGTGGTGGGTCACCGTTAGCGCCAAATAGCTTCAGCCACACTGCCCTTTGTGGAAGCCGGCTTGCCGGCTTCCAAAGGCTTCTGCAAATCAGTCGAAATTTTTTCAAAGCCCCCTGTCACTTTCCCAATCTCGCTCGGCAAGGAAGCAGTCAGCACTATTTCGTCGAGGAGCCGCTGCATGTCCCGTGCCGTTGATGCTTTGCTTCGCCCCAGCCTGATGGCCCTGGCCATCGGCCTGGCCGCCCCGTTGGTCAGCACCACCCTGTTCGCCGCCGAACAGGCCGCCCCGCGTGCCTACGACCTGCCCAGCGCGCCGCTGGCCAGCACCCTGAACCAGATCGCCAGCCAGGCCGGGATCGCCCTGGCGCTGGATCCGGCACTGGTCAGCGGGCGCAATTCGGCACCCGTCAGTGGCCAGTACGACGCTGTCGGTGCCCTGCAGGCCGCGCTGCGCGGTACCGGCCTGCAGCTGCAGCAGAGCAGCGCCGGCAGCTACAGCCTGGTGGCAGTGAACGAAGGCAGCCTGGCGCTGCCGGAGACCAACATCAACGCCAGCAGCAGCTACGAAAGCGCCTGGGGACCGGTCGAGGGCTACACCGCCAAACGCACAGCCGCCGGTACCAAGACCGACACTGCGCTGGTGGAAGTCCCACGCTCCATTTCCGTGGCCACCCGCCAGCAGATGAGCGACCGCGGCGTGCAAAGCCTGGATGACGCGGTGAAGTACATGCCGGGCATCGTCTCGGCCAGTTTCGGCAGCGACACCCGCTATGACTGGATGCGCGTGCGCGGCTTCGAGCCGACCCAGTTCCTCGACGGACTGCCTCTACCCCGCGGTATTTATGCCAACCCGAAAGCCGAAACCTGGAACCTCGACCGCCTCGCGCTATTGCGTGGGCCGGCCTCGTCGGTCTATGGGCAGACACCGCCCGGCGGCCTGCTGGATATGGTCAGCCGCCGGCCCCAGGCTGAAAGCAGTCACGAGATCCAGTTGCAGTACGGCAGCGACAACCACCGCCAGATCAACTTCGCCAGCACCGGCAAGCTCGATGAGCAGGGTCAGTTCCTCTATGGCGTCAGCGGCGTGGTACGCGATAGCGGTACGCAGATCGACCACATGGACAACAAACGCTACAACATCGCCCCGAGCCTGACCTGGAACATCGATGAAGATACCTCGCTGACCTTCCTCAGCCAGTTCACCCGCGACGACACCGGTGCCACCAGCCAGTTCTACCCGATTCAAGGCACCAAGATCGACATGCCATTCGGCAAGGTCTCCCGCCACAAGAATCTGGGTGACCCGGACTACGAATACTACGATCGCACCTATTACGCGCTGGGCTATGCCTTCGAGCATCGTTTCAACGATGTCTGGCAGTTCCGCCAGAACCTGCGTTACACCAAGAGCGAGTTGTCGTTCCAGACGATCACGGTCGGTAGCTACTACCAACCTGGCGGCCCTGTGGATAACCAGGGCAACGCCAGCCGCATGTCCACCAACGTCGATGAGGACATCAGCCAGTTCGCGCTCGACAACAACTTCCAGGCGGACTTCACCACAGGCGATATCAGCCATACCGTGCTGATCGGCCTGGACCACCAGCGCACCGGTTCCGACTTCCTCTCCATCTACGGCTTCAACGTGCCGCCCACCAACGTCAACAACCCTGTGTATGGCTTGCCGATCACCCGTCCGGACCGCTCCTCGGCCTACCTTGATTACAACCAGAAAACCGTCCAGACCGGGCTCTATATTCAGGACCAGATGGCGCTCGACAAATGGCGCCTGACCCTGGGCGGGCGTGAAGACTGGGTGCATACCGGCACCACGTTCCTCAACAAGGGCAATGCCACCAACACCCAGCGCGACAAGCAGTTCAGCGGTAACGCGGCGTTGAGCTACGTGTTCGATTCAGGCTTTGTTCCTTACCTGTCCTATGCAGAGTCGTTCCAGCCGAGCACCGGCTCGAACGCAGACGTCGAGAAGTCGTTCAAACCGACCGAAGGCCAACAATGGGAGCTGGGTATCAAGTATCAGCCACCTGGCTCCAACACCCTGTTGTCTGCGGCCGTATATGACCTCACCCAGAAGAACGTGACCGTCACCAACAACGTGGGTGGGGTGCCGGTCTCCAGCCAGACCGGTGAGGTCAAGGTCCACGGCCTGGAGCTGGAAGCCGTCTCCGACGTCACTGACAACCTGAAAGTGATCGCCGCCTACACCCTGGCCAAGTCCGAAGTCCAGAAAGGGCAGTACAAAGGCAACCGCCTGCAACAGATGCCCAACCAGCAGGCCTCCCTGTGGACCGACTACACCTGGCATACCGGTGTGCTTGACGGCTTCGGCATTGGCCTGGGCGCACGCTACACCGGCAACCGCTACGGTGACGAAGCCAACACCTGGCTTGGCAAGAGCAAGGCCTACACAGTGTTCGACGCCGCCGTGCACTACGACCTGGGCCGCCTGGACAACAGCCTCAAGGGCGCCTCGGTGGCGATCAACGCCAGCAACCTGCTGAACAAGGACTACCTGTCCACCTGCGACGGCTACTACTGCTACTACGGCGACCAACGCAGTGTCGTCGCCAGCGCCACCTACAAGTTCTGAGTGGCCATCACGGGTCAAGCCTGCTCCTGCGGATCGTGGGAGCGGCTTGACCTGCGATCGTGTAAGGAACCGTGATGAAAAGCCAAACAATCCGCCGCTGGTCAGCGATCCACACCTGGAGCAGCCTGGTCTGCACGCTGTTCCTGCTGCTGCTCGCCCTCACCGGCCTGCCGCTGATCTTCCACCATGAGCTGGAGCACTTGCTGGGCGACGCGCCGCAGCTGCGCGAGATGCCCGCAGGCACCCCGCACCTGGACCTGCAGCAGCTGGTGCTCAAGGCCGAACAGCACCGCCCCGGCGAGGTGATGCAGTACTTCGGCTACGAAGAGGACGAGCCCAACGGAGTGGTGGCGATCATGGCCGCCACCGCCGGCACCCACCCCGACGACTCGCACACCTTCATGCTCGACGCGCGCACCGGCGAGGCCGTGGCCATGCCGGCGGCCAACGGCGGCTTCATGATGCTGATGCTGCGCCTGCACGTGGACATGTTCGCCGGGTTGCCCGGCAAGCTGCTGTTGGCGTTCATGGGGGTGCTGTTCATTGTCGCCATCGTCTCCGGCACCGTGCTCTACGCGCCGTTCATGCGCCGCCTGGACTTCGCCACGGTCCGCCACGACAAGTCGCGGCGCCTGCGCTGGCTGGACCTGCACAACCTGATCGGCGTGGTCACCCTGACCTGGGCCCTGGTGGTCGGCGTCACCGGGGTGATCAGCGCCCTGTCCGACCTGGTGATCGCCGCCTGGCGCAACGACAGCCTGGCGGCGATGGTCGCGCCCTACCGCGACGCACCGCCGCTCACCGAACTCGCGCCGGCCACGCAGTTGCTGAAGATCGCCGAACAGGCCGCGCCCGGCATGCGTCCTGACTTCATCGCCTTCCCCGGCACGCGCTTCTCCAGCGAGCACCACTATGCGGTGTTCATGAATGGCGCCACGAACCTGACCTCGCACCTGTTCACGCCGATCCTGATCGACGCGCGCACCCTGGAGGTGACCGCCGTGGGCGAACGCCCCTGGTACATGGACGCCATGGGCTTGTCGCAGCCCCTGCACTTCGGCGACTACGGCGGCCGACCGATGCAGATCCTCTGGGCCGTACTCGATGTGCTGACCATCATCGTGCTGGGCAGCGGCCTGTACCTGTGGTGGGGCAGGCAACGCAAGCCGCGGGAGGCACGCGCATGAGCCACCGCTCGCGATCGACTCGGCGAATCTTCGCCTGGCCTGCGCTGGTCGCCCTGCTCAGCGGCGCCGGGCTGTTCGTCGCGTTGCTCGGCGATGGCATCTGGGACAGCCTCGCCTGGATAGGCCTGGGCCTTTCAGCGGTGCTGAGCCTGAGCGGTTTCTGGCCGCGCCGCCCACGATAACCAGTTACCGCCGGCCATGGCTTGCACGCCATCATGGTTGGGCTCCCTTCAAGGAGCTCGCCATGACCCCACTGCAACGCCTCGAAGCCCTGGATGACCGTATCACCGTCCTGCAGCAGCCAGGACCGCGCCTGCAACCCGGCCTCGCGCCCTTGCCGCAGCGCCAGCACTACTTTGGCGACCTTGCCGGTTTCTGGAACGACCCCCTCCCGGACGGCCAGCCCAGACGCCAACGCCTCGGCATGCTGCGACGCGAACAGCTACTCGCGGAGCTGGAACTGCGCCTGGCCGACCAGACCCTCGACAATGACGCGATCTTCCTCCTGCGCACCTGCCTCGAACTGCCCCAGCCATGGCAACGGCGGCACTTGCCTGTAGCCCTGCGCGCTCAGGTCTACCGCCCGGAATTCAGCACCCTTCGCCCAAACCGCCGGCTCTACCTGCGCGGCGCGCTGGTGATCGTGGCCAACAGTCCACCGGGTATCGCGGCAGACCCGCAGCAACGCCAGGGCTCAGCGCTATTGTGCAGTCTCTCCCATGGAATCGAGGCGTTTGCCAGCCTGGCCGATCTGCATGTCGAGCTGTGCGAACGCCTCGACGATCCCCAGCAAAGCCAGCCGCTGCTGAACCTGATGCCCAGAGAGCACGATCGGCGGCTGATCCTGCAGGCAGATCGCCTGCGCTACACCTGGTTCACCGAGGACATCGCACAACAGCAGGCCGACGATCTGATCGATGTCCAGCAGCAACGCCTCAACGCCGCATGGCGACAGGACACGCAAACGAATCAGGAGGCACTCAGCAGCGCACTGGAGCAAGCCGCCGACCTGACCAACCTGATCGGCAGCCGACACCCGCTGGCCACTCGCTACAGCCTGCTACTGGAAAAGCACTTGCCCGCCTGGCTGCGCAATGCCTCCCTGCAGGGCCTGAGCCATATCATGCAGACCCTGCAGGAGCTGGCCGGCGCCATCGAGCAAGCCGCCGCGCCCGGACTACTTACCCTGGAACAGTTCCGCCAGCGCCATACCCTGCTCGAATGGACACGCCAGCGCCTGCGCGCAAGCCTGCTGCGCGACCCTGGCATCGACCTCGCCCCCCAAGCGATCTTCGTCAGCGTGACCCTGGCCCGACGCCGTGGGCCGCTGGTCAACCCGCTGATCCCCTCCGGCTACCTGGCGGTGAGCAGCCGCCCGCAGGTGGGGGACACCGTCGAAATGGTGCCGCTGACCTATCGCCTCGACGAACTGGCGCTGCTCAATATCGCCTGGTTCGACATCGACTACTGGCTCACGGCCCGCGTCCATCGCGCCGACGACAGCGTCATCGAAGGGCTGAGCGCACACCGGGTGAAGCAGCTCGTGCGCAGCCTGGATGCCGGCACAGGCTACTCCCGCTTCCTGCGCACCCACCTGCTCGACTCCGCCGAAGGGCGCTGGCGCATGGAAGCCCATGGACGGATCACCCGGGCGCGCATGCAGGCCGAACTGGCCAAGGCACGCTATGCCGGCCACTTTCTCGACGACCCGCTGGAGCAAGGCTACCGCTGGGCCAGGGCGGTGATTCGCTATCCCGACAGCGGCTGGCGACCGACTATCGAGGAGCACCGGATCGTGGTCTGTCAATTGAGCATCGACGGGCATACCGTACAAGGCGTGCTGTTGCTCAACGCCGAGGTGAGCAGCGTGCACTCGCTGGTGCTCTACACTCCGGACGCGCCCGACCGGCGCGCCTGGCGAGAACTGCGCAACGCCCGTGAACTGCTGCGTACCCTGCGCCGCCACCACGGGCTGCGCCAGTACGTGGTGCAACGGCTGCCCCAGGCCGATCCCGCGCGCATCGACAAACTGCTACTCAAGGGACGCCTGGGACCTTATGTCCAGCGGACGATCATCCCCGGCGATCTGTTCCAAGCCTGCTACCGGGCCGAGGTACGCAGCTTGATGATCGAGACCGATGCCAGCAGTCGCACCAACCGCGAGACCCTGGGCGAATTCAGCCTCAACGCGCTGCGCCTGGGCCTCGACCTGGTCAGCCTGGTGTTGCCAGCCCCGGCCATGTCGGCACTGGCCTTCGGTCGCATGGCCATTTCCATCTGGGACGGCCTGGAGGCCATGGACAAAGACGATCATGAAGCGATGCTGCACCATGCCTTTGCCGCCCTCAGCCATGCCACGGACGGGATCAACAGTTTTGCCGGCTCGGCGGTCATGCGCCGGGCCTTGCGCGGCCTGCCACCGCAGCCGCCAAGGCCGCTGCCCGACAGCCACGAGGCAGCCATCGACATCAGCAAACTGCGCTATCGCCTCGACGGTATCCATGGCGAGGCGGTCTACGAGCGGATCAGCCCCTTGCCGGGGCCGGACAACTACTTCATCCAGGACCGTCAGGGGCGGCTGTACAACGTTGATTTCGATGGTCAGCGCTGGCGCGCCACCGATCCCAGGCAACCGGACGCCTACTTGAAACTGCCACTCAAGCGCCTGAACAGCGGGGAATGGGTGGTGGACTCAGCCGTACTCTGGCACGACGGTTTGCCCGAATTGCGCCAGTTGCTGGACGATTGCGCCCTCCAACCGAGGCTCGCGGGTGATGCGGTGACCGGGGAGGCAGGGCTGTTCGACGCCAATGGGTCGTTGTATCTGCAACTGGGCAACCGGCAGCTGCCAGTGAGGCGGCACCTGCTCGATGGACACTACCACCTGTCGATCCCCGCCCAGCTATCAGGCGCAGTGCCAGCCTGGGCGGTGCTGCAAAAACGGCAGGACCGTTGGCGGATCCGTATCCGCCAGGTCGGGCGCAGCAGTGACTGGTTGGAATTGCCTTCAGGAGCGTGATTGCCCCACAAGCCCCTCGGCCTGCCGACCGTTTCGGGAAGACTACTCGGCCAACCGCGGCAACACCTGGTCCAGCCGCTGATGCAGCGCGCTGTCCCTCGGCCAGTTGCGCAACAGCCGCGCCCGGTCCCGGGCGAAGGCCGGGGCGAAGCTGAGCTGGGTGGCGTGCTGGCACATGGCGTCGAGGTCGATCAGCGACCATTGGCCGTCCTGCCAGAACAGGTTGTGGCCCTTGAAGTCGCCATGGCTGATGCGCTCGCGGATCAGCTGCTGCATCACCCGTATCAAGGCCTCGACCTGCTCGTCGGGTGCCTCGCCACTTTCCACGTAGGGTGCGAAGCACTCGATCAGGTCCGGCCCATCGGCGTACTCGGTCACCAGGTAGGCCGTGCTGCGCAGCCCCATCACACGTTGCTCCAGCACCGCCAGGGGGCGAGGCGTGGCGATGTCGAGAAACGTCAGGCGATGCCCCTCGATCCACGAATGCCAGGCCCGGCTCGGGCGCCAGAAGCGTTTGAACCAGTGGGCGGTGTTCTTGATGTTGTAGCGCTTGAGCACCAACGTGCGCCCGGTCACCTCGATACGCGCCACGCTGGCCGCGCCACCGGTCTTGTACAGATGGCCCTGGTCGATCAGCGCATCGGCCTGCTCCAGCACCGGGCGCATCGCTTCGAGCTCGTTGCGGCAAATCGCCCGCAGCCCGGAAAGGTTGCGCTCGACGCTGAACAGCGTGCATTCGCGGCCGGCCTTGTCCAGGTAGTCCTTCAGGCGCCAGGCGCGCACCTTGTCCACCTGCTTGTGTAGCGCTTCCAGCGGCAGCGCGTGCTCGGCATTGGCCAGCACGTAGTGCACCAGCGCTTCCTCGATGAACGGCTCCAGGCGCTTGGGCAACTGGGCGAAGAACACCCCGAGGTTCTCCAGCACGCGCTGGCGCGACAGTTGCTGGCCGGGGGTCTCGGCCTTGATGCCCGCGCCGTCGATCAGGTACAGCTGGCCATCCTGGCGCAGCAGGTTGTCCAGGTGCAGGTCTTCCTGCCACAGGCCCTTGGCGTGCATCTGCGCCACGGCGGTGAGGGCCTCGCCCAGCACCAGGTGCTGCTCGTCGGCCAGCATCGGCAGCTTCTCCACCCTGGCCCAGGCGTCGCCCAGGCTTTCGGCATGGTCGAGGTATTCGAACAACAGCCAGCCGCCCTCGCCTTCCTTGAGGCCATCGGCCAGCAGACGTGGAGTGGTCAGGCCTTGCTCGGCCATCAGCAGGGCGCCATCGCGCTCACGCTGGAAATGCCGGGCGGCATTGCCACCGACCAGCAACTTGGCCAGCACCTTGGTGCCACGCCAGATACCCGCGCCGACATAACGCTGGCCCGGCAGCACGCGCAACAGGCTGAGCAACTGCAGGTCGGCGCTGCCCGCGGCGTCGGCGAGGGTGACGGTCAGCGGCAGGCTCGGGCTGCGCCCGGCCGCTTTCAATTCGGACAGGCGCATCAGCGGGCCTCTTTGTGACGACGGCGTTGGGTCAGGCGTTGCAGCCAGGTGGATACCGGGGCGCTGTCCGCCGGCTGCTCCAGATAAGCCGCCAGCAGCACGCGCACATCGGCCTCGTCCCAGGCCCGGGCGCGGCGCAGCAGCGGCTCGAGGTCCTTGACCCGGTCACGCATGCCAAACAGCAATGGACGGGTCTTTTCCAGGTCGATCAGCTGGGCCTGCCAGCCCTCGCGGCGCTCACGCAGGAAGATGTGCTTGGGGTAGAAGCAGCCGTGCATCTGCCCGGCGGCGTGCAGGGTGCGGGCCAGCCGTCCACAGGCCTGGAGGATCGCCTGGCGCTGGGACGCGTCCATCTGCGCCCAGCGGCCGAGCAGTTGCTCAAGGTCGGTCCACTCGTCCAGCGCCCGGGTCATGAGAATCGCCCGGTGCTCGCCACCCTGCTTGCGCTCGCCATAGAAGACCGCCTGCAGCGCGGGAATCTCGAGCTTCTGGTAGCGGCTGATGTTGCGAAACTCCCGGGCGAAGGTCGGCTCGCCAAAGGGCCGCTGCAGGCTGCGGGTGAAGTAGTCGCTCTGGCGCTTGAGGTAGAAACCCTTGCCCTCGAGCTCCAGGCGGAACACGCTGCTCCAGCCGCCACGGCCGGTATTGGGTTCGTCCACGGCATCCAGCTGCAGGGCCCACAGCGCCTCGAAGTCGCTCAGCCCGTGCCGTTGCAGCAGTGCCTGGTCGGCACTGGCCAGGTAATCGGTCATTCCCTTCCCTCGAAAAAGCTCAGCACCTGGCGAATGCGCTTCTTGTCACGCGCGTTCAGACGCGCGTGCGCGCGGTATTGCAGGTAGAAGCGCAGGCGCTGGGTCGCCGACAGGTGGTACTTGGCCACCTTGTCCAGGCACGCCAAGTCCTTGATCAACCGGTGGCGCAGCATGAAGCCGCGCCAGAAATCGCCGGTCGGGCAGTCGATGAAGAATAGCGTGCCCTGGTCGTCGACCAGCAGGTTGCGCCATTTAAGGTCGTTATGGGCGAAGTGGTGATCGTGCATCACCCGAGTGTGACGTGCCAGCTGGCGGCTGACGTGATCGACCCAAGTGGTGTCGCGCAGGCGCGGATCATTGCGTTCGGCCAACGCCGAGAGGTCTTCGGTGCGCGGCAGCTCGCGGGTGATCATCGCCCCGCGGCCAAAGGCCAGGCCCTGGCGCTCGAGCCCCCAGGCAATCACATCGGCGGTGGGAATGCCCCACTTGGCGAACTGCTTGAGGTTCTGCCACTCGGCCTTGACCCTGGGTCGGCCCAGGTAGCGGCGCATGTGCTTGCCGGCGCCGGTGTAGCGTTTGACGTAGTAGTTGACCCCATCGCGCTCGATGCGGATGACCTCGCTCAACGGGTCGCGGGTCAAGCGCTCGCCCTGGATGGCGAACACCGCGTCGAGACTGCCGAAATCGGCCGCCAGGTGCGCATACTCGGGCGCCAGGTTCCAGCTCGCCATCAGAGTGCGTCCCCGTAACGTTGCTTGCGGTCGTAGAGTTTCTGCGCCTTGCGCTCCAGCCAGGCGAGCAACGCGGCTTCATCCTTGAGCACCTGGCGTAACGGGCGCTGGAAGTAGCCGCGCAGGAAGCGCAGCTTGTCGCGACGGGTCAGGCCGATGTCCAACGCCGAGAAGTACAGCGCGGCCAGGTCCTTGTCGCGCCAGCGACGGGTAATCTTCGCCCGGGTCTGGGCACGGTGCAGGTCGATCAGCGACAGTTTGAAGTCTTCCGGCGTCACCGGGCGGTCGGTGTGCAGCAGGAAGTGGCAGATGTAGCAGTCGCGGTGGTTGACCCCGGCGCGGTGCATGCCGCCGGTCATCTTCGCCACTTCGGCGATCAGCGCGCGTTTCAGGCGCGGCGCTGGCGGCTGCTTGACCCAGTCGATGCTGAAGTCTTCCAGACTGATGGTGGGCGCCAGCTCCTCGGTAACGATGAACGAGTGCTGGGTGGCTGGATTGTCGCCACGCTCGCCGTAGGCCACCGCGGTCATGGTCGGCACACCGGCTTCATGCAGGCGCTGGATGGCCCGCCACTCCTGGCCGGCGCCGAGTACTGGCAGCTTGGCGCTGAACAGGTTCTTGAAGATCTCGCCCCAGCCGATGCCGCGGTGGATCTTGACGAAGTAGCCCGCGCCATCGACTTCGGTGCGCAGGGTGCGGCGGCCTTCCAGCTCGCGGTACACCTCGCCTTGCAAGGCCTCGACGGCCTCGAACGGATCGCGCCCGGCCCACAGGCGCTTGAACGGTTCGGCCAGTATCAGCTTCATGCGGTCTCCTGACCGAGGATCACGTCGGCGGCATGCTGCGGCATGCTATACAGGTCGGCGGTCTCGGCGAAGGCCACACCGTTGTCCGACCAGACCGCGCGGGCCCCGGCGTCTTCGAGCATGCGTTGCAGGTAGCGGTTCAGCTGTTCCTGCTCGAACGGCTCATCCAGCACCAGGCCGCTGTCGGCCTCGGCGATGTAGTGGGCATAGCCACAGACCTTGGACACCAGCACCGGCAACCCGGCGACCAGCGCTTCGAGCAGCACGGTGCCGGTGTTCTCGTTATAGGCCGGGTGGATCAGCAGGTCGGCACCGAGCAGAAAACGCGGAATGTCGCTGCGGCCCTTGAGGAACTGCACCTGCTCGCCCAGGCCGAGCGCCGCGCTCTGCACCTGGAACAGCTTGGGGTCGTCCTGGCCGATGACCATCAGCCTGGTACGCTTGCGCAGGGCCGACGGCAACGCCGCCAAGGCCTTGAGGCTGCGGTCCACGCCCTTGGTCTTGAAGCCCGAGCCGATCTGCACCAGCAGCAGTTCATCTTCGGCCAGGCCGAACTCCTGGCGGAAATCGGCGCGAATGGCCCCGGCGTCGGCCGGGCGGCGGCGGTCCTGGGAGATACCCGGCGGCAGCAGGTGAAAACGCGCCTCGGGGGTGCCGTAGTGCTTGATGAACAGCGGCTGCTGCACCTCGGAAATCATCAGGATCTCGGTGCGCGCATCCTTGGCGAACACCGCCCGCTCGTATTCGGCGAAATGGCGGTAACGGCCCCAGCGGCGGTACAGGCCGCCGCGCAGGGTCTGGGCCTTGTCCTCGAAACAGCCGTCGGCGGCGTAGTAGACGTCCAGGCCGGGCATCTTGTTGAAGCCGATCAGGCGATCGACCGGACGCTTGGCCAGGTCGGCTTCCATCCAGGCGCTGAGCTTCTCGTTGCGGCGGTGGTTGAACAGCGCCTTGACCGGCGCCACCAGCACCTCGAAGCCCGGCGGAATGTCACCTTCCCAGATCAGCGTGTACACGCGGATCTGGTGACCCCGTTTCTGGCACTCGAGGGCGATGCGCATGAAGTCGCGTTGCAGCCCGCCAAAGGGGAAATACTTGTAGAGCACAAAAGCCAGTTGCATCAACGAACATCCTCAGCCAGCAGCAGCGCGCTCAAGCGGCCCGCCACATGCTCGGGATTCAGGCGAGTGAAGCACAGCGGCCACTCGCGTTTGAGATCGAACCGGCGCAGGTCCTCGGCGCTCGGTTTGTAGGTGCACTTCTTCTGCAGGCACGGGGCGCAGGGGAAGTCGCTCGCCTGGTGAATCTGGGCGCGTCCGTAGGCGCCAGTCAGACCAGGGTTGGTGGGGCCGAACAGCGAGATGGTCGGCACATCCAGCGCGGCGGCCAGGTGGCCGAGGCCGGTGTCCACCGCCACGCAGGCCTTGGCCGCCGCCAGCACACGGGCAACGCCGGCCAGGTTCAACTTGGGAAGCACCTGGCAGTTGTTCAAACCCTGGGCGATGCGCTCGGCACGGGCCTTCTCCGCCGGGTTGCCCCACGGCAGCATCACCTGCAGCTTGCGCCGGCCCATGCGCTCGGCCAGCTCGCGCCAGTAGGCCTCCGGCCAGTGCTTGGTGGCCCAGGTGGTGCCATGCAGGAACACCACGTAGGGCGCGGCCGGCGGCAGTTGCAGGCGGTTGAGGTCCAGGCCGTAGTCGCCCAGCCCTTCCGGCAGGTCGTAAGCCAGGGCCAGGGCGAACAGCTGGCGCACGCGCTCCACGGCGTGCTGGCCGACGGCGACCGACAGGCGCCGGTCGTAGAAGCGGCTGGCCCAGCCCTCGCGGGCCGAGTAACGGTCCAGGCCGGCCACCGGCGCTTTCACATAGCGCGTCAGCCAGGCCGACTTGACCAGGCCCTGGGCATCGATCACCAGGTCGTACTTGTGTTCGCGCAGGCGTTGCTTGAACGCCTTCCATTCGCCGCTCTTGAGCGTCTGCCAGAGATTCTTGCGCCAGCGGCGGATCGCCACCGGGATCACCCGGTCGACCGCCGGATGCCAGCTGGGGATCTCGGCGAAGCCTTCTTCCACCACCCAGTCGAAACGGATGCCAGGGATGGCGTGGGCGGCGTCGGTGAGGGCCGGCAGGGTGTGGATGACATCGCCCAGCGACGAGGTCTTGATGATCAGTACCCGCACTCAGTCGACCTCGGCCACGGTATCGATCAGGTTCGGCCCGCCCAGGCCCTGCAGCGCGGCGATGACCTTGGCCGGCTCCAGCAGGCGCAGGCAGTTGTAGTGGCCGAAGCGGCAGGTGCGTTCGAAGCAGGGGCTGCACTCGATGCCGGTGCGCACCACCTCCACCTGGTCGGCCAGCGGCGGAGTGAAGCCCGGCGAGGTCGAGCCGTACACCGCCACCAGCGGGCGGTTGAGGGCGGCGGCCACATGCATCAGGCCCGAATCGTTGGACACCACCGCATCGGCGCAGGACATCAGGTCGATGGCCTCGGCCAGGGAGGTTTCCCCCGCCAGGTTGCAGGATTCCTCGCGCAGCCCGGGGATCAACCGGTCGCGAATCTGCTCGCCCACCGGATGATCGTTCTTCGAGCCGAACAGCCACACCTGCCAGCCCTGGCGAATCATCGCGTCAGCCACTTCGGCGTAGTGCTCGGCCGGCCAGCGCTTGGCCTCGCCGAATTCGGCGCCGGGGCACAGCGCCAGCACCGGGCGGTCCAGCGCCAGGCCGAACTTGGCCAGGGCCGCTTCGCGGCTCGCGGCTTCGATCTGCAGGCTCGGACGCGGGTAAGGCTTGGGCAACTCGGCATCCGGCGCGTAGGCCAGGGCCATGAAGCGCTCGATCATCAGCGGGTAGCGAGCCTTGTCCAGCTTGCGCACGTCGTTGAGCAGCAGGTAGCGCATCTCGCCGCGCCAGCCGGTGCGCTTGGGGATACCGGCGAAATACGGCACCAGCGCCGACTTGAGCGAGTTGGGCAGCAGGATCGCCTGGTCGTACTGGCCGGCCAGCGACTTGCCGATGCGCCGGCGCGTGGCCAGCTCCAGCGCGCCGTGGCCGAGCGGGAAGCTCAAGGCCTGGCGCACCTCGGGCATGCGTTCGAGAATCGGTCGGCTCCATTCGGGGGCCAGGACATCGATCACGCAGTCGGGGTGCTGCTGTTTGAGGCACTGGAACAGGGTCTGCGCCATCACCATGTCGCCGACCCAGCTGGGGCCAATGATCAGTATTCTCATGCTTTATCCAGAAACATTCGGGGAGGCTGCAGGCTGCGCTACAACCTGGCCTCCCCTCTTTATATTCAGGCTATGTGGCGGACAGTGTACCACCGAGGGCGCGTTGCGCCCTTTTCGCCGGCAAGCCGGCTCCCACAATGGACCACATTCTCCTGCGGGAGCCGGCTTGCCGGCGAAAAGGGCCGCACAGCGGCCCCAACAACCTCAAGTCAGACCCAGTTCACTCCAGATCCGCCTTACCTCACGACGCTCATCGACAAACTGCGCCGCATCGATCACCCCTGCCTGCTTCTGCAGGGCCTGGCGGTGCGACGCCGAGCGGAACGCCTTGTACACCTCGCGCAGCAGCACGGCGTCGGCGGCGGGCATCAGCCCGGCCTGCTCCAGCTCTTCGAGGATGCGGATGTTATCGGTCCAGCGCAGTATGGCCGGATGGTCGTGGGACCAGGCCAAAGCGGCGTATTGCACCATAAATTCGATATCCACGATACCGCCGGCATCCTGCTTGATATCGAACGGCTGACCGGCCTCGAAGGCATTGCCCGCGGTGCCGGCGGCAGTGAGCTTGGTGCCCAGGTTGTCGCGCATCTTGGCGCGCATCTCGCTGACTTCGACGCGCAGCTTGTCGAGGTCGCGTGGCTGGCCGAGGACCTGCGCCCGCACCGCCTCGAAGGCCGTCGCCACCTGCTTGCAACCCACCAATACGCGGGCCCGCACCAGTGCCTGGTGCTCCCAGGTCCAGGCCTCGTTCTGCTGGTAGCGCTCGAAGGCGCCCAGTGAGCTGACCAGCAGCCCCGAGGCGCCGGAGGGACGCAGGCGCATGTCCACGTCGTAGAGCTGGCCGGAGTTGGTCTGGGTGGTCAGCAGGTGGATGATGCGCTGGCCCAGGCGAGTGTAGAACTGCGCGCTGTCGATGGGCTTGGCGCCGTCGGTTTCGGCATTCGGGTCGCCATCATGGATGAACACCAGGTCCAGGTCAGAACCATGGCCCAACTCCAGGCCGCCGACCTTGCCGTAGCCGACGATGATGAAGCCCGGGTCGCACAGGCTGCCGTCGCTGCGCTTGGGCTGGCCGTGGCGCGCCACGGTCTGGCGCCAGGCCAGGGCCAGCACCTGGTCGAGAATCGCCTCGGCCAGCCAGGTCAGGTAGTCGCTGACCTTCATCAAGGGCAGGTTGCCGCTGATTTCCGAGGCGGCCACGCGCAGGTTGTGGGCCAGCTTGAAGTGGCGCAGGGCCTCCATCTGCTGTTCCAGGTCATCCTCGGGAATGCGCGTCAGGCGCTCGCGCAGCTCGGCGGCCAGCTCCGGCGCCAACGGCGGACTGAACAACCGGCCTTCATTGAGCAGTTCGTCGAGCAGCAGCGGGTAGCGGGCCATCTGCTCGGCAATCCACGGGCTGGCGGCGCACAGGGTCAGCAGGCGGCGCAGGGCGCCGGGGTTCTCGGTGAGCAGCACCAGGTACGCCGAGCGCCGCGCCACGGCCTCGACCAATGGCAGCACCCGCTCCAGCACCAGGTCGGGGTTGTCGTGCTCGACCGCCTGGGCCAGCAGCCGCGGAATGAAGGCATCCAGGCGCTCGCGACCGATGCGCTGCATCGAGCGCAGGGTCGGGCTGGCCCGCAACGCGGTCAGGCGGCGCAGGGCCTCGGCCGGCTGCCGGAAGCCCGCCTCCTCCAATTGACGGGACGCGGCATCTTCATCCTGGGCCTGCTCCCACAGGGGCGACCACTCGCCGCCGACCACCAGTTCGCCTTCGGCCTCATCTTCATCCGGGTCGGCGATGACCTGGCGGAAATGCCAGTCGATACGCCCGCGCCAGTGCATCAATTGGCCGTGGAAGCTGTCCCAGTCGGCGAAGCCGAGCATGTAGGCGATGCGCGCGCGGTCGGTCGGGTCGTCCGGCAGCATCTGGGTCTGGCGGTCGGCGATGGCCTGGATCGCGTGCTCGGTGTAGCGCAGGAATTCATAGCCGTCGCGCAGCTCGGCGACCACGGCCGGAGGCAGGTAGCCCTGCCCTTCCAGGGTGGTCAGCACCTTGAGTAACGGCCGCTGTTGCAGGCTCAGGTCGCGCCCGCCGTGAATCAGCTGGAACGCCTGGGCGATGAACTCCACCTCGCGAATGCCGCCGGCACCGAGCTTGATGTTGTCGGCCATGCCCTTGCGCCGCACTTCCTGCTGGATCAGCTGCTTCATGGTGCGCAGCGCCTCGATGGCGGAGAAGTCCAGGTAGCGCCGGTAGACGAACGGCCGCAGCATCTCCTGCAAGTGCGCGCCGGCCACCTGATCGCCAGCGACCACTCGCGCCTTGATCATGGCGTAGCGCTCCCAGTCACGGCCCTGGTCCTGGTAGTACTGCTCCAGGGCATTGAAGCTGAGCACCAGCGCACCAGCAGAGCCATAAGGGCGCAGGCGCATGTCGACGCGGAATACGAAGCCGTCGACGGTGACCGGGTCGAGCGCCTTGATCAGGCGCTGGCCCAGGCGGGTGAAGAACTCCTGGTTGTCCAGCGAGCGCTTGACCCCTTCGGTTTCGCCGCCCTCGGGGAAGGCGAAGATCAAGTCGATGTCGGACGACAGGTTCAACTCCACCGCGCCCAGCTTGCCCATGCCCAGCACCACCAGGTGCTGGGGCTGGCCGCTGCGGTTGCCGATGGGCGTGCCGAACTGCTGGCAGTGGCGCGGGTACAGCCATTGATAGGCTTCGTCGATGCTGGCGTCGGCCAGGTCGGACAGGTCGCGGCAGGTCTCGGGCAACGCGGCCTGGCGGGTAATGTCGCGCCAGATGATGCGCAGTTGCTGGCGGTTGCGCTCGCGGCGCAGGTTGCGCGCCAACTCGTCCTCATTCTGGGCGGCATCGGCCGCGGCATTGATCTGCGCACGCAGCTGGCCCGGCGCGTAGGCCTGGTCCATCGTGCCGCTGGCCAGCAGTTCGAACAGCATCGCCGGATCACGCTGGGCCTGGGCCAGGACGAAATCGCTGGCGGCGGCGACCTGGTCGAACTGGCGTCGGTGCTCGGCGCTCAGGCTGTCCAGATCCAGCTCGGGGTGACCAATCAAGGCATCGCGCATGAATTGCTGGTTGCGAGCGACCAGCGGTTGGAGGACAGCAGGCAGATCGAGCGGCAAAGGCAGGCGCATGGTCTATCCTTGATCGGCGTGAAAGAGAGCGGTTGCGCAGGGCAAACGGGGGTTGGACCACGGTTGGACTGTCGTACAAAAGTTGGAAATAGCTGAAATAGACGAAAAATTGGCAAAACCCATCAAAATCTACCTGTCAGCGACACACCACCAACCAACATGAACGTTTTTCCTCACAACCCGGGATGCGACCAAACGTCGCATTTGTGTAGTTTTACTACTACTCATGACCTGCCAAAGCATGAAATGAGAAAGCATTTGTAGTAAAACTACACCGCGCCGGATGACTGTCCGGTAATCCAAGAATTCACGACGTCTGCCCATAAGGCCAGTCGCAAACTCAGGCCATCGATTCTGGTGGCCTTTCCGCCCTGGAGCAAGCCATGCAAGACCTCGATCCAATCGAAACCCAGGAATGGCTGGATGCCCTGGAGTCGGTCCTCGACAAAGAAGGCGAAGACCGCGCTCATTACCTGATGACCCGTATGGGCGAGCTGGCCACCCGTAGTGGCTCGCAGCTGCCGTATGCCATCACCACGCCGTACCGCAACACCATCCCTGTCACCCACGAAGCACGCATGCCTGGCGACCTGTTCATGGAACGCCGCATCCGCTCGATGGTGCGTTGGAACGCCCTGGCCATGGTCATGCGCACCAACCTGAAAGACTCGGACCTGGGCGGACACATCTCCAGCTTCGCCTCCAGCGCCACCCTGTACGACATCGGCTTCAACTACTTCTTCCAGGCCCCGACCGAAGAACACGGCGGCGACCTGATCTTCTTCCAGGGCCACGCCTCGCCAGGCGTCTACGCCCGTGCCTTCATGGAAGGCCGCATCAGCGAAGACCAGATGAACAACTTCCGTCAGGAAGTGGACGGCAACGGCCTGTCTTCGTACCCGCACCCATGGCTGATGCCTGACTTCTGGCAGTTCCCGACCGTATCGATGGGTCTGGGTCCGATCCAGGCCATCTACCAGGCGCGCTTCATGAAGTACCTGGAAGCCCGTGGCTTCATCCCGGCCGGCAAGCAGAAGGTCTGGTGCTTCATGGGCGACGGCGAGTGCGACGAGCCGGAATCCCTGGGCGCGATCGCCCTGGCCGGCCGCGAGAAGCTGGACAACCTGATTTTCGTCATCAACTGCAACCTGCAGCGCCTCGACGGCCCGGTTCGCGGCAACGGCAAGATCATCCAGGAACTCGAAGGCGTGTTCCGTGGCGGTGGCTGGAACGTCAACAAAGTCGTCTGGGGCCGCTTCTGGGACCCACTGCTGGCCAAGGACACCAACGGTGCCCTGCAGCGCCGCATGGACGAAGTCATCGACGGCGAGTACCAGAACTACAAAGCCAAAGACGGCGCGTACGTTCGTGAGCACTTCTTCAACACCCCAGAGCTCAAGGCCATGGTCGAAGACCTGTCCGACGACGAGATCTGGAAGCTCAACCGTGGCGGCCACGACCCGTACAAGGTCTACGCGGCGTACCACCAGGCTGTGAACCACAAAGAGCAGCCGACCGTCATCCTGGCCAAGACCATCAAGGGTTACGGTACCGGTGCCGGCGAAGCCAAGAACACCGCGCACAACACCAAGAAGGTCGACGTCGACAGCCTGCGTCACTTCCGTGACCGCTTCGACATCCCGGTCAAGGATGCCGACCTTGAGAACCTGCCGTTCTTCAAGCCCGAAGAAGGCTCCGCCGAAGCCAAGTACCTGGCCGAGCGCCGCGCTGCCCTGGGCGGTTTCGTGCCACAGCGCCGTGCCAAGAGCTTCAGCGTGCCGACCCCGCCACTGGAAACGCTGAAAGCGATCCTGGACGGCTCGGGCGACCGCGAAATCTCCACCACCATGGCCTTCGTGCGCATCCTGGCGCAGTTGGTCAAGGACAAGGACATCGGCCAGCGCATCGTCCCGATCATCCCGGACGAAGCCCGTACCTTCGGTATGGAAGGCATGTTCCGCCAGCTGGGCATCTACTCGTCGGTCGGCCAGCTCTACGAGCCAGTCGATAAAGACCAGGTGATGTTCTACCGCGAAGACAAGAAGGGCCAGATCCTCGAGGAAGGCATCAACGAAGCCGGCGCCATGTCGTCGTTCATCGCCGCCGGTACCTCGTACAGCTGCCACAACCAGCCGATGCTGCCGTTCTACATCTTCTACTCGATGTTCGGCTTCCAGCGTATCGGCGACCTGGCCTGGGCCGCCGGCGACAGCCGCACCCGTGGCTTCCTGATCGGCGGTACCGCCGGCCGTACCACCCTCAACGGTGAAGGCCTGCAGCACGAAGACGGTCACAGCCACATGATGGCGGGCACCATCCCGAACTGCCGCACCTACGATCCGACCTACGGCTACGAGCTGGCGGTGATCATCCAGGACGGCATGAAGAAGATGACCGAAGAGCAACAGGACATCTTCTACTACATCACCGTGATGAACGAGTCGTACCAGCAGCCAGCCATGCCGGCCGGTGTCGAGGACGGCATCATCAAGGGCATGTACCTGCTCGAGGAAGACACCCGCGAAGCCGCGCACCACGTACAGCTGATGGGCTCCGGCACCATCCTGCGCGAAGTCCGCGAGGCCGCGAAGATCCTGCGTGAAGAGTTCAACGTCGGCGCCGACGTATGGAGCGTCACCAGCTTCAACGAACTGCGTCGCGACGGCCTGGCCGTGGAGCGCGCCAACCGCCTCAAGCCTGGCCAGAAGCCTCAGAAGACCTACGTCGAAGAGTGCCTGGGCGGTCGCAAGGGCCCGGTCATCGCTTCCACCGACTATATGAAGCTGTTCGCCGAGCAGATTCGCCAGTGGGTACCGAGCAAAGAGTTCAAGGTCCTGGGTACCGACGGTTACGGTCGCAGCGACAGCCGCAAGAAGCTGCGTCACTTCTTCGAAGTCGACCGCCACTTCGTGGTGCTGGCTGCCCTGGAAGCCCTGGCTGACCGTGGCGAGATCGAACCCAAGGTTGTGGCTGACGCCATCGTCAAGTTCGGCATCGATCCGGACAAGCGCAACCCACTGGACTGCTGAGGAGTATTTTTAAGTGAGCGAACTCATTCGCGTACCTGACATCGGCAGCGGTGAAGGTGAAATCATCGAGCTGTTCGTCAAGGTCGGTGACCGTATCGAGGCTGACCAGAGCCTGCTGACCCTGGAGTCCGACAAGGCCTCCATGGAGATCCCCGCGCCGAAGGCCGGTGTGGTCAAGGAACTGAAGGTCAAGCTGGGCGACCGCCTGAAAGAAGGCGACGAGCTGCTGGTCCTGGAAGTCGAGGGCGCCGCTGCGGCGCCTGAGGCTCCGGCCGCCGCGCCTGCCCAGGCTGCGGCTCCCGCGCCTGCCGCCGAAGCCGCCCCTGCTCCCGCTCCGGCCGCAGCCCCGGCTGCCGCCAGCGTGCAGGACATCCACGTGCCGGACATCGGCTCGTCGGGCAAGGCCAAGATCATCGAAGTGCTGGTCAAGGTCGGCGATACCGTCGAAGCCGACCAGTCGCTGATCACCCTGGAGTCCGACAAGGCCTCCATGGAGATCCCGTCGCCTAGCGCCGGTGTGATCGAAGCCGTGCTGTGCAAGCTGGAAGACGAAGTGGGCACCGGCGACCTGATCTTCAAGATCAAGGCAGCAGGCGCCGCCCCTGCTGCAGCGCCAGCTCCGGCCGCTGCTGCTCCGGCTGCCGCTCCTGCCCCAGCCGCTGCACCTTCCGCCGCCGCGCCGGCTGCTGCTCCAGCTCCAGTCGCCACCGCGCCGGCCGCAGGCAGCAACGCCAAGGTTCACGCAGGCCCGGCCGTTCGTCAGCTGGCCCGTGAATTCGGTGTCGACCTGGGCGCGGTTGCCGCCACCGGTCCGCACGGCCGTATTCTGAAAGAAGACGTTCAAGTTTACGTCAAGGCCATGATGCAGAAGGCCAAGGAAGCTCCAGCCGCCGGTGCTACCGGTGGTGCAGGCATCCCGCCGATCCCGGCCGTGGACTTCAGCAAGTTCGGTGAAGTGGAAGAAGTGGCCCTGACCCGCCTGATGCAGGTCGGTGCCGCCAACCTGCACCGCAGCTGGCTGAACGTGCCGCACGTGACCCAGTTCGACTCCGCCGACATCACCGAGCTGGAAGCCTTCCGCGTCGCGCAGAAGGCCGTGGCCGAGAAGGCTGGCGTCAAGCTGACCGTGCTGCCGCTGCTGCTCAAGGCCTGCGCCTTCCTGCTCAAGGAACTGCCGGACTTCAACAGCTCGCTGGCGCCAAGCGGCAAGGCGATCATCCGCAAGAAGTACGTGCACATCGGCTTCGCCGTGGACACCCCGGACGGTCTGCTGGTCCCGGTGATCAAGAACGTCGACCAGAAGAGCCTGCTGCAACTGGCTGCCGAAGCTGCCGCGCTGGCCGAGAAAGCCCGCACCAAGAAGCTTTCGGCCGACGAGATGCAGGGCGCCTGCTTCACCATCTCCAGCCTCGGCCACATTGGCGGCACCGGCTTCACGCCGATCGTCAACGCGCCTGAGGTGGCGATCCTCGGTGTGTCCAAGGCGACCATGCAGCCGGTCTGGGACGGCAAGGCCTTCCAGCCGAAGCTGATGCTGCCGCTGTCGCTGTCCTACGATCACCGTGTGATCAACGGCGCCGCCGCCGCGCGCTTCACCAAGCGCCTGGGCGACGTGCTGGGCGACATCCGCACCATGCTGCTGTAACGCTGCACGCTGCCCCTCCCCGGAGGGGCAGCCCCGTTTTCGAGCTGCCACGCTCGTACCTCAACCCCGCCAATTGGCGGGGCTTTTTTTGCCCGCATGAATGTCACGGCCTTGTAGAAACCAGCTTGCTGGCGAACAGGTGGATGGTTCGCCAGCAAGCTGGCGCCTACAGATTTCATGCAACTGGCCGACAACCTGTTCACAGCATCCCCCATGGCCGCTTGCCAGCCCCAGGGACATGATGCAACCTTGCCCGATGCGCCGTGCTCCAGGCCGCGCCCCAGTTCAAGCGAGTCTTCGATGAAAAGCCAACCCGATGCCGCCAGCCGTGTGGCGGCCGAGGTCGTGACGCAGCTTCCCGTGCCCTCGCGGCTCGGCATGCTGCGTTTCGAGCGGCTGAACGAAGCCAGCTGGGCCATGCTTTACCTCGACCCGGCCTGCGACCGCCAGTTCGGCCTGCCCGCCGCCGAGCTCTGCGCCCTGATCGGTTCGCCCTACGCCAGCCTCATGGAGCCGGAAGCACGCTACAAGCTGCACGACGAGATCCAGCTGCAGCTGGCTCAGCGCGGCTACTACCGGGTTAGCTACACCCTGCACGCCTGCCCGGCGCCGCTGCGCCTGCTGGAGGTCGGGGAAAGCTACAAGCAGCACAACCGCCAGCTGCTGCGCGGCTACCTGACGGTGTGCGACGACCACCGCCAGGACACCCCGGACCTCGACGCCAACGACCTGGAGTCGCGCAACAACCGCCTGCAACTGGCCCTGCAACTGAACCAGCGCGCCCAACAAGAGCAGCTCGAACACCTGGAGCGGGTTCGCGCCCAGCAGGACCTGATCCTGCGCCTGGCGCGCCAGCGCTACAGCATCGGCAACTCGCTGCTCGAAGCCGCCGAGCTGATCACCCGCAGTGCCTGCGAGATCTACAAGGTCGACTGCGCCAGCATCTGGTACCTGAACGACCAGCGCCTGGAGCCGATCAGCGCCTGGTACAGCCGCGACCAACAGCACCGCATGCCCGAGGCGATCGACGCCAGCCGCTTTCCGGACTATCTGGAAGCCCTGCACGCCAGCCGCGCCATCGACGCCCACAACGCCAGCCACGACCCGCGCACCCGCGAGATGGCCGAATCGCTGTACAGCACCGACGACAACGCCATGCTCGATGCCAGTGTCCGCATCGACGGCCAAGTGGTCGGCGTGCTGTGCCTGGAGCAGACCGGCCAGCCACGGGCCTGGCAGTCGGACGAGATCGCCTTCGCTGGCGAGCTGGCCGACCAGTTCGCCCAAGTCATCAACAACCACAACCGGCGTACCGCCGCCAGCGCCCTGCACCTGTTCCAGCGCGCCGTGGAACAGAGCGCCAGCGCCTTCCTGCTGGTCAACCGCGACGGCGTGGTGGAATACGTCAACCCCAGCTTCACCGCGATCACCCAGTACAGCACCGAGGAGGTCCAGGGCCATCACCTGGCCGAACTGCCGGCGCTGGAAAACTTGAGCGAGCTGCTGTTCGACTCACCGTCCAGCCTGGCCATGGGCAACAGCTGGCAAGGCGAGTTCAAAAGCCGGCGCAAGAACCTCGAGCCCTACTGGGGCCAGCTATCGATCTCCAAGGTGTACGGCGACAACCGCGAGCTGACCCACTACATCGGCATCTACGAGGATGTGACCCAGACCAAGCTGGCCCAGCAGCGCATCGAGCGCCTGGCCTACACCGACAACCTGACCAACCTGGGCAACCGCCCGGCGTTCATCCGCAACCTCGACGAGCGCTTCGCCCGCGACAGCGCCAGCCCCATCTGCCTGCTGCTGGTGGACATCGACAACTTCAAGCGGATCAACGACAGCCTCGGCCACCAGACCGGCGACAAGCTGCTGATCAGCCTGGCCCGGCGCCTGCGCAACAGCCTGGCCAACGGCGGCAGCCTGGCGCGCTTCGCCAGCAACGAGTTCGCCGTGCTGCTGGACGACACCAGCCTGGAAAATGGCCAGGGCGTCGCCCACCAGTTGCTGCGCACCCTCGACAAACCGATGTTCGTCGACAACCAGCTGATCAACGTCACCGCCTCCGTGGGCCTGGCCTGCGCGCCGCTGCACGGCAGCGACCCGGCCACCCTGATGAAGAACGCGGGCCTGGCCCTGCACAAGGCCAAGGCCAACGGCAAGCACCAGGTCCAGGTGTTCACCGAAGTGCTCAACGCCGAGGCCAGCTACAAGCTGTTCGTCGAGAACAACCTGCGCCGCGCCCTGACCCAGAACGAACTGGAAGTGTTCTACCAGCCCAAGCTGTGCCTGCGCAGCGGCCGCCTGCTCGGCCTGGAGGCGCTGCTGCGCTGGAACCACCCCGAGCGCGGCATGATCCGCCCCGACCAGTTCATCAGCGTGGCCGAGGAAACCGGCCTGATCATCCCCATCGGCAAGTGGGTGGTGCGCCAATCCTGCCGCATGAGCCAGCAGTTGCGCGAAGCCGGCTTCGGCAACCTGCACGTGGCCATCAACCTGTCGCCCAAGCAGTTCTCCGATCCCGAGCTGGTCAGTTCGATCGGCAGCATCCTCAAGGAAGAAGCCCTGCCGCCGCACCTGCTGGAGCTGGAACTGACCGAAGGCCTGCTGCTGGAAGCCACCGAGGACACCCACCGCCAGCTCGACGAGCTCAAGGCCCTGGGCCTGACCCTGGCCATGGACGACTTCGGCACCGGCTACTCGTCGCTGAGCTACCTGAAGAAGTTCCCGATCGACATCATCAAGATCGACCGCAGCTTCATCAACGAGATCCCCGACAACCAGGACGACATGGAGATCACCTCGGCGGTGGTGGCCATGGCCCACAACCTCAAGCTCAAGGTGGTCGCCGAAGGAATCGAGACGCCCGAGCAGCTGGCGTTCCTACGCCGGCACCGCTGCGACGTCGGCCAGGGCTACCTGTTCGACCGGCCGATTCCGGGGCGCGAGCTGAACGACAAGCTGCGCCGCTACCCGCGTGGGCCGGTGGACTGACAGCGGCGCCAACCTCGGGCACTATAGGAACCATTCGGGCCTCACCGCCGGCAGGCCGGCGATTGGGCCAACACCTGTCCAACTGAAAAGACACAGAGGAACGGCCATGGTCCTGCGTTCGGAAATCCTGGTGAACAAAAACGTCCTGCCCACCGCGGAACAGGCCCTGCCTGGCCGCGAAACCCCGATGCCCCTGCCCGAGTTCCACTACGTGTTCGAAGGCACCCCGCTGCTCGGCCCGTTCTTCGAAGGCGACATCGACTTCGCCATCTTCGGCCTGGGCTGCTTCTGGGGCGCCGAGCGCCGTTTCTGGCAGCGCGAAGGCGTGGTCAGCACCGTGGTCGGCTACGCCGGCGGTTTCACCCCCAACCCCACGTACGAGGAAGTCTGCTCGGGCCTGACCGGCCACACCGAGGTGGTGCTGGTGGTGTTCGACAAGAACCGGGTCAGCTACCGCGAGCTGCTGGCGATGTTCTGGGAGTTGCACAACCCGACCCAGGGCATGCGCCAGGGCAACGATGTCGGCACTCAGTACCGCTCGGCGATCTACTGCACCTCGCCGCAGCAGCTCGATGAAGCCAACGCGAGCAAGGCCGCCTTCCAGGCCGAGCTGAGCAAGGCCGGCTTCGGTGAGATCACCACCGAGATCGCCCAGGCGCCGACCGTGTACTTCGCCGAGGCCTACCACCAGCAGTACCTGGCCAAGAACCCGGAAGGCTACTGCGGCATCGGCGGCACCGGCGTGTGCCTGCCGCCCAGCCTGCAGGGCAACTGAACCATGATCCTGTTCCATTCGCCGCTGTCGCCATTCGTGCGCAAGGTGATGATCGTGCTGCACGAGACCGGCCAGTTGGACCGCGTCACCGTGCAGGGCGTGAACATCAGCCCGGTGAACGGCGACGCGCAGCTCAACCAGGGCAACCCGATCGGCAAGATCCCGGCCCTGCGCCTGGACGACGGCAGCGTGCTGCACGACAGCCGGGTGATCTGCGAGTACCTCGACAGCCAGCACGTCGGCCTGCCGCTGATCCCCCGCGAGGGCTCGGCACGCTGGCGGCGTCTGACCCTGGCCTCTCAGGCCGACGCGATCATGGATGCGGCAGTGGCCACCCGCTACGAGACCTTCCTGCGCCCGGCAGACAAGCAGTGGGACGGTTGGGTGCAGGCACAGGGCGAGAAGATCCGCCGCAGCCTGGCGAGCCTGGAGCGCGAGCACCTGCCTGAGATCGCCTCGGGGTTCGATATCGCCGCGATCGGGGCGGCCTGTGCGTTGGGGTATCTGGACCTGCGCCAGCCTGAGTTCGATTGGCGTGGGCTGTATCCAGGGCTGGCGGCGTGGTATGCCGAGGTGGCAAAGCGACCGTCGATGGTGGCTACAGCTCCGTTAGCCTGAGACTCCGCCAGCGAGGGCTTCGCCCTCGTTTCACCTCGACACTGCAGGAAACAACAGACCAATCCTCACGGCCAACCACCGCCCGATCTCTCTATCCTCCCTCATACCGCCCTCCCCACCCGCGACCAGTCCAGCCGACGGGTCAGCACCATGAACACACCCAGCAACCCGAAGCAAAGCAGCGAGCCCATCAGCAGGGCGTAGTCCTCGGCGCTGAGCAGCCCGTAGAGCATCGCGTACAACGCCGCCAGCCCGGCCGCAAAGCCCACGCCACGCCCCAGGCTGCGCAGTACATGAACCAGATAGAAGCCGATCAGCAGCACGCATCCTGACGCCGACAGCCCGTAGGCCAGGCCAAACCCCAGGTGCTCGGACAGCGACAGCAACAGCAAGTAGAAGAACGCCAGGGCCACGCCCACCAGGATGTACTGCACCGGGTGCACGCTGAAGTTCTTGAGCACTTCGAACAGGAAGAAGCCGGCAAAAGTCAGGGCGATGAACAGCAGCGCATACTTGATCGCCCGTTCGCTCTTGAGGTACTGGTCCACCGGGTCGACGAAGCTGACGCCAAAAGCACGCTCGTTGAAATCACCGCATTTGCCGACGGTCGCGCAAAGGCGCATGGACTCTTCCAGGTTGGTGGCGAAGAACGAGGTCTGCCAGTGGGCGCTGAAGCCCTTCTCATCGATCGCCCGGCGGCTGGGCAAGTAGCTGCCGACGAAGCTCGGGTGCGGCCAGTTGGCGCGCATGTCTACCGTGGTGCTGCGGCCGACCGGCAGCACCGCCAGCTGGCCGGTGCCCAGCAGGGCCAAGTCGAAGGCGTAGTCGAACTCGCGGGCCTTCTGGTCGCTGAACTGCGGCAGGGCCACATGCACGCCACCGGGCAACCAGCCGACGCCGCTGCCGGCCTCGAACGGCAGGCGCTGGTCATCCAGGGTGAGCTCCAGGCTGTTCTCGATGCCGCGAATGTCGCTGATGCCGACCATCAGGAACGGCTTGTCGAAGCGGTAGTCGTCGTAGTCCTTCTCGATCCCCCAGCGCTCGGGCAGCTTGAAGCGACCGCTGACCTGCCCCTTGGCATGGAACAGGCGCGCCTGGTAGATGCCGCGGGCGCGCAGCTCGGTATCGACACCGACATCCATCGCGAAGGTTTCCGGCAGGAAGTAGAGATTGCCGTGCATCGTGGTGGTCTCCTGGACGCTCGTGCCGTCCTTGTCGATCCAGCGCCGCTCGAACTTGCGATAGGGCACCACCAGTACCGGGCCGCTGACCAGCTGGTCGTAGCTGGAGCTCGCGGCGATCTCGCCCAGCACGTTGTTGCGCAGTTGCTGGCGTTCGTCGATCAGGCCGCCAATCATCAGCAAGGGGATCAGCAGCAGCAGGATCAGCACGGCGATCAGGCCGAGCTTGAAACCTAGGGTCTTGTTCATGGGGTAAGGCTCCGTTTGCGATGGGGGCAGTGTCTGCCCGCCGCGTGGAGCCCTCGGGGAGGAAATGTGGAGATTGTGTGGAGATTGGCGCCAAGCCCCGCCGTGGGAGCCGGCTTGTCGTGGCGACGAACCGCGACGAAAAGACCGCAAAGCGGCCCCGACCAATCAACTGACGCGACGCGCAGGCAGCCACAACCTCACCCGCACCCCACCCTCGACGTTGTCCACCGCCAGCCCCCCGCCATGCAACTGCATCACCTCGGCCACGAAGTTCAGCCCCAGCCCGGTGCTCTTGCGCCCGGTCCCGGGCCTTGGCAGCGAATAGAACCGCTCGCTGACCCGCCCCAGGGCGTATTCGGGAATCGGCTGCCCCTGGTTGAACAGGCTCAAGGCCACCCGCTCGCCGTCACGCTCCAGCTCGAAGGCCAGCGCGCCACGCTCGGGGGTGAAATCCAGCGCGTTGTCCAGCAGGTTGGCCAGGGCCTGACGCATCAGGAACGGATCGCACAGCAACCTGACGCCCGCCGGAATGCGCTGGCGCACCTGCAACGCGGCAGTGTCGATCCTCGCGCCATGGGCCAGCAGCAGCTCGTCGATCAGCGCTGCCACCGCCACCTGCTGCTCATCTTCCAATGCCTGCATCTGCTCGACCCGCGCCAGGTTGAGCAGGCGCTCGATCATCTGCTGCAGACGCTCGCTCTCGCGCTCGATGTTGCCGGCAAAGCGCGCTCGCTGCTCGTGCGGCATATCGCCCTGCAGTAGCTCCGAAGCACCTCGGATCGCCGCCAGCGGGCTCTTGAGCTCATGGGTGAGCGTGTGCACGTAGCGCTCGACATAGGCCTTGCCCTCCAGCTGGGTGCGCATGCGCTCCACCGCCGTCGCCAGCTGTAACAGCTCGCCGCCCTTGTAGTGCGGCAGCGCGGCGCGCTCGCCCTCGCTGACCGCCTGGGCGTAATGGGTGAGCCGGCGCAGCGAGCGGGTCAGCCACCACGACAAGGCCGCGCCGACCAGCAGCCCCAGCACGATCAATCCCAGCCCGAGAATGAGCAGGCGCCGCTCGGAGCGGTCGATGTAGGGCTGCAATGAGCTGTTCGGCTTGGCCACGGTGACCACGCCGATGATCTGGCCCTGGTCGAGGATCGGCGCCGCTACATGCATCACCGAAGTGCTTTCGTCGTCCGGATCGCTGCGGGTCGAACGGGCGCCGTACTGGCCGCGCAGGGTCAGGTAGACATCATTCCAACGTGAATAGTCCTTGCCCAGGTCCTGGCCGCTGGAGTCGAGCAGGACGATGCCCTTGGCGTCGGTCACGTAGATCCGGTGGCTGACCTGGTTCTTCGCCAGCCCCCAGATCTGCGCGCTGGGGCGCCGCTCGCCATAGGAGGCGAGCACCTGCGACAGGCGGCTCTGGTTCAGGGTGCCGTGCTTCACATCGTCGTGAAGGATCTCGGCCAGCAGGTTGGCGGTGTCCACCAGGGTTTCTTCCGATGATTGCCGCACCACCGGGCGTATCTGCTCGCGCACCGTGTTGAGCAGAAAGTAGCCCGCCAGGCCGACGAACAGGAAGTACACCAGGAAGATGCGGATGCCCAGGCGCATCAGGCGTGCTCAGGGCTGTAGCTGTAGCCCAGGCCGCGGTGGGTCTGGATAGCCTCGGCGTCGGGCGCGACCTGGCGCAGCTTGGCGCGCAGGCTCTTGATATGGCTGTCGATGGTGCGCTCGTAGCCGACGTCCGAAGCCACGCCGAGGCCGTCGAGCAGCTGTTCGCGGCTGAATACCCGGCGCGGTTGCGCAAGCAGGCTTTGTAGCAGGCGGAATTCGTGGCGGGTCAGCGTCAACGGCTGGCCACGGTAGCTGATGCGCATGGCCAGGGTGTCGAGCTGGAACGGCGTGCTTTCGCTGGCCGCGTCCGACCTGGGCGCCATGCGCTTGAGGATCGCCCGCACCCGCGCCGCTACCTCACGGGGGCTGAAGGGTTTGACCACGTAGTCGTCGGCACCGATCTCCAGGCCCAGCACCCGGTCGATCTCGGCGTCGCGGGCGCTGAGGAACATCACCGGCACCTCGCTGAAGCGGCGCAACTGGCGGCAGGTCTCGAAACCGTTGATGTCGGGCAGGCCGATGTCGAGGATCACCAGGTCGGCCGGACGCTGGCGCTGCTGCTCGACGGCGGCGCTGCCGAGGGTCACCCACTCGGTACTGTGGCCGTCGGCCTGCAGGGCGTACACCAGGGTGTCGGCGATGGCGGATTCGTCTTCGACGATAAGGATGTGGGGCATCTGAGCGGCAAGCCTCAAGCTGCAAGCTTCAAGTGAAAGCGGATCGCGGCAACTTACACCGATCCGCCGTTTCTTGCAGCTTGTCCCTTGTGGCTTGCCGCTGCCGTATCAGCAGTCCGGCTTGCCCGCCGTGAACTTCTTCGCAGGGTTCACCGCCGCCTTGAACTCGCGCAGGGCCTTGGCGCCCACCAGCAGCGGGTAGTTGAAGCTGCTGCGGTCGACCAGGTTGACCTCCACGGTTCGCTTCACATCGCCCAGGCATAGTTCCAGGTCGACCACCGGGCGGCGCGACAGCTCGGGGACATCGCCTTCGTCTTCCTCGTCGGCGCGGTTCTTGATCTTGCTGATGCGCGCCAGCTTGTGTTCGTAGACCTTGCCATTGGCATCCTTGGTGGCCAGGCGGAAACGCACCCAATCCTCGCCGTCACGGGTGAACTGCTCGATGTCCTTGGCCGACAGCGACGCAGTGTAGGCACCGGTGTCCATCTTGGCCTTCAGGGTTTCACCGATCTCCGGCAAGGCGATGTTCTCGTAGCGGCCATACAGGGTGGGCTCGGCGGCCATCGCCGGCAGCGCCAGAAGGGACAGCAGGGCAAGCAGGGGTTTCACGGGGCAGGCTTCCTTGAGAGGGGTCAGTGCTTAGACTGCGCAGGCAGGATAGGTTCGTTGCAACAGGGTAGACAACACAATGTGAAACATTTGTCCCAGTTAATGGGCGTACGACGTTTGGCTAAGGGCCAGACCCTGCTTATCATTGCCAACCGTTCACCTTACACAACAAGAGTCCCCTTATGCGTCGCCTGCTGACCGGCATCCTCACCCTCACCCTGCTGCTGCTCAACACCCTGGTGCTGATCGGCCCGTTGCTGGTCTTCGCTCTGCTCAAGCTGGTACTGCCCGGCCGTGGCCGCGACTACGCGTCAGCCGCGGTGATGTGGATCGCCGAGACCTGGTCGGAAATCGACAAGGCCATCTTCGCCCTGTGCATCCCCACCCAGTGGGACATCCGCGGCGTGGAAACCCTGCGCCAGGACACCTCGTACCTGTGCATCAGCAACCACCAGACCTGGGTCGATATCCCGGCGCTGATCGAAAGCCTCAACCGCCGCGTGCCGTTCTTCAAGTTCTTCCTCAAGAAGGAGCTGATCTGGGTGCCGCTGCTGGGCCTGGCCTGGTGGGGCCTGGATTACCCGTTCATGAAGCGCTACAGCAAGGCCTTCCTCGACAAGCATCCCGAACTCAAGGGCAAGGACCTGGAGATCACCAAGGCCGCCTGCGAGCTGTTCAAGCGCCAGCCGGTGACCGTGGTCAACTACCTCGAAGGCACCCGTTTCACCGAGGCCAAGCGCGAGCAGCAGCAGTCGCCCTATCGCCACCTGCTCAAGCCAAAGGCCGGCGGCGTGGCCTTCGTGCTGGCGGCGCTGGGCGAACAGCTGGACGCCCTGCTCGACGTGACCATCGTCTACCCGGGCGACAAGGCACCGGGGTTCTGGGACCTGCTCAACGGCAGCATCAGCCGGGTGATCATCGACATCCGCGTGCGCGAGCTGGACCCGAGGTTGAGTGAAGGCGACTACGAGAACGACCCGGCCTTCCGCCAGACGGTACAGGCCTGGGTGAACCAGCTGTGGGTCGAGAAGGACCAGCGAATCGAGGTGTTGCGCGCCGAAATGCCTTGAGGTCAATGGCAACAGCGCGGGCAACCCTGTTCTCGCGGGACGGGAACCGGACTTGTGCCGCGAAAGGGCTGCAAAGCAGCCCCATAATTGCCGATCAGTTGATGATCTCGACAATATCTACATCCACTTCGCGACTCATCAGGTGTTTCTCCACCTCGCCGCTCAGCTTGACCTTGGTCTTGTCGTTGAACGGCGTCGGCGGCAGGTCTTCGTCGTCGATCTCGACGGTGATGGTGCCAGTGTTGTCCTTGAACTCGTACTTGTCGTCGTTGTTTATCTTCTTGGTCACGAAGCCCTGGAGCACCACCGGGGTGTCGTCGGCAGCATCGTTGGCGGCGGCGACCGTAGTCACGGCCTGGGCGCCAGGGCCGGTGTAGCCGGCGGCCAGGGCGGCGGTGCTGAACAGTGGGGCGAGGATCAGGGGCAGGTAACGAGCTTTCATGGTGATCGGGTCCTGTTTGCGTTTTGATGGCCCCAGATTAACGACGATCGCTGAATTGAAACTTAATACAACAAAAAGCCCGGCACTTGGCCGGGCATCTCGCGTTGCACACCGATTACCGGTGGTACTGCGCCGACAGCTCATGCACGGCGTTGATGAACACGCCAGCGTGCTCCGGATCGACCTCGGGGGTGATGCCATGGCCGAGGTTGAACACATGGCCACTGCCCTTGCCGTAGCTGGCGAGGATGCGCGCCACTTCCTTGCGGATCGCCTCGGGCTTGGCGTACAGCACGGTCGGGTCCATGTTGCCCTGCAGCGCCACCTTGTCGCCGACACGGCGACGGGCGTCGCCAATCTCGCAGGTCCAGTCCAGGCCCAGGGCGTCGGCACCGGCCTGGGCGATGCTTTCCAGCCACAGGCCGCCGTTCTTGGTGAACAGGATCACCGGTATCTTGCGCCCTTCGTGCTCGCGGATCAGGCCGCTGACGATCTTGCGCATGTAGGCCAGGGAGAACTCCTGGTAGGCCGCCGCCGACAGGTTGCCGCCCCAGGTGTCGAAGATCTGCACGGCCTGCGCCCCAGCCAGGATCTGGCCATTGAGGTAGCTGGTGACCGACTGCGCCAGCTTGTCCAGCAGCAGGTGCAGGGCCTCGGGATTGTCGTAGGCCATGGCCTTGGTCTTGCGGAAGTCCTTCGACGAGCCGCCCTCGACCATGTAGGTGGCCAGGGTCCACGGGCTGCCGGAGAAGCCGATCAGCGGCACGCGGCCGTTGAGTTCGCGACGGATGGTGCTGACCGCGTCCATCACATAGCCAAGGTCCTTCTGCGGGTCGGGAATCGGCAGTGCCTCGATGTCGGCCAGGGTGCTGATGACCTTCTTGAAACGCGGGCCTTCGCCGGTCTCGAAGTACAGGCCCTGGCCCATGGCGTCGGGGATGGTGAGGATGTCCGAGAAGAGGATCGCCGCGTCCAGCGGGTAGCGGTCCAGCGGCTGCAGGGTGACCTCGCAGGCGAACTGCGGGTTCATGCACAGGCTCATGAAGTCGCCGGCCTTGGCGCGGCTGGCGCGGTACTCCGGCAGGTAGCGGCCGGCCTGGCGCATCATCCATACCGGGGTGACGTCTACGGGTTGCTTGAGCAGTGCACGCAGGAAACGATCGTTCTTCAGGGCAGTCATGTCGGCATCCGGAAAAAAAGTGCGGGCATTTTCTCAGACGCGGGCGCAAAAGGCACGGCCACGGCCATGCGTTTTGTCTATTGGGTGCCTTGGATCAAGCGTTTTTGTATACAAAATACCCTTGGGGCCGCTTTGCAGCCCTTTCACGACACAAGGCCGCTCCCCCATGAGGAATGCATTTCCCTGTGGGAGCGGCCTTGTGTCGCGAAAGGGCCGCAAAGCGGCCCCAACGATCGATCAGACTTCGAGGTAATCCAGGATGCCTTCGGCAGCGGTGCGGCCTTCGAAAATGGCGGTCACCACCAAGTCCGAGCCCCGTACCATATCACCACCGGCAAACACTTTCGGATTGCTGGTCTGGTGCTTGAACTTGCCCTTCTCCGGCGCGACCACGCGGCCCTGGCTGTCCAGCTGGATGCCATGCTGCTCGAACCACGGCGCCGGGCTCGGGCGGAAACCAAAGGCGATCACCACGGCATCGGCCGGCAGGATCTCCTCGGAGCCCGGGATCGGCTCGGGGCTGCGGCGGCCACGGGCATCCGGCTCGCCGAGACGGGTCTCGACCACCTTCACACCCTCGACCTTGTCTTCGCCAACGATGGCGATGGGCTGGCGGTTGTAGAGGAACTTCACGCCCTCTTCCTTGGCGTTCTTCACCTCTTTGCGCGAACCCGGCATGTTGGCCTCGTCACGGCGATAGGCGCAGGTTACCGACTTGGCGCCCTGACGGATCGAGGTGCGGTTGCAGTCCATCGCGGTGTCGCCACCACCCAGGACCACGACCTTCTTGCCCTGCATGTCGACGAAGTCTTCCGGTGACTTCTCGAAACCGAGGTTGCGGTTGACGTTGGCGATCAGGAAGTCCAGCGCGTCATGTACGCCCGGCAGGTCCTCGCCCGGGAAGCCGCCCTTCATGTAGGTATAGGTACCCATGCCCATGAACACCGCGTCGTACTCGGCGAGCAGTTGTTCCATGGTGATGTCGCGGCCGACCTCGGTGTTCAGGCGGAACTCGATGCCCATGCCGGTGAAGACTTCACGGCGATTGCTGAGCACAGTCTTTTCCAGCTTGAACTCGGGGATGCCGAAAGTCAGCAGACCACCAATCTCGGGGTTCTTGTCGAACACCACCGGGGTCACGCCCGCGCGCACCAGCACATCGGCGCAGCCCAGGCCCGCCGGGCCGGCACCGATGATGGCGACGCGCTTGCCGGTGGGCTTGACCTTGGACATGTCCGGGCGCCAGCCCATGGCGAAGGCGGTGTCGGTGATGTACTTCTCCACCGAGCCGATGGTCACCGCGCCGAAGCCGTCGTTCAGGGTGCAGGCCCCTTCGCACAGACGGTCCTGCGGGCACACGCGGCCGCACACTTCGGGCAGGGTGTTGGTCTGGTGCGACAGTTCAGCCGCGGCCAGGATGTTGCCTTCTGAGACCAGCTTCAACCAGTTGGGGATGAAGTTGTGCACCGGGCACTTCCATTCGCAATACGGGTTGCCGCAGCCCAGGCAGCGGTGCGCCTGCTCCACGGACTGCTGCGGCTTGAAGGGTTCGTAGATCTCGACGAACTCCTTCTTGCGCTGGCGCAGCAGCTTTTTCTTCGGGTCCTTGCGGCCCACTTCGATGAACTGGAAGTCGTTGCTCAGACGTTCAGCCATTTTTCAAAACCTCTTTACCGCAGTTGCCGGCCTTAGGCCGCAAGCTGCAAGACAATCACTTGAGCAGGACGGGCCCCGCGCACGGGGCCGTCACTTGCAGCTGTTCTTACTGCGGGTTGGCACGGGTGCTGGACAGCAGTTGCTTGAGGTTGGCCGCCTTCGGCTTGACCAGCCAGAAGCGCCGCACGTAGTCGTCCAGGTTCTCGGAGAGCTCACGCCCCCACTCGCTGCCGGTTTCTTCCACGTACTCGCCCAGGACCCGTGCCAGGTGGCTGCGGTAAGCCTCCATCGCCTCACCACTGATGCGCTGGATTTCCACCAGCTCGTGGTTGAGTTTGTCGACGAAGCTATTGTCCATGTCGAGCACGTAGGCGAAGCCGCCCGTCATGCCAGAACCGAAGTTGTAACCGGTCTTGCCCAGGACGCAGACAAAGCCGCCGGTCATGTATTCACAGCAGTGATCGCCGGTGCCCTCGACCACAGCGTGGGCGCCGGAGTTGCGCACAGCGAAGCGCTCGCCCGCGGTGCCGGCGGCGAACAGCTTGCCGCCGGTGGCACCGTACAGGCAGGTGTTGCCGACGATGGCGCTGTGCTGGGTTTCGAACGGGCTGCCGGCTGGCGGCACGATGGTCAGCTTGCCACCGGTCATGCCCTTGCCGACGTAGTCGTTGGCGTCGCCTTCCAGGTGCAGGTTCAGGCCACCGGCGTTCCAAACGCCGAAGCTCTGGCCAGCGGTGCCCTTGAAGCGGAAGGTGATCGGCGCCGCGGCCATGCCCTGGTTGCCGTGCAGCCTGGCGATCTCGCCGGAGATGCGCGCACCGATGGAGCGGTCGCAGTTGCAGATGTCGAGGCTGAACTCGCCACCGGCCTGGTCGCGGATCGCCGGCAGGGCCATGGCGACCATCTTCTCGGCCAGCTCGCCCTTGTCGAACGGCGGGTTCCTGTCGACTTCGCAGAACTGCGGCTTGTCGGCCGGGATGTGCGAGCTGCCCAGCAGCGGCGACAGGTCGAGGTGATGCTGACGCTCGGTGTCGCCCGGCAGCACGTCGAGCAGGTCGGTGCGGCCGATCAGCTCGCCCAGGCTGCGCACGCCCAGCTTGGCCAGCCACTCGCGGGTCTCTTCGGCGACGAAGGTGAAGAAGTTGATCACCATGTCGACGGTGCCGATGTAGTGGTCCTTGCGCAGCTTGTCGTTCTGCGTGGCCACGCCGGTGGCGCAGTTGTTCAGGTGGCAGATGCGCAGGTACTTGCAGCCCAGGGCGATCATCGGTGCGGTGCCGAAGCCGAAGCTCTCGGCGCCAAGGATGGCGGCCTTGATCACGTCCAGGCCGGTTTTCAGCCCGCCGTCGGTCTGCACCCGCACCTTGCCACGCAGGTCATTGCCGCGCAGGGTCTGGTGGGTCTCGGCCAGGCCCAGTTCCCATGGCGCGCCAGCGTACTTGATCGAGGTCAGCGGCGAAGCGCCGGTGCCACCGTCGTAGCCGGAGATGGTGATCAGGTCGGCATAGGCCTTGGCCACGCCCGCGGCGATGGTGCCGACGCCGGCTTCTGCCACCAGCTTGACCGACACCAGGGCCTGCGGATTGACCTGCTTGAGGTCGTAGATCAGCTGGGCCAGGTCTTCGATCGAGTAGATATCGTGGTGCGGCGGCGGCGAGATCAGGGTCACGCCCGGCACCGCGTAGCGCAGCCGCGCGATCAGGCCGTTGACCTTGCCGCCCGGCAGCTGGCCGCCCTCGCCGGGCTTGGCGCCCTGGGCCACCTTGATCTGCAGCACCTCGGCATTGACCAGGTACTCAGGGGTCACGCCGAAGCGGCCGGTGGCCACCTGCTTGATCTTCGAGCTCTTGATGGTGCCGTAGCGGGCCGGGTCTTCACCGCCCTCGCCGGAATTGGAGCGCGCGCCCAGGCGGTTCATCGCCTCGGCCAGGGCCTCGTGGGCCTCCGGCGACAGCGCGCCCAGGGAGATGCCGGCGGAGTCGAAACGCTTGAGGATGTCCTCCAGCGGCTCGACCTGGTCCAGCGCCAGCGGCTGCTCGGCGACCTTGACCTTGAACAGGTCGCGGATCATCGACACCGGACGCTGGTCGACCAGCGTGGTGTATTCCTTGAACTTGGCGTAGTCGCCCTGCTGCACGGCGGCCTGCAGGGTGTTGACCACGTCCGGGTTGTAGGCGTGGTATTCGCCGCCGTGGACGAACTTGAGCAGACCACCCTGCTGGATCGGCTTTCGCGCGCTCCAGGCTTCGGCGGCCAGCAGCTTCTGGTCGCCTTCGAGGTCGACGAAACGTGCGCCCTTGATGCGGCTCGACACGCCCTTGAAGCTCAGGCCGACCACTTCCTCGGCCAGGCCCACGGCTTCGAACAGCTGGGCGCCACGGTACGAGGCGATGGTGGAGATACCCATCTTCGACAGGATCTTCAGCAGGCCCTTGGAAATGCCCTTGCGGTAGTACTTGAAGACTTCGTCCAGGTCGCCCAGCACCTCGCCGGTGCGGATCAGGTCGGCCAGCACTTCGTAGGCCAGGTACGGGTAGACGGCCGAGGCACCGAAGCCCAGCAGCACGGCAAAGTGATGCGGGTCACGGGCGGTGGCGGTCTCGACCAGGATGTTGCTGTCGCAGCGCAGGCCCTGTTCGGTCAGGCGGTGGTGTACCGCGCCAACGGCCAGCGAGGCGTGCACCGGCAGCTTGCCCGGGGCGATGTAGCGGTCGCTCAGCACCAGTTGGGTCTTGCCGCCGCGCACGGCCTCCTCGGCCTGGTCGGCAATGTTGCGGATGGCCGCTTCGAGGCCGACGCTCTCTTCATAGTTGAGGTCGATCAGCTGGCGGTCGAAGCCTTCACGCTCCAGGTTCATCAGCGAACGCCACTTGGCGGGCGAGATGACCGGCGAGCTGAGGATCACCCGCGAGGCGTGCTCGGGGGACTCCTGGAAAATGTTGCGCTCGGCGCCCAGGCAGATTTCCAGGGACATCACGATCGCCTCGCGCAGCGGGTCGATCGGCGGGTTGGTCACCTGGGCGAACTGCTGGCGGAAGAAGTCGTACGGCGAGCGCACGCGCTGCGACAGCACGGCCATTGGCGTGTCGTCGCCCATCGAGCCGACCGCTTCCTGGCCTTGCTCGCCGAGCGGACGCAGCACCTGGTCACGCTCCTCGAAGGTGACCTGGAACATCTTCATGTATTGCTTGAGCTGGTCGGCGTCGTAGCTGGCCACGCCCTGGTCGTCGCTCAGCGTCGCCTGGATGCGCGTGGCATGCTGGCGCAGCCAGCGCTTGTAGGGATGGCGCGACTTCAGGCGGTTGTCGATGGCGTCGGTGTCGAGGATCTGCCCGGTCTCGGTGTCCACGGCGAGGATCTGGCCCGGGCCGACACGGCCCTTGGCCAGGACTTCCTCGGGCTGGTAGCCCCATACGCCGATTTCCGAGGCGATGGTGATGTAGCCGTTGGTGGTGGTCACCCAGCGCGCCGGGCGCAGGCCGTTGCGGTCGAGCAGGCACACCGCGTGGCGGCCTTCGGTCATGACGATGCCGGCCGGGCCGTCCCACGGCTCCATGTGCATGGAGTTGTATTCGTAGAAGGCGCGCAGGTCGGCGTCCATGGTCTCGACGTTCTGCCAGGCCGGCGGTACCAGCATGCGCACGCCGCGGAACAGGTCGATGCCGCCGGTGACCATCAGCTCGAGCATGTTGTCCATGCTCGAGGAGTCGGAACCGACGCGGTTGACCAGCGGGCCGAGCTCTTCGAGGTCGGGGATCAGGTCATTGGCGAACTTGGTGCGACGGGCCATGGCCCAGTTGCGGTTGCCGGTGATGGTGTTGATCTCGCCGTTGTGGGCGAGGAAGCGGAAGGGCTGGGCCAGCGGCCACTTTGGCAGGGTGTTGGTGGAGAAGCGCTGGTGGAACACGCAGATCGCGGTCTGCAGGCGCTCGTCGCCCAGGTCCGGATAGAACGCCGCGAGATCGCGCGGCATCATCAGGCCTTTGTAGATGATGGTCTTGTGCGAGAAGCTGCAGATGTAGTGGTCGGTGTCGTGGGCGTTGGCCACGGACGAGCGGCGACGGGCACTGAACAGCTTGATGGCGAATTCCTGGTCGCTCAGGCCTTCGCCGCCGATGAACACCTGCTCGATCTGCGGCAGGCGCTCCAGGGCCAGGCGGCCGAGGACGCTGGTATCGATCGGCACCTTGCGCCAGCCGACCAGCTTGAGGCCGGCGTTGACGATCTCGCGGTCCATGTTGGCGCGGGCGGCCTGGGCTTTGACCGGGTCCTGGTTGAAGAACACCATGCCGACGGCGTACTGCCTGGGCAGCTCGACGGCGAAGTGTTCCTGGGCCACGGCACGCAGGAATTGATCGGGCTTCTGCATGAGCAGACCGCAACCGTCGCCGGTCTTGCCGTCGGCGTTGATGCCGCCGCGGTGGGTCATGCAGGTCAGCGCCTGCATGGCGGTTTGCAGAAGGTGGTGACTCGGCTGCCCCGTCATATGGGCGATCAGACCGAAACCACAGTTGTCCTTGAATTCTTCGGGATGGTACAGACCTGTTTTCATAGACACTTTCTCACCAGGTTCACCTCTCAACCGGAGGCAAATCTCTTTTTTAACAACCACTTACCATCCACGCCGATCAAACGCCAGCTTTTTTGCGGTGGTCATGGAAAACCATTGTTGCACAGCGACAGCGACGCCCACAAATTTTCATGTCTCACCATTGAAAATTTATGTCGCAATTTTGAATGTTTTTGCGCCATGCGCCGTGATAGCGGCTTGGCTGGAGTCTGAAGCGTTTCAGCCATGACTGCAACACGGGGCTTGTGGCCGGCAGTCTGGGACAGAAAAGCCTGCCGCGCTCGGGCGCAGCAGGCTGATCGAAAGCTAGAAGTCGCTCAGCAACTGGGCAGCGGGGTGGTGCCGCCCGGAAGGTATCAGCGGGCCGTGGCCAGCTCTTGTTGGACGCTGCCGACGGTACGTGGCCAAGGTTTACCAGCCTGGACCTTGGCTGGCAAGTTCTTGATTGCCGCAGCAGCGGCGTCGCGGCTGGCGAAGTTACCGTAGGTGACGACAAACAGCGGCTTGCCCTGCAGGTTTTTCTTGAAGTAGCGATAGTCGCCACCCTGCGCCTTGACGAACGACTGGGCCGACGCCTCGGAGCTGGTGCCGAAGATCTGCACCACGTAATTGCCCGGTTTCTGGCCGGCATACCAGCTGCTGTTGCCGGCGCCGCCCGTGGCGGGTTTCTCGGCAGGCTTGCTGGCGGGCTTGGCGCTGGCGACCTGGGTTGGGGCCGGAGCGGGCTTGGCAGGTGCAACCGGTTTTACCGGCTGGGTTGCGACAGGCTTCGGCGCAGGCGCAACCGACTGTACCGGAGCGGTGGTTACCGGTTGGGCAGGAGCTGGTGCCGGGCTGGCGGTGGCACCTTGCGGCGGCGCGATGGTGGTCACGGTCGGCGGCACGGCGGCCGACGGCGCGGCAGGCTGCAAAGCGGTATCACCCGCAGGCCCACCCTCTTCGCCCTCGCCCATGCCGGCGGCTTGGGCCAGGGGCTCGCGCATCACCGGCTGCGACTGGCCTACCAGCGGCAGCGGCATCGGTTGCGAGGAACCGGAGAACTCGATGGCGGGCGCGCCGTTGCTGCCCTGCCCCAGTGGCAGTTGAGCCTGGGCGGCCGGCGCCTCGGTCGGGGCCTTGTCGCCCTTCTTGGGCATCAGGACCGCCGCGCCAACGGCGACCACGACCACAGCGGACAACGCGAGCACGTGTTTCTTAGGCATTTTGAACCCCATGGATGGTCGCTTGACCGTGGTACGGCTGGCGATCATGGCTTCGATCAAGGTATCGCGGGCGACCTGGTTGATGTTCCCAGGCCAACCGTCGGAGTTTTCGTGGATGTCGACGATCTGCTCGGCGCTGAACACCTCGATGCCCCGGCCGGCGCCTTCCAGGCGCTGTTCCAGGTACTCGCGGGTCTCTTCCTCGCTGTACGGGGCCAGCTCGATGACATGGAAGCGCTCGCCATCGGTATTGAGTTCTTCCAACCCGGCAATCAGCGAAGGCTCGCCGAACAGGAACACATGCGGGCGCCCTTCGGCCACGCCTGCCGCCAACTCCAGCAACGCTTGGAGTGCCGACTCGTCGAGTTGTTCCGCATCGTCCACCAGCAGATAGACTTCCTGGCCGGTCAGCGCCAGCTGCACCACCTGGGACAGGATCGCCTGCACCTCCGGCTGCGCCACGTTCAGCGACTGCGCCACCTGGCCCAGCACGCTGGCCGCGTCGCTGGCGCCACGTGCGGACACCACCACACTCTGCACCGACTGCTTGTTGGTACTGGCCACCAGGGCCTGGCGCAACAGGGTCTTGCCGCTGCCCACCGGGCCACTGACCACCAGCATCAGCTGGCTGTAGCGCGCCAGGTGATGCAACTGGCCCAGCACCGGTTTGCGTTGGGCGGGGAAGAACTTGAAGCCGGGCACCCGCGGTGCGAACGGATCGTGGCTCAACTGGTAATGGTCGAGGAACGCCTCATCGGCATGCAGACTGGTCATTGCGTTGTCACAACCTCAAAGCTGGGCCACGATCGCGCGGTAATCCGCCGCCAGGGTGGCCTGAAGAATCTCTGTCGAATAGTCGTCGGTGACGACGGCCTCGCCCAGCTGGCGCAGCAGCACCAGGCGCAGGCGCCCGTCGAGCACTTTCTTGTCGACCGCCATGTGCTCCATGAAATGCGCCGGGGTCATTTCCTGTGGTGGCACCACCGGCAATCCTGCGTCCTGCAGCAGGCGAATTCCGCGATCGCGCGCCGACTGGTCGATCCAGCCCAGGCGCATGGACATTTCCAGGGCCATGACCGTGCCGGCTGCCACGGCTTCGCCGTGCAGCCAGACGCCATAGCCCATGTGTGTTTCGATGGCATGGCCGAAGGTGTGGCCAAGGTTGAGCGTGGCACGCACGCCCGATTCGCGCTCGTCGGCACCGACCACGGCGGCCTTGGCCGCGCAGGAGCGGAGGATGGCTTCGGTCAGGGCGGCGGAGTCCAGGGCGCGCAACGCCTGCATATTGTCTTCGAGCCAGGCGAGGAACGGCTTGTCACAGATCAGGCCGTACTTGATGACTTCGGCCAGGCCCGCGGACAGCTCGCGCCCAGGCAAGGTCTTGAGGCTGGTGGTGTCGATCAGCACCGCGTTGGGCTGATAGAAGGCACCGACCATGTTCTTGCCCAGCGGGTGGTTGATGCCGGTCTTGCCGCCCACCGACGAGTCCACCTGGGACAGCAGTGTGGTCGGTACCTGGATGAAGTCGACGCCGCGCTGGTAGCAGGCCGCGGCAAAGCCGGCCATGTCGCCGATTACCCCGCCACCGAGGGCCACCACGGTGGTGCGGCGGTCATGGCGGGCAGTGAGCAGGGCGTCGAAGATCAGCTGCAGGGTTTCCCAGTTCTTGTGGGCCTCGCCGTCAGGCAACACCACGGGTAGCACCGAGTAAGCGCCCAGGGTCTTGCTCAGACGTTCGAGGTACAGCGGCGCGACGGTCTCGTTGGAGACGATGGCAACCTGCCGCCCGACAATGTGCGGGGCCAGCAGCTCGGGCTGGTCCAGCAGGCCTTCGCCAATGTAGATCGGGTAGCTACGTTCGCCCAGGTCGACCTTTAGTGTCTGCATGTATCCCCACAATGTGCTTGGACGCGGTGGCGGTTCGGCCCCGCGCGGTGACGTTCAGCCCCGTCTCGGCGTTGGTCGCCGAGGATAGACCCCGCTCAGCGGGGCGGCAACTTCTGCAGGCGCTCGAGGATGTCGAGCACCACCATGCGTGGTGGCCGTTCGTCGGTTTCCACCACCAGGTCGGCGATTTCGCGATACAGCGGGTCGCGCGCCTCCAGCAGGGCGCGCAACGTGGCCTCCGGGTTGGCGGTACGCAACAGCGGTCGATTGCGGTCACGGGAGGTGCGTCCCACCTGCTGCTCCACCGAGGCGTGCAGGTAGACCACCCGTCCGCCGGCGCGCAGCGCCGCACGGTTGGCGTCACGCATCACCGCGCCGCCGCCGGTGGCCAGGACCACGCCATCGAGCGCGCTGAGCTCGGCGATCATCGCCTGCTCGCGGTCACGAAAGCCCGGCTCGCCTTCCTTGTCGAAGATCCACGGGATGTTGGCGCCGGTTCGCAGTTCGATTTCCTTGTCGGAATCCTTGAACAGCAGGCGCAGCTCTTTGGCCAACAGGCGCCCGATGGTGCTTTTACCAGCGCCCATGGGCCCCACAAGTATCAAATTTCGCACAGAATCAACGACTCACAGCAATCGCCTGGTCACTCATGATACGCGGAGTCAGGAAGACCAGCAGCTCGGATTTTTTCTCTTGTAATGCATCGCGTCGAAACAGCCGCCCAACATACGGCAGATCACCAAAAAATGGCACCTTGTCGACCACTTTGTTCTGCGACGTCGAGTACACGCCGCCAATCACAATGGTCTGCCCATCGGTCACCCGCACCTTGGCGTTGACCTCGTTCTTGCGGATCGGCGGCACATCGTTGAGGGCATTGATGAAGTCCGGCTCGTCCTTGGTCACCCGCACCGCCATGATCACCTTGCCGTCCGGCGTGATCTGCGGCGTCACCTCCAGCGACAGGGACGCCTCGCGGAAGGAGACCGAAGTGGCGCCACTGCGGGTGGTTTCCTGGTACGGCACTTCGGTACCCTTGAGTATGCGCGCGGTTTCCTTGTCGGCCGTAACCACCTTGGGCTGGGAGATGATCTCGCCATTGCCGCTTTTTTCCATGGCGCTGAGCTCCAGGTCGAGCAGGATATCGCTGCGCAGCAGCCCCACCCCCAACGCCGCACCTCCCCGCTCGACGCCAAGATCGACGAAAAGGTCGCTGCCCAGCCGGGGGTCCGAGCCATACAGCGGTCCACCCCAGCGCACGCCCAGTGCCTTTTCGTAGTCGACATTGGCCTCGACGATCCGTGCCTCGATCATGACCTGGCGCACCGGCACATCCAGCTGCGTGACCAGCCTGCGCAGCTCGGCAAGCCGCGCGGCAGGCTGGGTGACTATCAAGGTATTGGTGCGAGCGTCCACACTGAGGCTGCCACGCCCGGCCACGGCACCGTCGTCCGCCAGGCTCGCCAGCAGCAGCTCCGCCAGCTCGCCGGCCTTGGCATGGAAGACAGGGATCAATTCACGCTGCAGTGGCTCGATGCCCTGGACCTGCCCAGCGAGCTCTGCCACAGGAGCAACCAGCAGCACATTCCCCTCCTGGCGCCTGCCCAGGCCCTTGCTGCGCAGCACCAGATCAAGCGCCTGCTCCCATGGCACATCCTCCAGGCGCAGGGTAATCCGCCCCTGCACCGAGTCGCCGACCACCAGGTTGACACCCGCGTGATCGGCCATGACCTGAAGCACCGAACGCAGCTCGACGTCCTGGAGGTTGAGCGACACCGGCTCACCCTGAAACGTCTCGGCCTGCGTCATCTGAAGCCCCAGCATCAATAGCGCGCCGCTCAACCATTGCCTCGGCCCCATCCCTGACCTCTCCCTGTTCATGCGTTCCAAGAACCAGATACCTGGGACGTGCTTGCCAGCGCCCATCGATGTAGATCCGCTCCTGGACCTCCACCCGGTCAACCTCGATGGCCACCACGACACCCCCTTCGAGCCCCAGTCGATCGCCTTCCGCGACCCGGTACAGCCGACCTGCGAAGCGCAGCAATGCCTGTCGCCGCCCCGCCCGGGAGAGACTGCCGACCATCTCCAACCGTGCCAACGGAACATGCGCCAGCCCACTGTCCTCACTCGGGGGCAACCAAGCGCGGAAAGGGTCGAATGCCGTCTTCGACAAGGCTGCCTGGGCCGGCTCATCCGCCAATGACGCCGGGACCGGCAGCTCTTCCCCAGGGTGGAAGGCATGCAGCCGCAACTGGGCGTCAATTTGCCCGCCACCCTCATCCTTCAGGGCCAGCCTGAGCCTTTCCACATTCAACAGACGCAATTGCCGCAGCCATTGCTCCAGCCATAGGCGTAGCGCCGGATACTGTCCAGACACCGCGACTTCCAGCGGTTGCACTCGATACACCGAAGCCTGCTGTGCCTCCTGCACCTCGACTCGCTCGAATACCAGGCCATGCTCATGGCCCGAGAACGCCAACTGGTCGAGCAGCTCGCTCATGCCCTCTCCCGCGGCCAGCCGCCATCGTGCCGCCTGCAAAAGCGTTCGCGCATGCTCGAGCGCCTGCTGCTCGACAGTCAGTTCGACGAGGCGCGTCCTGCGCCCCTCCAGTTCGTCCTGTAGCTGCTGCTGTAACCGGACAGACTCGACATGCCTCTGGACCGGATCACGCACTCGAACCAGGTAGCCCACGCAAGCCACCAGGAGCGCGAGCGACAGGCACACCATGGCCCTTACGACGCTCGAGCGGCCAGCCAGCGCCTGCCAGTCAAGGGGCCACAGGCGGTTCACGACTCGCCCGCCCGCAATCGCGCCGCCAGCAGGAACTCGTCACCCTGGACATGACGCCTGAGGTGTACGAGCTCGAGGTCCCGCACCATGCCCACTTGCTCCAGATCCCGCATGAACCGGGCAACCACTGACGCAGAGGCCGCCAGACCTCCCAGGCGTAAACGCCCTGCCTCGACATCCACCTCCGTCAAGCGAACGCCTTCTGGCAGGGCCTGCTCAAGGGCGAGGAACAGCCCGGGCATCTGTGACCGTCCGGCGCCCAGTGCGGCTACCGCGGCATGCTCGGCCTGCACCACCGCCCGCCTGCCGCGCAGCTGATCGACCTGCCTCAGCGAGGTATCGAGCCGCTCGAGCTCCGCCTGATGCGAAACGACTATCAGTGCTTGTCGGGCCAGGCGCGACCGCGCCATCTGATCGAGCCATGTGACCGCGCCCAGGGCCACCACCAGGGTGACTACGAGCCTGATCTGAAATTGCCGCACAACCCTGGCCCTGCGCTGCTCGCGCCAGGGCATCAAGTTCAGTCTCACCCTCATGCCCGGCCTCCCATGGCCAACCCGCAGGCCAGGACCATCGAAGCTGCACACAGGCCATCATTCTCCCGGAGACCTGCCAGCGGGAGCGGGCAACCCACCTGGCATTCCACATCCAGGCGTTCTCGCAAATGCGCCGCCCGGGCTTCATCGGCAGCGGAGCCAAACAGGACAACGTCAGCGATGGGCGCCTGCTCATCCAACCGCCAGAGGCTATCGACAGCGACGTCCCATTGCGCCGGCGAGCCCAGGGCGAGCCGCTGGCGCTGTGGAACGGGGTCGCCGTGCCAGCGGTGCATGACCACTTCGCCCGGCTCCAACTGCAGCAGGACAGCTGCGCGAGCCTGCGCCTCAGGCAGCAACGCTCGCCGTAGCGCGAAGCTGTCCACCTCCACGGCTTCAAGTTGCAATCCGGCCTTGGCAAACACCCGCTCCCACGGATCGAGCTGGCTTTGCCGGCAGGCCACCACCAGCACCTCGAATTGCCCGGGATCATCGGCGCATGCACCCTGCACCCAGTAGTCAAGGGCCAGATCCTCAAGCGGGAAGGGAAACAACTGCTCGGCCTGGGCCAACACGGCCGCCTCGATACCAAGGTCGGCCAGCCCGGCAGGCAACCGGCAACGCTTGCAGATGACCTGAGAGGCGGGCAATGCCAGGGCGACGCGCAACTGCCTGGTTCGACATTGAACATGGGCCCGCCGCAACCCCATCACCAACCCCTGCGCCTCGTCGGATGCCACCCAGCCAGGCGTCGCCGGCTCGAAGCGCTCCTGCGCCCACCCCTGCACACGCCAACCGCCGCGCTGGCGATGCAGGTGCAGCATTCGTATGGAACCGGAGGCAATTTCCACCCCCAGCAGTGAACCGGCGTCCCTGCCAAAGCATCCAAGCATGGCTGTTCCTTTCTGGTCATCGGCAGCCCGCGCCGTAGTGGCGCGAGCGGTCGTCCTACGCCCCGGGCGGTCACCCGGTGGGACGAAAAATGCTTATAATGGCCAGCGTTTTCCTGTCCGCCGGCCCCGCGCGCAATCCACTCCTCAACCTGGACACCCAAAAGCCTTGATACGTCTGCTGAAGTTCTTCTGGTGGTCTCTCGTCGCCGTCATCTGCGCGCTCGTGCTCGGTCTGAGCGGTGCGTTTCTGTATCTTAGCCCCAGCCTGCCCTCGGTCGAATCGCTCAGAAGCGTCCAGTTGCAAATCCCCCTGAGGGTGTACAGCAGCGACGGCAAGCTGATTGCCGAGTTCGGCGAGATGCGGCGCTCGCCGATCAAGTTCCAGGAAATTCCCCCACAGTTCATCCAGGCGCTTCTGTCCGCCGAAGACGACAATTTCCTCAACCACTACGGGGTAGATCCCAGCAGCCTGATGCGCGCGGCATCGCAGTTGCTCAAGTCCGGGCATATCCAGACCGGCGGCAGCACCATCACCATGCAGGTGGCGAAGAACTTCTTCCTCACCAGCGAGCGCAGCTTCTCGCGCAAGACCAACGAGATCCTGCTGGCCCTGCAGATCGAGCGCGAGCTGACCAAGGACGAGATCCTCGAGCTCTACGTCAACAAGATCTACCTGGGCAACCGCGCATACGGCATCGATGCCGCGGCGCAGGTGTACTACGGCAAGTCGATTCGCGACGTAAGCCTGGCGCAGATGGCGATGATCGCCGGCCTGCCCAAGGCGCCCTCGCGCTTCAACCCCCTGGCCAACCCGGTACGCGCCAAGGAGCGCCGTGACTGGATCCTCGGACGCATGTACAAGCTCGGCAAGATCGACGAAGCCAGCTACCAGGCGGCCCTGGCCGAACCGCTGAACGCCAGCTACCACGTGCCGACTCCGGAAGTGAACGCCCCCTATGTCGCCGAGATGGCCCGCGCCGAGATGGTCGGCCGCTACGGCAGCGACGCCTACACCGAAGGTTTCCGCGTCACCACCACGGTGCCGAGCGACATGCAGCAGATGGCCAACAGCGCGGTGCTCAACGGCCTCAGCGAGTACGACGAACGCCATGGTTACCGGGGCCCAGAGGCACGCTTCCCGGGCAAGACCCGTGCGGCCTGGCTGCAGGAACTGGGCAAGCAGCGCACCCTCGGCGGCCTGGAGCCGGCCATCGTCACCCAGGTCGAGAAGACCGGCCTGAAGGTGATGACCCGCAGCGGGCTGGAAGAGACTGTGGCCTGGGACACCATGAAGTGGGCCCGCCCATACCTCAGCAGCAACTCGCAGGGGCGTTCGCCACAGTCGTCCGCCGACGTCGCCCAGGTCGGCGACCTGGTCCGCCTGCAGCGCCTGGAGGACGGCAAGCTCAAGTTCAGCCAGGTACCCGGGGCCCAGAGCGCCCTGGTCACCCTCGACCCTTACAACGGCGCCATCCGCGCCCTGGTCGGCGGATTCTCCTTCGAGCAGAGCAACTACAACCGCGCCATGCAGGCCAAGCGCCAGCCGGGCTCGAGCTTCAAGCCCTTTGTCTACAGCGCCGCACTGGACAACGGCTACACCGCCGCCAGCCTGGTCAACGACGCGCCGATCGTGTTCGTCGATGAGTACCTGGACAAGGTCTGGCGTCCGAAGAACGACACCAACACCTTCCTTGGCCCGATCCGCATGCGCGAGGCGCTGTACAAGTCGCGCAACCTGGTCTCGATCCGCCTGCTGCAGGCCATGGGCGTGGACCGCACCATCGACTACATCGCCAAGTTCGGCTTCAACAAGCAGGACCTGCCGCGCAACCTGTCGCTGGCACTGGGCACCGCGACCCTGACGCCGATGGAGATCGCCACCGGCTGGAGCACCTTCGCCAACGGCGGCTACAAGATCAGCCCCTACCTGATCGAGCGCGTCGAAAGCCGCAACGGCGAAACCCTGTTCACCGCCAACCCGGCACGGGTGCCCCAGGGCAGCCAGGACCAAGCCGGCCTAGCAGCCCCCGAGCAGGCGATCAGTGTCGCGCCGATGCCGGGCGAAGCACCGTCGGCCGTTGGCCAGGTCGCTCCGGCGCCGCAGGTACCCGCCGTGGCCGAGCAGATCATCGACGGACGCACCTCGTACATTCTCACCAGCATGCTGCAGGATGTGATCAAGCGCGGCACCGGCCGCCGCGCACTGGCCCTCGGCCGCACGGACCTGGCGGGCAAGACCGGTACCACCAACGAGTCCAAGGATGCCTGGTTCTCCGGCTACAACGCCGACTACGTCACCACCGTCTGGGTCGGCTTCGACCAGCCGGAAACCCTGGGCCGACGCGAGTACGGCGGCACCGTGGCACTGCCGATCTGGATGAGTTTCATGGGCGCGGCGCTCAAGGGCAAGCCTGAGCACGCGCCGGCCGAACCCGAAGGCATTCTCAGCCTGCGTGTCGACCCGGTCAGCGGCCGCGCCGCCACACCGGGGACACCGAATGCCTACTTCGAGCTGTTCAAGGCCGAGGACTCGCCGCCTTCGGTAGACGAACTGGGCAATGGCGCCGCCCCCGGCAGCCCACTGCCGGCGGATGAAGCGGCGCCGATGGATCTGTTCTGACCACATCGCCGGACAGCTGCGCGATGCTTTGACAGCGGCAAGCAAAAAGCCCCGACTCTGACGAGCCGGGGCTTTTTCATGACGCTACGACCGGATCAGCCGTTGAACACGTCATCCACGCTTTTCAGCGGGTAGTGCTTCGGATACGGCAGGGTGGCCACGCCGGATTCGATGGCGGCCTTGGCCACGGCATCGGAAACCACGGTGATCAGACGGGCATCCAGCGGCTTCGGAATGATGTATTCGCGACCGAATTCCAGGGCCTGTACGCCGTAGGCTTCGCAGACTTCCTTCGGTACTGGCTGCTTGGCCAGGTCCTTTAGGGCGATGGCGGCGGCGATCTTCATTTCTTCGTTGATGCGCTTGGCGCGAACGTCCAGGGCACCGCGGAAGATGAATGGGAAGCCCAGTACGTTGTTGACCTGGTTCGGGTAGTCGGAACGACCGGTGGCCATGATCACGTCGCTGCGGGTGGCGTGAGCCAGCTCCGGAGCGATTTCCGGATCCGGGTTCGAGCAGGCGAACACGATCGGGTTGGCGGCCATCGACTTCAGGCCTTCCGGGCTCAGCAGGTTCGGACCTGACAGGCCGACGAACACATCGGCGCCGTTCAGGGCGTCAGCCAGGGTGCGCTTGTCGGTGGCGTGGGCGAACTGGGCCTTGTACTGGTTCAGGTCGTCGCGGCCGGCGTGGATCACGCCGCTGCGGTCGATCATGAAGATGTTCTCGACCTTGGCGCCCATGCTTACCAGCAGCTTCATGCAGGAGATGGCGGCGGCACCGGCGCCCAGGCAGACGATCTTCGCCTCCTCGAGCTTCTTGCCGGCGATTTCCAGGGCGTTGATCATGCCGGCGGCGGTAACGATGGCGGTACCGTGCTGGTCATCGTGGAAGACGGGAATGTCGCACTGTTCGATCAGGGTGCGCTCGATCTCGAAGCACTCAGGTGCCTTGATGTCTTCCAGGTTGATGCCGCCGAAGGTGATGGAGATGCGGCGAACGGTGTCGATGAAGGCCTGCGGGCTCTCCGACTCGACTTCGATATCGAACACGTCGATACCGGCGAAACGCTTGAACAGAACACCCTTGCCTTCCATCACCGGCTTGGAGGCCAGCGGGCCGAGGTCGCCCAGACCGAGGATGGCGGTGCCATCGGAAATCACCGCAACCAGGTTGCCCTTGCCGGTGTACTTGTAGGCCAGCTCCGGATCACGGCCGATCTCGCGCACAGGCTCTGCGACGCCAGGGCTGTAGGCCAGGGCGAGGTCACGGGCGGTGGCGGTGGGCTTGGAGAGCTCGACGCTCAGCTTCCCCGGACGGGGCTGGGCGTGGTATTCGAGAGCGGCGGTTTTCAGGTCTGACATGATGGGCATTCCGCTGTTTACTGTTCTGACGGACCGCCGAGGATACGCAAAGAGCCGGGGGGCGACAAGACTGCCCGGTCACTATGTGTCAAGGCCTTTGGCCTACGACTTTACGCTATAACCCACGGGGCTTACGGGACCCAGTGTGTACAATCCAATAGCAAAATGTCTACAACTATTTACCCTGGAACAGCCGCCAACATGCTCGGATCGGTCAATGGCAACAGCCAGCGTCGCTGCCCGGGCTTGAGCCCTCCCTTGCGGGATCGGTCCAACACCCAGCCACGCGCCTCGACCTGGCGTCCCTTGAGGTTAGCGAAGAAGCTGGCTGGGAAGCGCTGCTGCAGACGAGCGGGGACCTGCAGCACCACGGCATCGTCGAGCTCCAGCCAGATACCGCCACGGTTGCGCTCGATACCCTTGATCTTGCCGCCGATCACGGCAAAACCGGACTGCCTGACTTCCCTCGCACGCACTACCGGCGACTGGCGCCACAGCCCGGCTCCGGCGTTGCGCGCCTGCTGCTCGGCTTGTTGCTGGCAGCCCGACAAGGCCACGTTGGGGGCAATGGCGACCCGGTAGCCGAGGCCCTCGCTGAGCAATTGTGCTTCGAGATTGTCGCCAGTACGGCTATAGATGTGCGCCAGGGTTCGACCGTACTTGTCCTTGGGTTCCACGCCTGGAACCAGGCCGACGCGACCATTGCTGGCCTCGACCAGCGCCTGCAGGCGCCGTTTCGCAGCCTCGGCGTAGGGCTCGCTGGTGCGGCCCTTGCGGCCGATCTCGGGCGCATTGATGCCGATCAGCCGCACGTTGCGGCCATCATTCAGGCGCAAGGTGTCGCCGTCGACTACCTGGCGCACCGTCACCTGCTGCGGCTGCTCGGGCAACGGACAGAAGGCCAGGGCCGGAAAATGCCAGATCGCGCCCACAAAAAAGGCGCCCGCAAGGGGCGCCTTCTTTTGCAGCAACGCGAACCTCGAGAGATTCGCCATGCGCATGATTACTTCTTGGTACCGAACATACCGAAGCGATCGGCGAACTTCTGTACGCGACCACCGGTGTCCAGGACTTTCTGCTTACCGGTGTAGAACGGGTGGCACAGGTTGCAAACGTCGATCGCCAGGACGCTGCCCAGGGTCGAACGGGTTTCAAACTTGTTGCCGCAGCTGCAGGTGACTGCAACTACTTCGTAGTTCGGATGAATATCTGCTTTCATGGTCACTTCCTCGAGCTGCGTGCCGCCACCCAACACCTATTGTTGAATACCGCACGTAATTAGGCGGCGAATAATACCAGAGCGCGGCCGCAGCGCAAGTTGTCGCTTGCACCGACCGTCGTCTGCTAGGCTCGCCTGATTTGTGAAACGCCCTCCAGAGACCTTCCGCGTGTCCGACGTCATCCTGCGCCTTGCCCTGCCCTCGCCCCTGCGTCGCCTGTTCGACTACCGGGCGCCCGCGAGCATGGCGCGCCAGGCACTGACGCCCGGCATGCGCATCCGCGTGCCATTCGGTCGCCGCGAGATGATCGGCGTGCTGGTGGAGATCGCCACGCACAGCGAAGTCCCCGCCGACAAGCTCAAGCCCGCCAGCGCCCTGCTCGACCCGGTTTCGCCCGTGCCACCCGCACTGTTCAAGCTGTGCCTGTGGACGGCGCAGTACTACCAGCACAGCCTGGGCGACACCTTGAGCTGGGCCCTGCCGACCCTGCTGCGCCAAGGCGAGCCGGCCGAGGCGCGCCAGGAGCGTTTCTGGCACGTCGCCCCCGGGGCACGCCTGGAGGATCCGCGCATCGCCCGCGCCCCGCGCCAGCGCGATGCCCTCAAGACCCTGTCGCAGCACCCCCACGGCGTGGCCCACAGCCTGTTGAGCAAGCTAGGCCTGAACAAGGACAGCCTCGACCTACTGCTGGCCAAGGAGCTGGTGAGCGTCGAAGTCCGCCGCCACCTGCCCGCCGCGCGCCACGAGCACTGGCTGGCCCAACCGGAGCTGCCGCTCAACGAGGAGCAGCGCGCGGCGTTCGAGGCGGTGCGCGCGGGCTTCGGCGCCTTCCACGCCTACCTGCTGGCCGGGGTCACCGGCAGCGGCAAGACCGAGGTGTACCTGCAGCTTATTCGCGAAACCCTCGAAGCCGGCAAGCAGGCGCTGATCCTGATCCCCGAGATCAACCTCGGCCCGCAGACCCTGCAACGCTTCGAGCAGCGCTTCAACGCCCGCATCGCCCTGCTGCACTCCGCGGTGGGCGACCGCGAACGCCTGGACGCCTGGCTGGCGGCCCGCGATGGCGACGCCGACATCATCATCGGCACCCGCTCGGCACTGTTCACGCCGATGAAGAACCCGGGCCTGATCATCATCGACGAGGAGCACGACGGCTCCTATAAACAGCAGGAAGGCCTGCGTTACCACGCCCGCGACCTGGCCGTGGTCCGCGCCCACCAGGAGAACATCCCGATCCTGCTGGGCTCGGCCACGCCGTCGCTGGAAAGCCTGCACAACGCCCACAGCGGCCGCTACGGCCTGCTGCGCATGAACCAGCGCGCCGGTGGCGCCAAGGCACCACGTTTCCTGCGCCTGGACGTACGCAGCCTGCCGCTGGACAGCGGCATCAGCGGCCCGCTGCAACAGGCCATCCGCCAGACCCTGGAGGCCGGCCAGCAGGTGCTGGTTTTCCTCAACCGCCGCGGCTTCGCTCCGACGCTGCTGTGCCACGACTGCGGCTGGCTCTCCGAGTGCCCGCGCTGCGATGCGCGCATGACCGTGCACCAGCGTTCCGCCGTGCTGCGCTGCCACCACTGCGGCTATGACGAACGCCTGCCGTTGCAGTGCCCGCAGTGCGCCCACGTCGACCTGCGTCCGGTGGGGGCCGGCACCGAGCGCGCCGAAGAGCGGCTCAAGGTGCTGTTCCCCGACTACCCGACCCTGCGCGTGGACCGCGACAGCACCTCGCGCAAGGACGCCATGCACAACCTGTTCGCCACTATCCAGCGCGGTCAACCGAGCATCCTGGTCGGCACCCAGATGCTGGCCAAGGGGCACCACTTCCCCCGCGTCACCCTGGTGGCGATTCTCGATGCAGATGGCGGGCTGTTCTCCGGCGACTTCCGCGCCAGCGAGCGCATGGCCCAGCTGATCGTCCAGGTTGCCGGTCGCGCCGGACGCGCCGAAGAGCCGGGCAAGGTCATCGTGCAGACCCACCTGGCCGACCATCCGCTGCTGGTGCAACTGACCGAGCAGGGCTACTTCGCTTTCGCCGAACAGGCCCTGAGCGAACGCCGTGCCGCCGGTCTGCCGCCGTTCGCCCACCTGGCCCTGCTGCGTGCGGATGCGCACAAGCCGGGCCAGGCCGAGGGCTTCCTCGACGAAGCCTGCGCCGCCGCCGAGCGGGTCATGGCCGAACAAGGCCTGCATGGCATCGAGCTGCTCGGCCCGGTCCCGGCGCCCATGGAACGACGGGCGGGCCGCTTCCGCGCGCAACTATTGCTCCAGGCCAATGCCCGAGCACAGCTGCATCGACTGATCAGTGCCTGGTTGCTAGTGTTGGAGCAGATGCCATCGGGGCGGCAGGTGCGCTGGTCGCTGGATGTGGATCCGGTGGACCTGTACTGACGGTTTCAGGGTTGTCGTGGGGGGGGGGGGGGGGCCCCCCCCCCCGCCCCCCCCCCCCCCCCCCCCCCCCCCCCCCCCCCCCCCGTGGTGCCCAAAACGGGGCGCCCCCCCCCCCCCCCCC
>NZ_JBSSDH010000014.1:0-143306 GCF_054060555.1 Pseudomonas sp. TE6283
CCACAGCTACAACAACTACCTGTCGCCAATAGCCATGGAGCAGCAGGCGGCTTGATCACCGTAATCGGTGTCCGGAAAAACTTGACCAGAACAAGGCCGCTCCTACAGGGTGTACACAAGCCCTTGTGGGAGCGGCCCGGCGCTTGGGGCGAATCAGACGGTACCGATCTCCCCACCATCATTACGCTGGATCACCACCGTCGAAGCCCGTGGCCGCACCGAGGTGCCGGTCGGCGTGACGTCGGTGGCCTTGTCGGTGGTCGGCCAGTTGTCCGGGTGCTGGATGTTGACGAACATCGTCTTGTTGTCCGGGGTGAAGGTGATGCCCGTCACCTCGCAACCGTTCGGCCCGACGAAGAAGCGGCGCAGCGCCGCCTGGTTGGTGGCGTTGACCGGGATCTGCTTGCCGTTGGCGTCCACCAGGTCGGTGGGGATCACCGCCAGCAGCTGGTCGTTGGTGTAGCTGGTCAGGGTGGCCTCGCCGTTGTCGGTCTCGAACCACAGCACCCCGCGGCTATCGAAGCTCATGCCGTCGGGGCTGGCGAACTGGTTCAGTTCGGTCAGGCCGGAGCGGTTGATGTCCGGGGCGCCGGCGGCATTGGCGCCGAACACGAAGATGTCCCAGGTGAAGGTCTTGTGATCGTCGCTGTCGTGCCAGCGGATGATGTGGCCGTGGCGGTTCGGGCCGCGCGGGTTGGCCGCGTCGACCTTGGCGGCGGTGCGCGCGCTGTTGTTGGTCAGGGTCAGGTAGACGTCGCCGTTGAGCGGGTTGACGGCGGTCCACTCCGGACGGTCCATGGGCGTGGCGCCCACGGCGTCGGCAGCGCCACGGGTGTTGAGGATGATGCCCGGCAAGTCGGTGAACAGCGCGCCGAGGGTGCTGCCGCCGGTGGTCGGGGTGGCGACGTCGAGCAGCAGCCAGGCGCCGGTGCCGTTGGCGTCGAAGCGGGCCACGTAGAGCTTGCCCTTGTCCAGGTACTTGGCGCCGGTGGCCAGACGGTCGGCCGGGTTGGCGTCGGCCGGGTCCCACAGGGCGTCGGAGACGAACTTGTACAGGTACTCGTTGTTGGAGTCGTCGCCGGTGTACCAGACCAGCGGCTTGCCGGCCACCGGCAGGCCCGGGCAGCAGCCTTCGTGACGGAAGCGGCCCAGGGCGGTGCGCTTCACCGCCAGGGTGTTGCTGGTGTACGGGTCGATCTCGACGATGTAGCCGTAGGTGCTGGCTTCGTTGCGGAAGTCGTCGGTGGCGCTGGCGCCGGTGGGGGTGATGTCGAAGCGGGCGAACTCGCCGGCCACTTCGCTGGCGTCACCGGCCGCGGTTTCCCACTTGTACTGGCCGCTGCTGCTGGAGACGCCGATGCGCACCTGGTTGGCCGGGCGGGTGCCCTTGTTGACGAAGATGCCGGGCCAGTTCTCCTCGCAGGTCAGGTAGGTGCCCCACGGGGTGTAGCCGTTGCCGCAGTTGTTGTTGGTGCCGCGGCACTGGGTGCCGGTGGGCGAGAACTTGGTCTTGACGTGGTCGGTGCCGCGCATCGGGCCGGCAATGTCCATCAACGAGACGGTGGTGAAGCGGCGGTTCAGCGGGTCGTTGTCGACCACCTGCCAGCGCCCGGCAACCTTGCTGATGCGCACCACGCCCGCGCCATGGGCGTTGATCTCCTTGCGCACCTCCTCGACCGGGCGCTTGCCGGCGACGGTGGTGGGGCCGGCCGGGTGCAGGGCGGCGGTGTCGATGTACTCGAAGTTGATCGCCAGCAGGCCATCGCTGGAGCTGCCGTTGATGGGGAAGAAGTGCATGCCATCATGGTGCATGCCCATGGCGTTGGCCTGGTCGGTGGAGGTGTTGCTGCCATCGGCCTTCCAGGGGTTGGCGGTGGCGTTCAGCGGTGTGCCCCAGGGCGCCAGCACATAGGCGCTGTAGCCGGCGGCGACCACGCAGGCATCGGTGCGCGAGCCTGGAATGGAATTGAAGCCCAGCTTGAGTTTCGGTTTCTCCGGCTGGGGCGCCGGATCGTCGTTGTCGGAGCCGCCGCCGCCGTCGAAGCAACCGGTCAGGCCGGTGCCGGCGATCATGGCGATGGCGGCGCCGAGGCTGCCGCGCACCACGGCGCGACGGCTCAGGTAGGTGTCCATGACACTGGCCATCGGCAGGTTGCCGCTCAGGTTCCGGTCCAGGTTATCGCCGGTATCTCGACTCATCAGGGTGTCCTTTTTTGGCTGAGTTGAAGGAGACCGCGACTGTAGACGGCAAGTATGTCGATTGATTGGCAGAAATGTTAAAGGGCGTTTAAAACGCACTGCTATTACCAAAGGCCTAATCAAGCCTGTTTTGGAATTAGCAGCGGATTTCTGCCATCAAACTGTCACGCCAACGCCGCAATATCCGGAGCCCAACGTGAACAGGGATGGCGGAGTCGATGGCAAGCAGTGTGGGCAGGCGCGAGGTGATCGGGTGGATGGGCGTCGGTGCGCTGGCGCCGCTGCTCGGCGCCTGTTCCGCGCTGCCGGGGCCGCGTGGCGGCAGCGACCGGGCGCTGGACCTGCTGTATGTGGCCGATACCCTCGATGCCCGCCAGCCAGGCCAAGCCGTGGTACCGGCCACGCGCCTGGGGCCGGTGAGCCACCTGGGCCGCGCGCCGTGGATGAGCGGGCCCAACGCCAGTGCCGGGCAGCCGGAGCTGGCGCCGTTGCTCGACGCGGGCTTCGCCGGTCAGGCCCGTACTGGCGGTTATGCGGTGCTTGCGGCACTGCTCGAACAATTGCGCGCCGAAGCCGGCAGTGAGCAGTGCCTGACCCTGGAGAACGGCCAGTGCTGGAACGGCAGTGGCCTGGCCTACCTCACCCAGGGCGAAAGCGGCGTGCAGGGCAGCCAGCTGCTGGGCAGCGAGGCGCGGGTCAGCAGCGATGAGCGGGTGCTGTGGCCGCAGCGCAGCGCCGGGCTCTATCGCCAGTCTTCTTCTATCACCCTCGGCGCCGGACTGGCTGACACCCAGGCCAAGGCGCTGGGCGTTGAAGGCGTCAAGGTGTTCCAGCGTGCTGGCGTGCGCATTGCGGTTGTGGGGGTTACCGACCCTTACGCCCAGGACCAGAAAGCCTCCCTGAAACAGTGGTACCAGTCGCTGCAACCGAGCTTCCAGCAGGCCCGGCGCGAGGCCGATCTGGTGGTGGCGCTGGCGGATGTCGGTACCGGCCCCGGTCTGTGGCTGGCCGAGCGGGTGCCGGAAGTGGATGTGCTGCTGTGCGCCCGTGGCCAGGACCTGTGGCCCGCGCCGGTACTGGCGAGCCAGGCCAGTGGCCGGCGGGTTCCGGTGCTGTTCGCCGGTTGCCGGGCCAGTGGCGCGTTTCGCCTGCGTTGCCGCCAGGCCGGTGGCCAGTGGCAGTTCGAGGCGCGGTTCTTCCCGGCCTTCGAGCACAGCCTCGGACCGCAAGCCCAGGCCCGCGCCAGCCAGCTGCGCGGCGAACTGCAACGCCAGCGCAGCGGCCACGCCGCCTGGCTCGACCAGCCCCTGGCCCGCGCCCCCGAAGCGCTGTGGCGTCGCGATACCCGTGGCGGCAGTTGGGACCGCTTGCTGCACCAGGCCCTGGCCGACGATTCGAGCATGCCGGTGCTGCTGCCCGGCCTGCGTTACGACTTCCCGCTGCGGGCGGGCGAGCCGATCACCCGTGAACACCTGATCAGTCTCACCGGTGGCTACCCCGCGCCAGTGGTCGAAGCCCCTGCGCGGCAGGTCGAACAGGTGCTGGAGAACGCTGCCGAGCAACTGTTCGGCGACCCGCTGCTGCTGGACAACAGCCAGGACCTGCCGCGCTGGCAGAGCCAGAACTGGCAGGTGAGCTACAGCCCCAACGGCAAGCGCATCATCGGCCTGCAGCCGGTGGAGGGCCTGTGTCGCACCTTCGGCCTGCACTTCGACGCCCAGGCCGGCGTACCGCTGTGGCAGACCCTGGAAGCCTGGTTGACCCGGCAGACGCCGGGCTGGGCGCTGGCAGCGCTGCAATTGCCGGCGGTGCGCTACGTCCAGGGCCATCCGGGCTGGCACCCGCACCAGGTGGCGGCGTGACTTCGCGCCTGGTCACCTTCGCCTTGCTGACCCTGGCCGGCTGGCTGGCGGCGCAATGCGTGTTGCTGCTCAGCCGTCAGCCGCTGCCGGCCACTGCGCCCGTTCAGGCGGACGTCGCACTGCCGGGCCTGCTGGTGGAGCACTGGCAGGCTCCCGTCGATGACGGAAGTATCCCCATCACCCGCCTGCCCCTGGCCTACCTGGGCGGGCTCAAGGCCCAGCCGCTGTCGGCCAGCGTGGTGGTGCTGCGCCATGGCCAGCAGGTGCGCACCCTTGGCCGTGGCCAGCGCCTGGCGCCGGGCATCGTGCTGCAGGACATCGACGCCGATGGCCTGATCTTCGACAACAACGGGCGGCGCGAGCGCCTGCCCTGGCCGCCACGCCCCGCCGTGACCGGCTTCAAGCGCCAAGGATGAATGATGATCGCAAGGTACTGTCTGGCCGGGCTGCTGATGCTCGGCATGTCCCTGGCCCGGGCCGAAGAGCCGGAAGTGTTCGCCGACGACGGCACGCCGTTGTACGAGGTCAATTTCGTCGACACCGAGCTGGGTGAGTTCATCGACAGCGTGTCGCGCATCACCGGCACCACGTTCATCGTCGACCCGCGAGTGCAGGGCAAGGTCACCGTGCGCACGGTCGATCGGCATGACGCCGACGCCATCTACGATATCTTCCTGGCCCAGCTACGGGCCCAGGGCTTCGCCGCCGTGGACCTGCCCAACGGCAGCGTGAAGATCGTTCCCGACCAGGCCGCGCGCCTGGAGCCGGTGCCGGTGGAAAGCGCCAACAAGAAGTCCGAGGGCAGCGATGGCGTGGCCACCCGCGTGTTCAACGTGCGCAACGCCGCCAGCGAGCAGATGCTCGGCATCCTCAAGCCACTGATCGACCCGCGGGTCGGCGTGATCACCCCATACCCGGCCGCCAACCTGCTGGTGGTCACCGACTGGCGCAGCAACCTGGAGCGTATCGACAGCCTGCTGCGCCAGCTCGACCAGGTCAGCGACGAGCCGTTGCAGGTGATCCCGCTCAAGCATGCCAGCGCCGCTGATACCGCAGGCCTGGTGACCCGCCTGCTGGCTCGCGAGCAAGGCAGCGATGCGGCCCAGGTGGTCGCCGACCCGCGCAGCAATGCCTTGCTGGTGCGCGGCAGCGCCGACAGCCGCGAGCGTGTGCGGGCCTTGCTGGCCCAGCTCGACCGGCCCGCCGACAACCTGCGCAGCAGCAATACCCAGGTCATGTACCTGCGCCACGCCAACGCCGCCGAGGTGGTCAAGGTACTGCGCGGCCTGAGCCAGGCCGGCGCGGTGCCGGCCGCCGAAGGCGAGGGCAAGGACGCAGCGCCGGTGCCGGCGGCCAGCGAGTCGGGGATCCGTCTGGAATACGAGGAGGGCACCAACGCCGTGGTGATGGTCGGCCCGGACAGCGAGCTGGCCGCCTTCCGCAGCATCGTCGAGCAGTTGGACATCCGCCGGGCGCAGGTGGTGGTCGAGGCGATCATCGCCGAGGTGTCCGACAGCAGCGCCCAGGAGCTGGGCGTGCAGTGGCTGTTCGCCGACGAGAAGTTCGGCGCCGGCATCGTCAACTTCGGCGGCAATGGGGTGAACATCGCCAGCATCGCCGGGGCCGCCAGCAGCGGCGACAACGAAAAGCTCGGCAAGCTGCTGTCGGCCACCACCGGTGCCACCGCCGGCATCGGCCATATCGGCGGCGGTTTCAACTTCGCCATGCTGATCAATGCGCTCAAGGGCAAGAGCGGCTTCAACCTGCTGTCCACGCCGACCCTGCTGACCCTGGACAACGCCGAAGCGTCGATCCTGGTCGGCCAGGAGGTGCCGTTCGTCACCGGCTCCGTCACCCAGAACAACGCCAACCCCTACCAGACCATCGAGCGCAAGGAAGTGGGGGTGAAGCTGCGCATCAAGCCGCAGGTCAATATCGACAACAGCGTGCGCCTGGACATCGTCCAGGAGGTGTCGTCGATCGCCGATTCCAGCGCCGCCAGCGACGTGATCACCAACAAGCGCGAGATCAAGACCAAGGTGATGGTCGAGGACAACGGCCTGGTGATCCTCGGCGGGCTGATCAGCGACGAGCTTGCCACCAGCAACCAGCGCGTGCCGCTGCTCGGCGACATTCCCTACCTGGGCCGGCTGTTTCGCTCCGACGCCAGCAAGAACACCAAGCAGAACCTGATGGTGTTCATCCGCCCGCGCATCCTGCGTGACGGCGAGAGCCTGGCCGGCCTGAGCCAGCAGAAGTACCAGAGCCTGCAACAGGACACGCCGCTCAAGCTGCCGTCGCTGGCCGAGGGCCTGCCGTTGCTGCAGGTGTTCCCCTCCAGCCGGGCGCGCCTTGAAGGCGGTGACTGGTGATGCTGCCCTATCGCCTGGCGCGCCAGAGCGGCGTGGCCATGGCACCGACCGAAGGCGGCTGGCAGTTGTGGTTGCGCAGCGATGCCGACAGCGACCAGTTGCAGGAGCTGTTGCGCGTGCACGGCCAGCCGGCCAGCCTGGAGCGCCTTGACGGCGCGCAGTTCGACGAGCGCCTCGGCCAGCTCTACCAGGCCGGCGAGGCGGCGAACGAGGCCTTGATCGAAGGCATCGGCGAGCAGGTCGACCTGGACAGCCTGATGAGCGAGATGCCGCGCATCGAGGACTTGCTGGAAAGCGACGACGAAGCCCCGGTGATCCGCCTGATCAACGGCCTGTTCGGCCAGGCCTTGCGCCTGCGCGCCTCGGATATCCATATCGAGACCTTCGAGCAGAGCCTGGTGGTGCGCCTGCGCGTCGACGGCCACCTGCGCGAGGTGCTGCGCCCGCCGCGTGCGCTGTCGGCGATGCTGGTGTCGCGGATCAAGGTCATGGCCCGGCTCGACATTGCCGAGAAGCGCCAGCCCCAGGACGGCCGCATCACCCTGCGCGCTGCCGGGCGCGAGGTGGATGTGCGGGTCTCGACCCTGCCCGGCATTCATGGCGAGCGGGTGGTGATGCGCGTGCTCGACAAGCAGGCCAGCCTGCTGGCGCTGGACAACCTGGGCATGCCCGCCGCCGTGCTGCGCGGCCTGCGCGGCTGCCTGGCGCGGCCCAACGGCATCGTGCTGTCCACCGGCCCCACCGGTTCGGGCAAGACCACCACGCTGTACGCCAGCCTCAACAGTCTGAACGACGGCAGCCGCAACATTCTCACCGTCGAGGATCCGGTCGAGTACGCCATCGCCGGCATCGGCCAGACCGCCATCAACCCCCGTGCCGGCCTGACCTTCGCCAGCGGCCTGCGCGCGATCCTGCGCCAGGACCCGGACGTGATCATGCTCGGCGAGATCCGCGACCAGGAAACCGCGCAGATCGCCGTGCAGGCCAGCCTCACCGGGCACCTGGTGTTGTCGACCCTGCACACCAACAGCGCCGTCGGCGCGGTGACCCGCTTGCGCGACATGGGCATCGAGCCTTTTCTGATCGCCTCGTGCCTGCGCGGCGTGCTGGCCCAGCGCTTGGTGCGGCGGCTGTGCAGCTGCGCGGTGGCCCATCCCCTGCAAAGCGCCGAGCGCGAGCTGTGGCCGGAACTGGGCAGCCTGCGCGAAAGCTTTCACCCGGTCGGCTGCGAGCATTGCCAGGGCAGTGGCTATGTCGGTCGGCTGGGGCTGTACGAATTCATCGAGCTGGATGCCGGGCTGGTCGCCTTGCTCTACGACGGCCAGAGCGAACTGGCCATGCAGGCCTACCTGGATGGCCGTCGGCAGAGCCTGGTGGCTGAGGCCCGCGACTGCCTGGCCCGTGGCGAGACCAGCCTGGCCGAAGTGCTGCGCGTGGTGCAGGGCTGAGCATGCCGACCTATCGCTATCAGGCCGTGGACATGAGCGGCAAGGCGCACAAGGCCAGCGTGCAGGCCGACAGCGAGCGGCATGCGCGCCAGTTGTTGCGCGAGCAGGGCCTGTTCGCCCGGCAGTTGCAGCGCCACGACAGCACGCAGTCCCGTCGCCAGCGCCTGACCCGCGCCCAGCTGTGCGAGCTGACCCGCCAACTGGCGACCCTGATTGGTGCCGGCATCCCACTGGTCGATGCCCTTGCGACGCTGGAGCGGCAACTGCGCCAACCAGCCCTGCATGCGGTGTTGGTGACCCTGCGTGGCTCACTCGCTGAAGGCCTTGGGCTGGCCCGTAGCCTGGCACGCCAAGGCGCGCCGTTCACCGGGCTGTACTGCGCGCTGGTCGAGGCCGGCGAGCGCTCCGGGCGCCTGGGGCAGGTGCTGGCGCGCCTGGCCGATCACCTTGAGCAGGTGCAGCGCCAGCGCCACAAGGCACGTACCGCGCTGATCTACCCGGCGGTGCTGATGGGCGTGTCGCTGGCGGTGGTGATTGGCTTGATGACCTTCGTGGTGCCCAAGCTCACCGAGCAGTTCGCCCATTCCGGGCAGAGCCTGCCACTGATTACTTCGCTGCTGATCGGCATCAGCCAGGGGCTGGTACATGCCGGGCCGTACTTGCTGGCGCTGGCGATCGGGCTGGCAGTGGCCGGTGGCTGGCTGCTGCGCAAGCCGCACTGGCGCCTGCGCCGCGACGACCTGCTGCTGCGCCTGCCGCGTGTCGGGGCGCTGCTGCAGGTGCTGGAGAGCGCGCGCCTGGCGCGCAGCCTGGCGATTCTCTGCGGCAGTGGCGTGGCCCTGCTCGAAGCCCTGCAGGTGGCCACCGAGACGGTCGGCAACCTGCGTATCCATGCCGCCATGGCGCAGGTGCGCCAGCAGGTGCAGGGCGGCACCAGCCTGCACAGGGCGCTGGACGGCGCCGGCCAGTTCCCGCCGCTGCTGGTGAACATGGTCGGCAGCGGCGAGGCCAGCGGCACCCTGGCCGACATGCTCGAGCGCGTGGCCGATGACCAGGAGCGTGGTTTCGCCCGCCAGGTAGACACCGCCATGGCGCTGTTCGAACCGCTGATGATCCTGGTGATGGGCGCGGTGGTGCTGTTCATCGTGCTGGCGGTGCTGCTGCCGATCATGCAGCTCAACCAGGGATTGCAACTGTGACAAGGAGACTTCTCATGCAACAACGACGCAACCGCCAGGGTGGCTTCACGCTGATGGAGATCATGGTGGTGATCTTCATCATCGGCCTGTTGATCGCCGTGGTCGCGCCCAGCGTGCTGGGCAACCAGGACAAGGCCATGAAGCAGAAGGTCATGGCCGACCTTGCGACCCTGGAACAGGCGCTGGACATGTATCGCCTGGACAACCTGCGCTTTCCCAGCAACGAGCAGGGCCTGGCGGCGCTGGCGAAGAAGCCGACCCAGGAGCCACTGCCGCGCAGCTGGCGCAGCGATGGTTATATCCGTCGACTGCCGGAGGATCCGTGGGGCACGCCGTACCAGTACCGCATGCCCGGCGAGCATGGCCGGGTCGATGTCTATTCGCTGGGCGCCGATGGCCAGCCTGGTGGTGAAGGCCTTGATGCCGACCTGGGCAACTGGGCGCTTTGAGGTGACTGGAATGGGTGTCCGGCTTGGTATTGTCGGGGCCGCTTCGCGCCCCTTTCGCGACACAAGGCCGCTCCTACAGGTGACCGCGTTTCCTTGTGGGAGCGGCCTTGTGTCGCGAAAGGGCTGCAAAGCAGCCCCAGGTTTCCTGTGCCATCAACGCGGCTTCAGCCTGCTCGAACTGCTGGTGGTACTGGCCATCGCCGCGCTGATGACCAGCCTGGCGGTGGCCTGGCTCGACAGCGGCAGGAGCCGCGTCGACCAGACCCTCGACCGCCTGGCCGCCGCCACCGTGGCCCAGGCCGACCTGGCGCGCCATGCCGGGCAACTGCGGGGGATACGCTGGAACGGACAGCAGCCGGAGTTCGTGCGCCGTCAAGGTGATCAATGGCAGGTGGAAGCCGTGGCCTTGGGCGATTGGCCCAAGGGCCTGCGCCCGGACTGGCCAGCCAGCCAGACGCCCGCGCTGCTGTTCACCCCCGATGGCTGGGCTCGCCCGGGCACTGTGCGCTGGCGTTGGGCCGAGGGCGGCCGGCGTTGGGACTGGGACCGCAGCGGCCAGTTGCGCGTGAGCGTGATGCCATGAAACGTGGGCAACGGGGCTTCACCTTGCTCGAAGTGAGCGTGGCCCTGGGCATCGCCGCGGTCCTGGCGGTGATCACCAGCCAGGTCCTGCGCCAGCGCCTGGCCGTGCAGGACACCGTGCAGCAGCATCGCCTGGGCCTGCTGTGCGCCCGCGAGTTGCAGGCGCGTTTCGCGGTCGAGCAGTACTGGCCGGCGGCCAACCAGGACAGCGGTGTGCTGGTCGAGGGCGGGCAGGCCTGCCATTGGCAGCTGCAGTTGCGTCGTACCGGGGTGCGCGACCTGCGTCGTGGCGAACTGTTGCTGCATGCCGACCGCGACCAGCGCCTGCCGCTGGGGCAGTACACCGTGTTCCTGGAGCGGCCATGAAGCGGCGCCAGGCGGGCATGACCCTGATCGAACTGCTGGTGGCCCTGGCCCTCACCGCCTTGCTCGGGGTGTTGCTGTCGGCGCTGGTCAACGGTTGGCTGAAGGTGCGCGAGCGGCTTGACGAACAGGTGCGCGAAACCGGCGTGCTGGATTTCTGCCTGGCCCTGGAGCGGCGTTTCGACAGCCCGGTGCTGCGCCGCCTGTATGAACAGCGCCTGCCGCTGGCGCCGCGCTGGCTCGACTGGCAACCCGACCGCCAGCAACTGCTGTGGGTGGCCGCCGCTGCCTGGCCTCAGGCCGAGGGCGGCTCGCGCCTGCAACGCCAGCGTTTGCGTTTCGAGCCCCGCGAACAACGCCTGCTGCTGGAGACCTCGGCCGACCTCTACGCCGCCGCAGCCCCGCAATGGGTGATGCGCGAGCGGCTGGAGCGGGTCAGCGCGATGAACATCCTCTACCACCAGTCCGGCCGCTGGCTGGCCTGGCCTTCCGAACAACCGACGCACCCCGGGCGTGGTGTGCGCGTGGAGCTAGTGCGTGATGGAGCACCGTTTACCTGCACCTTCGTTCTGCCCTGGGGGCGCTCATGAAGCTTGAATGGCGCCGCCGGGCGCCGGCACAACCCTGGCTGCTGTTGCGCCCGGGCGAGGTCTGGGAGTGGCTGCTGGTGATCCAGGGCCGTCCCGTGCGCGAGGGACTGGGGGAGCCACCGCCAGGGCTGGAGGCGCGCGTCGCCCTGATCGTCCCTGGTGAGCACTGCAGCCACTTCCAACTGGCCGCGCCGCCCGGGCTCAAGCGCGAAGAGTGGCCGTTGCTGGTCGAGGACCGCTTGCTGCAAGGCGTCGATGAGGTGCTGTGTGCCTGTATCGGGCGTCACGCGGGGCAGGTGCAATTGCTGGTGGTGGCGCGGGCGAGGCTGGATGAATGGCGTGCGCAGTGCGCCGCCTGGGCGCTGCCGGTGGAGCGTTGCTGGGCTGAGTTCCAGCTGCTGCCCGACAGCGTGGGCGCGTCGGGTTGGCATTGGCGGCGAGGGACGGTGAGCCTGTACAAGGCCCAGGCACGTTGGTTGGCCTGGCCACAGGTGCTCGGTTTGCCGCCTACGTTGGACTGGCTGGCCGATGACGCTGAATGCATCGAGGGCCCATGGCCAGAGGTGCTGGCGCCGCTCGATGGCCTGTCGGGGGTGTTCGAGGCGCGACAGGCCCGCTCACGCCCGCGCTTGCAGGGCGGGCAATCGCGCCTGGCCGTCGCCTGCCTGGCGCTAGCCCTGGCGTGGGGCGGACTCTGGTGCGCGCAACAGTGGCGACAGGCCCAGGTCTATCGCGCCCAGGTGCTGGCGCTGACCGGCCCCCAGGCGACACCACGCCAGGCGGCGCTGGCGCTCAAGCGTCTGCGGGACGACGCCGGTGAAAGCCAGGTGCGCCTGCGTCTGCTCGACGCGGTGCAGGCGCAGGTCCATGCCTGGTTGAGCGATCACCCTGGTTGGCAGGTGCGGGCGGTGCGGTACGACGGCCAGCGCTGGCACCTGGAGCTGGAAGGCGAGGGCGACGTCGCGCCCTGGCACGACATGGCCACGGCGATCGGCGTGCAGGTCCAGGTGGAAGACGAGGCGCGTCGCGTGGTGTTCGACTTGGGGAGCGCAGCATGAACCGCGAATGGTTGCAGCAGCATCGGCTGTCGCTGGCCTGGGGCCTCGTCGCGCTTTTGGTTGCGCTGCTGGCGCTGCGCGAGGGCATCGCCTATTGGCGCGAGCAGGCGCAGTGGCGGTCGCTGGCCGAATCGCTGACGACGCAAGCGCAGCAACCCGCATTGACCCTGGAAGGGCTGCACCAGTCGGCCCAGGCGCGACACATCGAGTTGGCCGAGGTGCAGCCCGAGGACGAAGGCTGGCTGGCGCGTGGCAAGGTGGCCGATGCCCAGGCGCTGCAGGGCTGGTTACAGGTCCTGCGCGATGATGGCGCGCAGCCTTTGCAGTGGGGATTGGAGCGGGATACCGAGGGGCTGCGCTTTACCGTGCGGTTGCGGCCATGACGCGGCGGGCAGGTCTGTGGGTGGCCCTGGTGTTCAGCCTGACACTGTTGGGCGAGCTGCCGGCGCGCTGGCTGGTCGCGGGGTTCGGGCTACCGGCCGAGGGCGTGACCGGAAGCCTGTGGCAAGGGCAGGCCGTCCGGCTGGGGGCGGCAGGACCAGTGCAATGGACGTGGCGAGCATGGCAGCGCGACCTGCAGGTACGGTTGGGCTTTCAAGGCCAGGGTTGGCAAGGGCGCCTGAGCGGCTGGCCGTGGCGTTGGCAGGCCGGGTTGCAGGCAGTGGGCGCGCAGCCCAGCGCAGCCCAGGGATACCGCCTGACCGGGCAGTGGCAAGGAGGCATCAGCCTGCAAGGCTCGGGGCAGCGTTGCCTGGCCGCCGAAGGGCGGATCACGGTGGCCGACCTGGCGTTGAGCGCACCGTGGTCCCTGGGATTGGGGCAGGGGACGTTGGAAATGGATTGCCACCAGGGTTGGCGGCTGGTCGCGGGGCTGGTTCGCCAAGGCCAACACCAGCTCGGCCTGGAGGCCGACCTGGTGGCCCGGCAGGCGCAGCTCGACTTCGCAATGTCAGTCGATGCCGGCCTGACACCGGTGCTGCGTGGCCTGCAATGGCTGGGTCCGGAAGACACCGTTGGGCAGCGTCGGTTGAACTGGTAGCTCAAATGCTCAGGGACCACTGGGCTACCCAGTAGCCCGGTTCCAACGCCTTGCGCCGTCGATCGCTGGCATGCAGCGCGCGCTGGTAGTCCAGGCGCAGGTTGCTGCGTGGAACGCTCAGTTCAATACCCACCGAGGCACCGGTCAGGCGCTGGGAGGGACTCTCGCGCATGTAGCGGGCCCAGCCGTGGTCAAGGCCTATCGATGGGCGTGCCTGCACAGGCCAGGTCCAACCCGAGGGCAGCGTCTGGCTGAGGGTGTTGCGCCAGACGGCGGCACTGGCGCCTGCCACGTTGTGCTGACGAAAACCACGTACGGCCGAGTGATCGCTGAGCTGTTGCTGTTCTATCGCGGGCAGTACATCGGCGCTGTACTGCAGGGCCAGTTCACTCTGCCAACGCCATGGGTGCTCGGCAGGGCCTTGACGCAGGTGCAGGAGGTTGGCGCGGTACTTTGTGAAGTCCGGACGGGGCGCACGCTTGTTGTGGTGGGGCTGGTCGGCGCCGAACCAGTCCACGCCCTTGCTCACGCCCAGGTACAGGTTCCATAGCCCGCTCTCCAGCCACAGCAGATTGAGGCCGGCATCGACGCTGGTCAGCGTCGGGCTCTGCAGAGCCAGTACCACCGGGCCAAAGCGGTTGGTCAATGCCTTGCGGTCCACGCGGGTGCTGGCGCTGAGCATGCCTTGGCGATTGCGCCAGAGCACACGCTCCGCGCCAAGGCCGAAAAACTCGTTCTCGCCATTGCTGCTGTAGCGGGTCCGGGGCACCGGGGCACTGTAGCGCATCTGGCTGGCGTTGAGGCTGAAGGTCCAGGCACCGTGAGGCAGGCTGTAATAGAGGCTCAAGCCTTCGGTTTGTCCTGGTGCTTCGAAAACGGTCCGGTTGAACGACAGGCGCAGGTCGTCGTTCAAACCCAGCGGGCTGTCCAGGCCCAGGCCCAGGTTCAGGCGATGGCGGCCGGTCGTTTCACCGCCACGGTTGTCGATGCTGGCGTCCACGTGCACGCGTGAGCAGACCCGCCGAGGTTCGATCACGACGCGGGTCCCCCCTTGCAACTCCCCAGGCAGCAGGGCCATTTCCAGGTCGTAGGCGCGCAGACGATTGAGTTGGTCGAGGCCTTGCTCTAGATCCGGCAAATGCAGGGGGCGGCCGAGTGTGCCTGGAAACGCGTTGCCCAGTGACAGGGGCAGGCCCTGGTCGGTGATTTCGATCGATTCTATGAAACCCTCGACAATCACGATATCCAGTGGGGCACCATGTTCAGGGGGGCGTGCAACGTAGGGGCGGCTGGTGGGATAGCCGGCCTCCACGTACTGCTGGGTGATTGCCTTGAGCAATCGGTCGATTTCTGCGGCGCCCATGCATGAGGACGACAAGGCGCGTACGGTGGGTTCAAGGTGCCGGGACCGAAGTGTTCGGTTGCCCGCCAGTCGTACGCCACTCACTGCCCAGCAGCGTTGACCCTGTTCGGTGGACGGTGTTTCTCTTCGGTATGCACTGTCGCTGGGCCGTGAATGTTCCCAGCGTTCGAGTCGTCGGTCCTGTTCCAGTTTTCGCAGTGACTGCTGTTGGTCGCGTAGGTCCTGGCTGGCCGGATCGATCCAGCGTGGAGCCGCTACTACCGCCGATGGGCAGGCCAGGAAGATGCTGGCGAGCAGGATGCTCGCGGCTCGGTATGAGACGCGGCTGAAAGTGCGGGTGTTCATGGGTCTGGGTCCGATACCGGTCCTCGCCAGCTCGGCGATTCAGGGTTGGATAGGGAAGTGCAGCGGCCTGTGGGCCGCTGCCAGCCAGGTGTTCGCGCTTCAGCCTTTGCGGCCCTGCTCGATCTGCGAGACGTACTCGGTGGTGGTGTCGTGGCCACTGCTTTCGTACGGCTTGTTGTGGCTGTTGCCTTCACCCTTGCCATGGAACAGGCCGGTGAAGAAGTCGACCGCACTCTTTGTCAGGCCTCCAGGCGTCAGGTCTACGTTGACCTTGGTATCCTTCTGATAGTCGCGGCCACTGAGGTTCTGTCGGGTAATGCTGCTCCCGAAGTCGACCTTGCCATCGCTGGCCTGCACTTTGGCGCCGACAAGATGGGTCGTGCCCCCGACGTCCAGGTCGATGCCCTGGGTGCCGGAGAGGGTGGTCTGTTGAGTGACGGTATCGTCCAGCTTCCTGGAGAGGCCTCCCTTGATTGCTGGCGTGACCTTGTCGGTGACCGTGCTCCAGAGCGCACCGACGATTTCACCGATGTCGCCTTTGTCGAAGGCGTCCGCCAGTGATGGCTTGGCATCACTGGAAGCGTCTGCGGCGTCTTTCTGGTTCAACTTGATATCGACATTGAGGGTCTTGGCGTCAGTCTGGTTCTTGCGACTTGCCACCAGCAGATCGCCACCGATTTCGCCTGCGACATGATGGGCTTCGACCTGGGCACCTTCGATACGGGTATCGCCTTTGCTCTGTAACTCGACCGTGTCGGCGCGCAGACGGCTGTCGCCCCAGGTCGTGTTGTTGCGCGTGTCCAGGTCAAGCTGGACCAGGGCGTTCGCGCCCCCCAGTCCTAATGCTGAAAGCTTGGCTCCGGCGCCGAGGGTGACATCGAGGTTGTCGCGTTGTTCGGTGTTGCCCGCGGCTTCGATCAACACGCCACCATGACGAGCCTCCAGGCTGATCTTCCGAGCACTGGCCTGCAACCCTTGCACGTTGAGGGCAGCATCATGGCTGGCCAGGCTTGTGAGCTGCACCGCCCCGTTGCTGTCGAACGTCGCGCCGATGGCCGTACGCTTATGCTGGCTGGTCCGGCCAAAGGTACCTTCGGCACCCAGTCCACCACCCACAGCGCTCCCCGTGGCATCCAGTTTGCCACCCCAGGTACCACCCACCTTGGTTTCGGTATCGCTGGCTGCGGTCACGGTCAGCAGGCCGTCGCTGTGCAGCGTGATATCGCCGGTGGCTGCGGTGTCGCTACCGATGCGTGTGCCCTCCAGGCGCAGGTCGCCCTGGCTGGACAGCCCAACGTCACGCTTGCTGTCGATTTGCGCGACTCGCGCCTTGCTGTTCCGAGTCTCGTAAGTGTGGCGTTTGAGACTACCCTTTGCCCCTCCATTGACTCCGATCAGAGCGGTGCCAGCCTTCAGCGCCAGGTCCGCGTCCAGTGTCGTGGTGTTCTCCACGGTGCGGTCATGGGCGGACGCCAGGATCAGGTCACCTTGGCTATCCAGGCGCACTGCACCCTCGCCGCCGTCGATGCGGGTACCCTCGTAGTGTCCGTTACCCGTGAGCGCCACCTGAACCCCATGCTTGCCCTGCAGACTGCCAACGCGGGCGATCGTGGTTTCTCCCAGGCTCGCCTCGGAGCCCCCATGCCCTTCAAGGGTGCCGTTGACATCCGTCAAGGTCTTGCTGTCCACGCGCAGGCTACCGCCTGCGTTGACGCGGCTTGTTTCGCGGGTAGTGCGATCACTGGCGGCCAGCATCTGGTGTTCGCCAGCCACGATCCGCAGATCACCCGACTTGGCGTTGTAGTCGGTGCCCTCGTCCCTGATGCTGTCAGAGGCCTGGACGATGACACGACCTGCGTCGAATGTGCTGACCTGCGCCGTGCTGGTGGTGTCCCTCTGCTTGAGCGACTGGTGCTCCAGGGCCAGCTTTGCCTCCAGGTTAGGCTTCTGTGAATCTTTGAGCGTCGATTCGGCTTTCTGGCCTGTAGCCAACTGGCGCAAATGGTCGAAGGCGTACTTGGCGCGATCTGTAACGTATGCATAGTCGGCACTGACACCCAGGCCGCCATCCCACTTGCTCAGGAGGGTCTCGCGTACCGTGGTGTCGGCTGCCGCGCGGTTGTCGATCGTGTCAGCATTTATTTCCAGCGATCCTTGCGCCTGCACCTGGGCGGCAGAGGTAACCAGTTTTGCGGCATCGATCTTCATGTCGCCGCTTGATTTCAGCGCGCTGCGTTGAACGGTGGACTGGCTCTGGAGCTCGACGGTCGGACCATGGTAGCCGTCGATGCTCACGCCGACACGCTCGGTCCCGATGGTGGCGCTCAGCGCCGCGCCTCGGGTGGTGTCGAGGGTGTGTCTGCTCTCGTTATCGTAGGCCGCTGCAAGTTCGATGTCGTTGGCGTTGGCGGTGAGACTGCCGGCATTCGCCTCAACTTCGGAACCCTTGAGCGTCAGCTTGCGAGCACTGGCCAAGGAAACGGTGCCGGCACTGACCGAGCTCGCCACCTGGCGAGTCGAGGCTGTCTTTTCATCCTTGTGCAAATGCTCGTAACCGATTTTCGCGGAGTACTGGCCTGAATCTGTTGCCGTTTTCCCGGCGCTGGCAACGAAGTCGCGAACGCCGGTGATGCGGTGGCCATGGTCGTTCTCCTCGGCGCTTTCAATGGTCAAGTCGCCCTGGGTGTCCAGCTGGAGGTGGTGCCTGGCATTGAGGTGTGAGCCACTGACCTGCATATCGCTGCCGGCATGCGCAACGAGTTTGTTGCCCTTGAGCGTGCTGGCCTTGAGCTGCTCCGTGTGCGACGTGCCGTCAGTGTCTGTGCGGTCAAGGTAAATGCTGTGGCTGTGCTGCTCCTTGGTATCGCGGCTTTCCAGGCCGGCACCGATCGTCATCTTGTTGCCACTGCGCAGGTTCAGGGTGTTACCCGCTTCAAGCTGTGCGGCGGTCAGGGTCAGGTCATTACCTGCCAGCAGGTCCAGATTGTCCTGCGCCACAAGACGGCTGCCTACAATCTTGCGGTCGGTGGTCTCGGTAATGCCCTTGCGGCTTTCGGTGGTGACGAACCAACTCTTCTTGACCCAGTCGACAGGGTCGCTCTGCAAGGTTTCACGGGTAATGGTATCGAGCGTCAGGTTCTTCCCGGCGTTGAGCTCGACCTGCCGGCCCTTGCCATTGGCCGCAGTGAACTGCAAATCGCGCTCAGCGCTCAGTGCCAGCTTGCCGTTGCTGCTGGTGAGGTTGGTCTGGAGTAGTTCGTCGCCTTGCACCACCAGGTTACCGGCTGACTGGATGCTCAGGTCACCACGTTCCGCGTGCAGGTTCATCCCACCGATCTGCACACCCGCGCCCTCGGCAGTGCTGACGATGCGAATCTGACCGGCGCGCATCGAGCCGAGCAGGCTGGCGTCAATGGATCCGGATATGCCTGGCAGATGCTGCAGCACTGCGCGGCTTTCGGCATCGACAGTATTACGTCCGACGGTGAGGTTCAGGTCGTCCTTGGCCAACAGCAAGCCTTTGGCATCGATACGTGGCGCGATAAGCTCCAAGGCGCCTTCGCCATTGCTCAGGCCACGCCCCAGCACATCGAGGGCGCCTCGGGCATCACGGCTGTCGAGATGCTTGACCTGCCCATCCTGGACGTGCGCATTACCCACCACGAAGCCCGCGCGGGTCGTATTGATGAAGCTGCCACCGTTGACCGTGATGCCGTTGGGATTGGCAAGCAGGTAATCGGCTTTCTGCCCGAAGATTTCCTGTGCGCCTTCGATTCTCGAGGCATTCTGGCTGATGACCTCGTTGAGGATGGTCGAGGCGGCCTGGCCTTGGAACTGCGGGTTGGCACCGAGCTGGCCGGCCAGTTGAGATTGCCCGGCCTGCAGGGCGTTGTTCAACACCACACCTTGCTTGCCGACGTTGTAGTCGAGGAACTGGTTGTGCGACAGGCCGCTGGCATTGGGTGCGACGATGTCGATCACCGGAACGCCGTGGCCATTGTCGATGATCGGGGTACCGCCAGGGCCCGGCGTCGGGGTCAGGGCGCCTTGCGCTTGGACCTGGGTGGTGCCCAGCAGGGCGAGAAAGACAGCCCAGCGTAAAGTGTCGGGAGTGGTTTTGGGAGCAGGATTTTGCATGAGAACCTCGCAAGTGATGTACGAAATCGAGTAATCAATTGCGGGAATTTTAAGAAGGCGAGTAGGGGTATTTATGTGGCTCAATGCCATCACTTTGTAGGAGGGAATGCCATCTGGCCTGTAGGAAAAGTGAGCAGCGAAACCCGGAAACAGAGTTTGAAGGCGAAAGAGAAAGGCCTGCCCTGCATGAGCAGGACAGGCCTTCGTTGTAATCAGATACTGGGGAGAGGATCAGGGCCGGATTTCGATCAGCGTGCCGTCCTTGACCATGCTCCACACCTCGCGCATGTCGTCATTGCGCATGGCGATGCAGCCTTCGGTCCAGTCGAGGGTGTGGAAGTACCACTCGGGGTACTCCTCGTTGATCGGCGTGCCGTGGATCATGATCATGCTGCCGGGGGGCACGCCTTCGCTGCGGGCCTTGGCGGCGTCGGTGATGTTCGGGTAGGAGATGTGCATGGCCAGGTTGTAGCGGTCGCTGACCTTGCGCCAGTCAAGCCAGTACAGCCCTTCGGGGGTCTTCTTGTCGCCCTCGCGCTGCTTGGCGCCCTTGGGCTGTTTGCCCAGGGAGATGCGGTAGGTCTTGAGGGGCTCGCCGCGGCTGATCAACTGCAGGCGGCGTTCGGACTTGATCACCAGCACCTTGTCGATCAGCCGTTCCTGCTGGGCGCCGCCAGTGGCGGGCTGGGCCGGCGACTGCACGGCCGACGGTGTCTTGCGGATGATGGTCTCGGTGAAGGCGGCTTGCGACACCGAGGCGACACTGAGGCAGAAGAGGGCAAGCAGCCAGCGCATGAAACCGTATCCCTGAAGACTTAAATGGTGGGCGACGAAACGTTCATCGGCGGCAGGTATTCATGGCCTATGGGGTAGTGCTGCCTGATGCGGTCGCGATAATAGCATTCTAGTGTGCGTGTGACGGTGCGGAAAGCCAGCTCGCCCCAGGGGATCTCGTGTTCCTCGAACAGGCGTACCTCCAGGCTCTCGATGCCCACTGCGAAGTCCAGGTCGGCCAGCTCGGCACGGAAGAACACGTGTACCTGGTTGATGTGCGGCAGGTCGAACAGCTGGTACAGGCTCATCTCGGCGACCCGGGCGCAGGCCTCCTCGACGGTTTCGCGACGGGCGGCGGCATCCAGGGTCTCGCCGTTCTCCATGAACCCGGCGGGCAAGGTCCAGAAGCCCCGGCGCGGCTCGATGGCGCGGCGGCACAGCAGCACCTGGGAACGCCAGGTGGGCAGCACCCCGGCGACGATGTTGGGGTTCTGGTAGTGGATGGTCTGGCAATGGTCGCAGACATACCGCAGGCGGCTGTCGCCTTCGGGGATTCGCTGGGTGACCGGTTGGCCGCACGCGCTGCAGAATTTCATGCTTACATTCATTCCATTGGGGTCGGACTATCTTGGCGCGCCCGGCCCGCCCACCGCAAGCGGCCTGCGGGCGGGGCTTGGGTGCCTCGCGGCTTTGGTGCATCATGCAGGGCAGGCCTTGGACACGAGAGTGCGTAATGCTGGACGAGCTTCTTCGCCGAATGAGCAACCATACCCCCGCGTCACTGGAGACGGACCGCCGTTTCCCCGAAGCGGCGGTGTTGTTGCCCATTACCCGCAGTGAAGAGCCGGAGCTGGTGCTGACCCTGCGCGCCCAGGGCCTGTCGACCCACGGCGGCGAAGTTGCCTTTCCAGGCGGTCGGCGCGATCCGGAAGACCCCGACCTGGTGTTCACCGCCCTGCGCGAGGCCGAGGAAGAAATCGGCCTGCCGCCCGGGTTGGTCGAGGTGCTCGGGCCGCTCAGTCCAGTGATCTCGTTGCACGGCCTGAAGGTGACACCGTTCGTCGGTTTGATCCCCGACTATGTCGAGTACCGCGCCAATGATGCCGAAATTGCCGCAGTGTTCACCGTGCCGCTTGCGTTCTTCCGTCAGGATCCCCGTGATCACACCCATCGCATCGACTACCAGGGGCGCAGCTGGTACGTGCCCAGCTACCGTTACGGCGACTACAAGATCTGGGGCTTGTCGGCGATCATGATCGTCGAACTGGTCAACCTGCTGTTCGATGCCGGCATCAGCCTGCACCAGCCACCCGAGCGTTTCATCAAGAACTGAGCGGGGTACACCCCGCCACCGCGTTCAACCGTGAGGAGCGATACATGAAATACCGCCTGGGCGACCTGCGGGTCGAGACCCACCCCGAGAGCTGGACCGCGCCCAACGCCACGCTGATCGGCAAGGTGCGCCTGCAGGCCCGCGCCAGCGTCTGGTTCGGCGCGGTGCTGCGCGGCGACAACGAGCTGATCGACATCGGCGAGGACAGCAACGTCCAGGACGGCACGGTGATGCACACCGACATGGGTGCGCCGCTGGCCATCGGCCGTGGCGTGACCATCGGCCACAACGCCATGCTGCACGGCTGCACGGTCGGCGACTACAGCCTGATCGGCATCAACGCGGTGATTCTCAACGGGGCGCGGATCGGCAAGCATTGCATCATCGGCGCCAATGCGCTGATCCCCGAAGGCAAGGAAATTCCCGACGGTTCGCTGGTGATGGGCTCGCCGGGCAAGGTGGTGCGCGAGCTTACCGAGCAGCAGAAGCGCATGCTCGAGGCCAGCGCCGCGCACTACGTGCACAACGCCCAGCGCTATGCGCGCGAGCTGGTGATCGATGAAGACTGACGAACGGCCCGTGGCCTCGCCCTGCGTCAGCATCTGCGCGCTGGACGAGCAGGATATCTGCACCGGGTGCCAGCGCACGGTGGACGAGATCACCCGCTGGGGGCGGATGGATAACGAGCAGCGCCGGGAGGTGCTCAAGAAGTGCCATGAGCGGGCGCTGGCGGCGGGTCTGGTGATTGGCCTGTAATACTGGACGCCGGTGGCGTGGGAGCGGGCTTGTCCCGCGATGGGGCCGGCGCTAATCTGTGCGGCTGGCCCACCGAACGCAAAGACCATGTTCTATCTCATCGCCTACATCAGCAGCGTGGTGCTGATCAACTACGCCTTTTCCAGCGCGCCGCACCTGGACGTGATCTGGTCCGCCTGGGGCGGATTGGTGTTCATCCTGCGCGACATGGTGCAGACCCGCTACGGCCACGGCGCGTTGCTGGCCATGCTGGCGGCGCTGGTGCTGTCCTACGCGACGTCGGAGCCGGCCATCGCCCTGGCCAGCGCCACCGCGTTCTTCGTCTCCGAGCTGATCGACTGGCTGGTGTTCAGCATCACCCGACGGCCCTTGCGTGACCGCCTGTGGCTGAGTTCGGCGCTGAGCATCCCGGTCGACACCTTCATCTTCTTCGGCATGATCGGCGCGCTGACCCCGGCGGTGATCGGCACGGCGCTGGCCTCGAAGTTCGCCGGGGTAACGGCGGTCTGGTTGATCATGGCCTGGCGGGCACGGCGCGCGGTGGCCACATCCTGATGTAGAATACCGGTCCATTTTTCAGCGGGCGGCAGCCAGCGTGGCGCGGCCCCGGACGCCTTCGAGGACCTGAAATGACCCGTATCGGAACCCCATTGTCGCCCACCGCGACCCGTGTACTGCTGTGCGGCTGCGGCGAGCTGGGCAAGGAAGTGGTGATCGAGCTGCAGCGCCTGGGTGTCGAGGTGATTGCCGTGGACCGTTACGCCAACGCGCCGGCCATGCAGGTCGCGCACCGCAGCCATGTGATCAACATGCTCGACGGCGTCGCCCTGCGCGCGGTGATCGAGGCTGAGAAGCCGCACTACATCGTGCCCGAGATCGAGGCCATCGCCACCGCCACCCTGGTCGAGCTGGAAAACGAAGGCTTCAACGTGGTGCCCACCGCCCGCGCTACCCAGCTGACCATGAACCGCGAAGGCATCCGCCGCCTGGCTGCCGAAGAACTCGACCTGCCGACTTCGCCGTATCACTTCGCCGACACCTACGAGGACTACGCCAAGGCCGTGGCCGACCTGGGCTACCCGTGCGTGGTCAAGCCGGTGATGAGCTCGTCGGGCAAGGGCCAGAGCCTGCTGCGCGGCGACGATGACCTGCGCAAGGCCTGGGACTATGCCCAGGAAGGTGGCCGCGCCGGCAAGGGCCGGGTGATCATCGAGGGCTTCATCGACTTCGAGTACGAGATCACCCTGCTGACCGTGCGCCATGTGGGCGGCACCACCTTCCTCGCGCCGGTCGGTCACCGTCAGGAGAAGGGCGACTACCAGGAGTCCTGGCAACCCCAGGCCATGAGCCCGAAGGCCTTGGCCGAGTCGCAGCGGGTGGCCCAGGCGGTCACCGACGCGTTGGGCGGGCGTGGTCTGTTCGGCGTGGAGCTGTTCGTCAAGGGCGACCAGGTGTGGTTCAGCGAGGTCTCGCCGCGTCCGCACGACACCGGCCTTGTGACCCTGATCTCCCAGGACCTGTCGCAGTTCGCCCTGCATGCCCGGGCCATTCTCGGCCTGCCGATCCCGGTGGTGCGCCAGTTCGGTCCATCCGCCTCGGCGGTGATCCTGCCGGAAGGTCAGTCGCAGCAGACCAGCTTCGCCAACCTCGGCGCCGCCCTGAGCGAGCCGGATACCGCCATTCGCCTGTTCGGCAAGCCGGAGATCAACGGCACCCGCCGCATGGGCGTGTGCCTGGCCCGTGACGAGTCGGTCGAGGCGGCGCGAGCCAAAGCGACCCGTGCTTCGCAGGCGGTCAAGGTCGAGTTCTGATCTGCAACGATCGCGGCGCTCCCACGCCAGTATCAGCCTGGCGTGGGAGCGGGCTTGCCCCGCGATTGCTTCAAAGCTCGGTATTGCGCGTCTCTTTCAGGCACAACACGGCAATCAGGCTGATCACCGCCGCCACCGACACATACCCTCCCACCCAGCTCAATCCCCCCATGCTCACCAGCTTCTGGGCAAAGAACGGTGCCGCCGAGGCGCCGACGATGCCGCCCAGGTTGTAGGCCGCCGAGGCGCCGGTGTAGCGCACATGGGTCGGGAACAGTTCGGGCAGCAGCGCGCCCATCGGCGCGAAGGTCACCCCCATCAAGAACAGCTCGATGGCCAGGAACAGCGCCACGCCCGTGGTCGAACCCGAGGTCAGCAGCGGCTCCATGGTGAAGCCCGAGGCGATCGCCAGCAGGCCGCCGACCACCAGCACCGGCTTGCGCCCATAACGGTCGCTGAGCCAGGCCGACAGCGGCGTGGCCAGGGCCATGAACACCACCGCGAAGCACAGCAGGCCGAGGAAGGTCTCGCGACTGTAGCCGAGGGTGGTCACGCCATAGCTGAGCGAGAACACCGTGGAGATGTAGAACAGCGCGTAGCACACCACCATGGCCGCGGCACCCAGCAGCGTCGGCAGCCAGTAGCGGGCGAACAGGTCGACCACCGGCATCTTCACCCGTTCGTGACGGGCGACCGCTTGGGCGAACACCGGGCTTTCCTCCAGCTTCAGGCGCACGTACAGGCCCACCAGCACCAGCGCCGCGCTGAGCAGGAACGGAATGCGCCAGCCCCATTCGCGGAACTGCTCGTCGCTGAGCACCAGGGCCAGGGTGAGGAACAGGCCGTTGGCGGCGAGAAAGCCGATCGACGGGCCCAGCTGCGGGAACATGCCGAACCAGGCGCGCTTGCCCTGTGGCGCGTTCTCGGTGGCCAGTAGCGCTGCGCCGCCCCATTCGCCGCCCAGCCCCAGGCCTTGGCCGAAGCGCAGCAGGCAAAGGATGATCGGCGCCCAGACGCCGATGCTGTCATAGCCGGGCAGCACGCCGATCAGCGTGGTGGACACGCCCATCAGCAGCAGCGAGGCGACCAGCGTCGACTTGCGCCCGATGCGGTCGCCAAAGTGGCCGAACAGCGCCGAGCCCAGCGGGCGGGCGAGAAAGGCGATACCAAAGGTGAGAAAGGCCGCGAGCATCTGCGCGGTGCCGGAGCCGGACGGGAAGAACACCGGCCCGATCACCAGTGCGGCGGCGGTGGCGTAGACATAGAAATCGTAGAACTCGATGGCGGTGCCGATGAAGCTGGCGGTGGCCACCCGGGCCGGCGAATTGACCGGTGTTGCCGAGGCAGGTTCGGCGTAGGTGCTGCTGGTAGTCATGCGAAGGTCCCTGACAGTCATGCTCCATGGGGCACGGCCCATGTGACGGGCACACGGGAGCCGGAGCGTATTGTTGTTGGTCGCGCGACTGACGATAGCCCAGGGGATAGGCGGTGAGCGGTTGCTGTTCGGGGTGCTGAAGCAGGACCGCGGGGCATGTCAGTGGTGCGGACTGGCCGTCGGGCGCCGGGTGCGGGTAGCGGGCGGGACGGTAGGGCTGGGTAAGCGTGTTTCGAGTATAGCTAGCGAGTCAGTGTCCAGACCAGTACCTTGCTCGCGCAATTGTCCTCGGTTTCGAGGATTTCCAGCCGATATCTGCCAATTTTCAGGCAGACCGCGCTTGCCGGGATGCTTTCCAATGCCTCGGTGACCAGCCCGTTGAGGGTTTTCGGCCCGCCGTCACAGGGCAGGTGCCAGCCAAGGGTGCGGTTGATCTCGCGCAGCGAGGCTGTCCCCTCGATGACGAAGCGGCCGTCGGGTTGGGGGTGGACGTGAGGGTTGTCCAGGCTCTGCTCGTCCTCGAACTCGCCGACGATCTCCTCGAGGATGTCCTCCAGGGTCACGATGCCCAGCACCTCGCCGTACTCGTCCACCACCACGCCCATGCGCCGCTGCTGCTTGTGGAAGTTCAGCAACTGCATCTGCAGCGGAGTGCTTTCGGGGACGAAGTAGGGTTCGTAACAGGCCGCCTGGAGTTTCTCCGGGGTCAGCTCGGCTCGCGGCAGCAGGTGGCTGATCAGCTTGGTGTTGAGTACCGCTTCGACCTGGTTGATGTCGTTGTGGTAGACCGGCAGGCGGGTGTGACGGCTGACGATCAGTTGCTCGATGATGCGTTCGATGGGGTCGTCGAGGTTGATGCCATCGACTTCGTTTCGTGGCACCAGGATGTCGTTGACGGTGATCTTGTCCAGTGCCTGCAGGCCTTCGAGCAGTCCGTGGCGGGTGCTGTCAGCCGGGCCGTCCTCGTCGAAGTCGTCGTCTGCTTGCGGATGCAGGGCCACCGCCGTGGGTTGCGCGCGGAACGGGCGCAGGATCTGCTTGGCGCAGCCGTCGAGCAGGCAGCCCAGCGGCTGCAGCAGCGCCAGCGGCCATTTAAGCAGGTTACCGCCCAGGCTCAGGAAGGCTTGCGGGTCGCGGCGGGCCAGGCGGCGCGGCAGGTAGTCGGCGAGCACCAGCAGGGTGAAGGCGGCCCCGAGGCCCGCCAGCCAGAAACCGTGCTCACCGTCGTAGCGCTGGCCGATCAGGCAGGCCAGGCCCAGCACCAGTAACTTGCCGAGGCTGGCGCCGAGCACCAGGCCCTGGGCGGGGAGGGTGGCGTCGCCCTGGCCAGTGGCTTGCTGGCGGGCGCTGTCGACCGCGGTGAACAACGCCGACCACAGCAGCGCCAGTGCGATGATGCCGAGCAGCGGGGCGTACGGCAGGGTGTCCATGGGCGACCGTCAGATATGCAGGATGAATTCGCGGACCAGCTTGCTGCCGAAATAGGCCAGCATCAGCAGGCAGAAGCCGGCCAGGGTCCAGCGGATAGCCTTGTGCCCGCGCCAGCCGAGGCGGGTACGGCCCCACAGCAGCACGCTGAACACGACCCAGGCCACGCAGGCCAGCAGGGTCTTGTGCACCAGATGCTGGGCGAACAGGTTGTCGAGGAACAGCCAGCCGGAGATCAGCGACAGCGACAGCAGCACCCAGCCGGCCCAGAGGAAGCCGAACAGCAGGCTTTCCATGGTCTGCAGCGGCGGGAAGTTGCGGATCAGCCCGGACGGATGCTTGTGCTTGAGCTGGTGGTCCTGCAGCAACAGCAGCAGGGCCTGGAACACGGCGATGGTGAACAGGCCGTAGGCCAGGATCGACAGCAGGATGTGCGCGAGAATGCCGGGCTCTTCGTTGATCAGCGGCACCGTGCCGGGCGGGGCGAACTGGGCCAGCAGCGCGGTCACCGCGCCAAGCGGGAACAGCAGCACCAGCAGGTTCTCCACCGGGATGCTCAGGCAGGCGAGCAGGGTCAGGCCGATCACCGCCACGGCGATCAGGCTGGCGGCGCTGAAGAAGTCCAGGCTCAGGCCCAGGGGCGTGATCAACTGGAAGAACAGGGCGCCGCCCTGGGCGACCACCGCCAGCGTGCCGAGCAGGCCCAGCAGCCGTTTGTCGGCGCGGGCGCCACGGGCCAGCCCGGTGGCCTGGTAGACGGACGCGGCCAGATAGAGGAAGGCGGCGAGCAGATTGGGGATGAGGCTGGGTGAAGAGAGCATAAGTCCTGGCAGGCAAGCCCTAAAGGGACGGAGTTTGGCATAGATCGCGGTGGGCAAGGAAGACTGCGTGTCAATCGCGGGGCTAGCCGGTGGTCCCGAGCGAGGTGTGCGCAGGAAGCAGTCTCCGCTATAATCGCCGCCTTGCTCTGCCCGGCGCGTGTACATGTTCACCTGGGCATCTGAAAAACCTCGGCTTCACTGGGCCTGAAAGGATCACCATGTTCGAAAACCTGACCGACCGCCTGTCACAGACGCTACGCCATGTCACCGGCAAGGCCAAGCTGACCGAAGACAACATCAAGGACACGCTGCGCGAAGTGCGCATGGCCCTGCTCGAGGCCGACGTCGCCCTGCCGGTGGTCAAGGATTTCGTCAACAGCGTCAAGGAGCGCGCGGTCGGCACCGAGGTGTCGCGCAGCCTGACGCCAGGCCAGGCCTTCGTGAAGATCGTCCAGGCCGAGCTGGAAAGCCTGATGGGCGCGGCCAACGAAGAGCTGACGCTCAACGCCGCGCCGCCTGCCGTGGTGCTGATGGCCGGTCTGCAAGGTGCCGGTAAGACCACCACCGCCGGCAAGCTGGCGCGTCACCTGAAAGAGCGCAAGAAGAAGAGCGTGATGGTGGTGTCGGCCGACGTCTACCGTCCGGCGGCGATCAAGCAGCTCGAAACCCTGGCCAACGACATCGGGGTGACTTTCTTCCCGTCCGATATCAGCCAGAAGCCAGTGGCCATCGCCGAGGCGGCGATCCGCGAGGCCAAGCTCAAGTTCATCGACGTGGTGATCGTCGATACCGCCGGTCGACTGCATGTCGACGCCGACATGATGGACGAGATCAAGGCCCTGCACGCTGCGGTCAAGCCGATCGAGACCCTGTTCGTGGTCGACGCCATGACCGGCCAGGACGCGGCCAACACCGCCAAGGCCTTCGGCGACGCCCTGCCGCTCACCGGCGTGGTGCTGACCAAGGTCGACGGCGACGCCCGTGGCGGTGCCGCGCTGTCGGTGCGCGCCATCACCGGCAAGCCGATCAAGTTCATCGGCATGGGCGAGAAGACCGAGGCCCTGGAACCGTTCCACCCTGATCGCATTGCCTCGCGCATCCTCGGCATGGGCGATGTGCTCAGCCTGATCGAGCAGGCCGAGCAGAACATCGACAAGGCCAAGGCCGACAAGCTGGCCAAGAAGCTGAAGAAGGGCAAGGGCTTCGATCTCGAGGACTTCCGCGACCAACTGCAGCAGATGAAGAACATGGGCGGTCTCGGCGGCCTGATGGACAAGCTGCCGAGCATCGGTGGCGTGAACCTGTCGCAGATGGGCAATGCCCAGGGCGCGGCCGAGAAGCAGTTCAAGCAGATGGAGGCGATCATCAACTCCATGACGCCGGCCGAGCGTCGCGACCCCGACCTGATCAGCGGTTCGCGCAAGCGCCGCATCGCCCTCGGTTCCGGCACCCAGGTGCAGGACATCGGCCGCTTGATCAAGCAGCACAAGCAGATGCAGAAGATGATGAAGAAATTCTCCGCCAAGGGCGGCATGGCCAAGATGATGCGTGGCCTTGGCGGGATGCTGCCGGGTGGCGGCATGCCGAAACTGTAAAAGATTCCGGCGGGCTTCCTTATATGAGGAAGCCCGCCAGACCCCCGCTCCGGCGGGATCATGGCCGCCGCGAGGTGGCCCAAACCGGCAGAACTGAGCGGCAGGCCCTGGCATTGCCGAAAAAGGCATTTGCAAATGTCCGTGTATTCCCCGAGAATATGCGGCCTTTTGGGCACCCGTGTGCCCATTGGGCATTCAGTTTTGCAGCACCGACTATAGGAACGATGTTCACATGGTAACCATTCGTCTGGCCCGTGGCGGCTCGAAAAAGCGCCCATTCTACCACCTGACCGTGACCAACTCGCGTAACGCCCGTGACGGCCGTTTCGTTGAGCGCGTTGGCTTCTTCAACCCGATCGCATCGGGCGCCGAAGTCAAGCTGTCGGTCAACCAAGAGCGCGTCACCTACTGGCTGAGCCAGGGCGCACAGCCGTCTGAGCGCGTTGCTCAGCTGCTGAAGGAAGCTGCCAAGGCTGCAGCCTGAGCAGTATGAACGCGACGCCAGAAAAGGCTGACGACCTCATCGTCGTTGGCAAGATTTTTTCGGTTCACGGCGTTCGCGGCGAGGTGAAGGTGTATTCCTTTACCGATCCGATTGAAAACCTGTTGGATTATCCGCGCTGGACGCTCAAGCACGAAGGCAAGGTAAAACAGGTCGAGCTGGTCAGCGGTCGTGGCTCCCAGAAGGGCCTGGTCGTAAAACTCAAAGGCCTCGATGATCGTGATGAAGCCCGTCTTCTGAGCGGTTACGAAATCTGCATACCGCGGAGCCTTTTGCCCAACCTGGCAGCCGACGAGTACTACTGGTACCAGTTGGTGGGCCTGAAGGTCATCAATCAGGACGAACAGCTGTTCGGCAAGATCGATCACCTGTTGGAGACCGGCGCGAACGATGTAATGGTGGTCAAACCCTGCGCAGGCAGCCTGGATGATCGCGAGCGTCTGTTGCCCTACACCGGGCAATGCGTGCTGGCAATCGACCTGGAAGCAGGCGTGATGCGGGTTGAGTGGGACGCGGACTTCTAGACGATGGGTAACCTTCGCGTAGACGTCATCACGTTGTTCCCCGAGATGTTCTCGGCCATCACGGAGTACGGCATTACCAGCCGCGCGGTGAAACAGGGGTTGCTGCAAGTGACCTGCTGGAACCCGCGGGACTACACCACAGATCGTCACCACACGGTAGATGATCGGCCGTTTGGCGGTGGCCCGGGCATGGTGATGAAGATCAAGCCTCTGGAAGACGCCCTGGTTAGCGCCAGGCAGGCGACCGGAGCATCGGCAAAGGTGATCTACCTTTCGCCACAAGGCCGCAAGCTGACCCAGCAAGCGGTCAAAGGCCTGGCCGAACAGGAGTCGTTGATCCTGATCGCCGGTCGTTATGAAGGCATCGACGAGCGCTTTATCGAGGCTCATGTCGATGAGGAGTGGTCGATTGGCGACTATGTGCTTTCCGGTGGCGAGCTGCCGGCCATGGTACTGATCGATGCGGTTACACGACTGCTGCCCGGAGCTTTAGGGCATGTGGACTCGGCGGAGGAAGACTCTTTCACCGACGGTCTGCTGGATTGCCCGCACTACACCCGACCTGAGGTGTATGCGGATCAGCGTGTTCCCGACGTGTTGCTAAGTGGCAACCATGCACATATCCGGCGTTGGCGGATGAAGCAGTCCCTTGGTAGGACCTTCGAACGACGCGCCGATCTTCTGGAAAGTCGCTCGCTTTCTGGAGAAGAGAAGAAGCTGCTCGAGGAATACATCCGCGAGCGGGACGATAGTTAAACGTATCGATGGTGGATCAAGTATCCATCTTAGGAGCACAGCATGACCAACAAGATCATCCAGCAGCTCGAAGCCGAGCAGATGAGCAAAGAGATCCCGACTTTCGCACCAGGCGACACCGTTGTCGTCCAGGTTAAAGTGAAGGAAGGCGACCGCTCGCGTCTGCAGGCGTTCGAAGGCGTCGTTATCGCCAAGCGTAACCGCGGTCTGAACAGCGCCTTCACCGTGCGCAAGATCTCCAGCGGCGTTGGCGTAGAGCGTACCTTCCAGACCTACAGCCCGCAGATCGACAGCCTGGCCGTGAAACGTCGTGGTGACGTGCGTAAAGCCAAGCTGTACTACCTGCGCGACCTGTCCGGCAAAGCCGCTCGCATCAAGGAAAAACTGTCCTGAGTACAGTTTGCCTGGCGGCCTAGGCCGCCTTGCGAGAAAAAAGCAGCCTTCGGGCTGCTTTTTTGCTTTCTGAAACCCGCCCTTGCGATGTGACCGAAAATGACCACCCGAGACCAGGAAATCCAGCGCCGCACCGAGCTGTCGGTGACCCGCGTGACCAAAGCGGTGTTCCCCAACACCACCAACCACCACAACACCTTGTTCGGCGGTACCGCCCTGGCGTGGATGGACGAAGTGTCGTTCATTGCCGCCACCCGATTCTGCCGGCTGCCACTGGTGACCGTGTCCACCGATCGTATCGATTTCAAGCACCCGATCCCGGCCGGTTCGATCGTCGAGCTGGTGGGCACGGTGATCAAGGTCGGCAACACCAGCCTGCAGGTGCAGGTGGATGTGTTCGTCGAGAACATGTACCTCGACGGGCGGGAGCGGGCGATCCATGGCGTGTTCAGCTTCGTTGCCATCGACGAGGACAAGCGCCCGGTGCCGGTGCTGCCGTTGGCCTGATTGCCGGGCCACTCATGAGTCAATGCGCTACGGGCTGCTCGGTCAGCTCCGGCTCCACCAGCGCCACCAGTGTCCACCCAGGCTGCGGCTTGAGCGGGTTGTCCGGGCTGGCCACATGCACCCAGCCTTGCCCGTCCCGGGCGAACAGCAGCGTGGCGCGCGGGCCATGCAGTTGCTGGTAGTCGTCCCAGCAGAAGGCCTCGGTCAACGTCGTGCTGTACAGCTCGGCACCCTGGTGCAGCAGCTTGGCCAGTTGCCCATAGGTCATCGGGCTCGACCCGAGCAATTGCCCGCGATGCTCCTCGCTGGCCCGGTGCTTGTCGCTGCGCTGTTTTTCCAGGCCGCTGGCCAGCACGAACAATCGGGCCTGGCCAAAGTCATGGCGAAAGCGCGCGCAGGCCAGGGCGTTGAGCTCGCCCGCCGGTGACAGCCCCAGCAGATGGCCCAGGCCGACCAGGTCGAGGTGGGCGTCGGCGTGCTGCGAGGCGGGGTTGCCGAAGTAGGTCGGCAGGTTGTCCATGCGCGCGGCGCGGATGTTCTCCCAGCTCGAGTCGGTCAGCAGCACCCGGCAGCCCAGTTGCTGCAGGGCCTTGGCGATGACCCGCGCAGGCGGGTTGGCGCCGACCACGAGAAACCCGCTCGGCGCCGGTTCCGCCACCTTCAGCAGGCGCGCCAGGGGCCTGGCGGTGGCGCTTTGCAGCACCACGGTGCCGATGATCACGGCGAAGGTCAGCGGCACCAGCAGCAGTGCGCCTTCGTGCCCGGCCTGGTCCAGGCGAATGGCGAAAATCGCCGATACGGCCGCCGCCACGATGCCTCGTGGCGCGATCCAGGCCAGCAATGCCCGTTCCCGCCAGCTCAGTGGCGAGCCCAGGGTCGACAGCAGCACGTTCAGCGGTCGCGCCAGCAACTGGATCACCAGCAGCAGTCCCAGTACCGCCGGCCCCAGGGCCAGCAGCGCGTGCAGGTCGAGCCGCGCGGCCAGGAGGATGAACAGGCCGGAGATCAGCAGCACGCTGAGGTTTTCCTTGAAATGCAGGATCTGTCGCACGTCCACGCCGGGCATGTTGGCCAGCCACATGCCCATGACCGTGACCGCCAGCAGCCCCGATTCGTGGACGATCTGGTTGGCGGCGATGAAGATGCCCAGCACCGCCGCCAGCGAGGCCAGGTTGTGCAGGTATTCCGGCAGCCACTGCTCGCGCATGACCTGCCCGAGCAGCCAGCCACCGGCAACACCCAGCGCACTGCCGCAGAAGATCACCCCGGCGAAGGTCGCCAGGCTGTGGCTGAGGCCTTCGTCGGCGGCGCTGGCGATGATGAAGCTGTAGACCACCACCGCCAGCAGCGCGCCGATCGGGTCGATGACGATGCCTTCCCAGCGCAGGATGTTGGCGATCGCCGCCTTCGGCCGCACCACCCGTAGCATGGGCACGATCACCGTGGGGCCGGTGACCAGGGTCAGGGTGCCGAACAGGATCGCCAGGGGCCAGTCGAAGCCCAGCAGCCAATGGGTGGCCAGGGCGATCACCAGCCAGGTGCTCAGCGCACCGACGGTGACCAGGCGGTGCACCACGCTGCCGATCTCTCGCCATTGCGACAGGTGCAGGGTCAGGCTGCCTTCGAACAGGATCAGCGCCACCGCCAGCGATACCAGCGGCATCAGCAGCGGGCCGAACAGCGCCTGCGGCTGCAGCCAGCCCAGCACCGGTCCTGCGAGGATGCCGCACAGCAGCAGGAACAGGATCGCCGGCAGTTTCAGGCGCCAGGCCAGCCACTGGCAGAGCAGGGCGGCGGCGCCGATGCCGCCGACACTCAAAAGAATTTGCTGTTCGTTCACGCGGGCTCCCTCTGCATGCCGTGTTATGAAAGACTAAGCGTCATTTCGTCGTTTGCCACCGAGTCTCCATGCCTGCACTGGACCACCCCTTGATCGACCAGTTCCTCGACGCCCTCTGGCTGGAGAAGGGGCTGTCCGACAACACCCGCGCTTCGTATCGCAGCGACCTGGCGCTGTTCAATGGCTGGCTGCAGGAGCACGGCGTGGCACTGCCTGATGCCGGGCGCGAACTGATCCTCGACCACCTGGCCTGGCGTTTCGACCAGGGCTACAAGCCGCGCTCGACCGCGCGCTTTCTTTCCGGGGTACGCGGGTTCTTCCGTTACCTGCTGCGCGAGCGGCTGGTCGCTGTCGACCCGACGCTGCAGGTGGACATGCCGCAACTGGGGCGGCCCCTGCCCAAGTCGCTGTCGGAGGCCGATGTCGAGGCCCTGTTGCAGGCGCCGGATCTTGGCGAGGCCATCGGCCAGCGCGACCGCGCCATGCTCGAGGTGCTTTATGCCTGTGGCCTGCGGGTGACCGAGCTGGTCAGCCTGACCCTGGACCAGGTCAACCTGCGCCAGGGCGTGCTGCGGGTGATGGGCAAGGGCAGCAAGGAGCGCCTGGTGCCGATGGGCGAGGAGGCGGTGGTGTGGCTCGAGCGCTACCTGCGCGATGGCCGCGCCGAGCTGCTCAATGGGCGCCCCAGCGACGTGCTGTTCCCCAGCCAGCGCGGCGAGCAGATGACCCGCCAGACCTTCTGGCACCGTATCAAGCACCAGGCGCGGGTGGCCGGCATCGACAAGCCGCTGTCGCCGCACACGCTGCGCCACGCCTTTGCCACGCACCTGCTCAACCATGGCGCCGACCTGCGCGTGGTGCAGATGCTGCTGGGCCACAGCGACCTGTCCACCACGCAGATCTACACCCATGTGGCCAAGGCCCGGCTGCAGCAGTTGCACGCCGAACACCATCCACGTGGATGAATGCTTTTCATGTTCCGCCGACCGGTGCCTGAGTACCCCTACTGCGCCAGTTTGTTGTGGTAGGCTTGGACGGTTTGTTGCAAGGGCCGAATGTTCGCCACCCGCCAGGGTCAAGCAACGCCCCCACGGCCCCGTCCGCCTTCAGGAGTACCCCATGCGCGTGACCCAGATTTTCGCCGCCGCCGCCCTGGCGCTGGCCAGTACCTTTGCCGTCGCCGCGGCCACCGATGCCAATGCCGGTGCCGAGCAGGCGATCCGCAAGTCCTTGCAGAACCTCGAGCTGGAAGTGCCTGTCGAGAGCGTCAGCAGCAGCCCGCTCAATGGCCTGTACGAAGTCAAGCTGCAGGGCGGTCGCGTGCTGTACGCCAGCGCCGACGGCCAGTTCGTCATGCAGGGCTACCTGTTCCAGATCCAGGACGGCAAGCCGGTCAACCTCACCGAGAAGACCGAGCGCCAGGGCATTGCCAAGCTGATCAACGGCATTCCGGTCGGCGAGATGGTGGTCTACCCGGCCAAGGGTGAAACCAAGTCGCACATCACCGTGTTCACCGACACCACCTGCCCGTATTGCCACAAGCTGCACGCCGAAGTGCCGGAACTCAACCGCCGCGGTATCGAGGTGCGCTACGTCGCCTTCCCGCGCCAGGGGCTGGGCTCGCCGGGTGACGAGCAACTGCAGGCGGTATGGTGCTCCAGCGATCGCCGCGCGGCGCTGGACAAGATGGTCGACGGCAAGGAGATCAAGGCCGCCAAGTGCGCCAACCCGGTCAGCAAGCAGTTCCAGCTGGGCCAGTCGATTGGTGTAAATGGCACGCCGGCGATCGTTCTACAGAATGGCCAGGTGATTCCGGGTTACCAGCCGGCGCCGCAAGTGGCCAAGCTGGCCCTGGCAGAGAGCAAGTAATCAATTCAGTACGCCGTCGTCATGGGGTGACGGCATGTTTCACGGTCGGCGCAGGTGCCGGCCGTTCTATGGGGAGTTCACAGTGAAACCGGTCAAAGTAGGCATCTGTGGGTTGGGGACCGTCGGTGGCGGAACCTTCAATGTACTTCAGCGCAACGCCGAGGAGATCGCCCGCCGTGCCGGGCGCGGTATTGAAGTGGCACAGATTGCCATGCGCTCGCAGAACCCGAACTGCCAGATTACCGGTACCCCCATTACCGCTGATGTGTTCGAAGTCGCGAGCAACCCTGAGATCGATATCGTCATCGAATTGATTGGCGGCTACACCATCGCCCGCGACCTGGTGCTCAAGGCCATCGAAAACGGCAAGCACGTGGTCACCGCCAACAAGGCGCTGATCGCCGTGCACGGCAACGAGATCTTCGCCAAGGCCCGCGAGAAGGGCGTCATCGTCGCCTTCGAAGCCGCCGTGGCCGGTGGCATCCCGGTGATCAAGGCGATCCGCGAGGGCCTGTCTGCCAACCGCATCAACTGGCTGGCCGGCATCATCAACGGCACCGGCAACTTCATCCTTACCGAGATGCGTGACAAGGGCCGCGCTTTCCCCGACGTGCTGGCCGAAGCCCAGGCGCTGGGCTATGCCGAGGCCGACCCGACCTTCGACGTCGAAGGCATCGACGCCGCGCACAAGCTGACCATCCTGGCGTCCATCGCCTTCGGTATCCCGCTGCAGTTCGACAAGGCCTACACCGAGGGCATCACCCAGCTGACCACCGCCGACGTCAACTACGCCGAGGCCCTGGGCTACCGCATCAAGCACCTGGGCGTGGCCCGTCGCACCGCCGACGGCATCGAGCTGCGCGTGCACCCGACGCTGATCCCCAACGATCGCCTGATCGCCAACGTCAACGGCGTGATGAACGCGGTGATGGTCAACGGCGACGCCGCCGGTTCCACCCTGTACTACGGCGCCGGTGCCGGCATGGAGCCGACCGCGTCGTCGGTGGTCGCCGACCTGGTGGACGTGGTTCGCGCCATGACTTCCGACCCGGAGAACCGCGTGCCACACCTGGCGTTCCAGCCGGACGCGCTGTCGGCCCATCCGATCCTGCCGATCGAAGCCTGCGAAAGTGCCTACTACCTGCGGATCCAGGCCAAGGACCACCCGGGCGTGCTGGCACAGGTCGCCAGCATCCTTTCGGAGCGCGGCATCAACATCGAGTCGATCATGCAGAAGGAAGCCGAGGAGCAGGACGGCCTGGTACCGATGATCCTGCTGACACACCGTGTGGTCGAGCAACGCATCGACGACGCCATCGTCGCCCTGGAAGCGCTCCAGGACGTGGTCGGCAAGGTCGTGCGCATCCGCGTCGAACAGCTCAATTAATTCCGGCGGCGGGCCGCAACGGCGGCCCGCGCCCAGCATCGAAGGTTTGCACCCATGCGCTATATCAGTACCCGCGGCCAGGCTCCGGCCCTGAACTTCGAAGACGTCCTGCTGGCGGGCCTCGCCAGCGATGGCGGCCTGTACGTGCCCGAGAACCTGCCACGCTTCACCCAGGAGGAAATCGCCTCCTGGGCGGGCCTGCCGTACCACGAACTGGCCTTCAGGGTGATGCGTCCGTTCGTCGAAGGCAGCATCGCCGACGCCGACTTCAAGAAGATCCTCGAAGAGACCTACGGCAACTTCGCCCACGCCGCGGTCGCGCCGCTGCGCCAGCTCAACGGCAACGAGTGGGTCATGGAGCTGTTCCACGGCCCGACCCTGGCGTTCAAGGATTTCGCCCTGCAGCTGCTCGGCCGCCTGCTCGACCATGTACTGGTCAAGCGCGGCGAGCGCGTGGTGATCGTCGGCGCCACCAGTGGTGATACCGGCTCGGCCGCCATCGAAGGCTGCCGCCGTTGCGACAACGTCGACATCTTCATCCTGCACCCGCACCAACGCGTGTCGGAAGTGCAGCGCCGGCAGATGACGACCATTCTCGGCGACAACATCCACAACATCGCCATCGAAGGCAACTTCGACGACTGCCAGGAAATGGTCAAGGCCAGCTTCGCTGACCAGTCGTTCCTCAAGGGCACCCGCCTGGTGGCGGTCAACTCGATCAACTGGGCGCGGATCATGGCCCAGATCGTCTACTACTTCCACGCAGCACTGCAGCTCGGCGGCCCGGCCCGTTCGGTGGCGTTCTCGGTGCCGACCGGCAACTTCGGCGACATCTTCGCCGGCTACCTGGCGCGCAACATGGGCCTGCCGATCAGCCAGCTGGTGGTGGCGACCAACCGCAACGACATCCTGCACCGCTTCATGAGCGGCAACCAGTACGTCAAGGATGCCCTGCATCCGACCCTGTCGCCGTCGATGGACATCATGGTCTCGTCCAACTTCGAGCGCTTGCTGTTCGACCTGCACGGTCGCAATGGCGCCGCGGTTGCCCAACTGATGGACACCTTCAAGCAAGGCGGCGGCTTCAGCGTCGAGCAGGATCGCTGGACCGAGGCGCGCAAGCTGTTCGACTCGCTGGCTGTCACCGACGAGCAGACCTGCGAGACCATTGCCGAGGTGTTCAAGGCCACCGGTGAAGTCCTCGACCCGCACACCGCGATCGGCGTCAAGGCCGCCCGCGAGTGCCGCCGCAGCCTGGATACGCCGATGGTGGTGCTGGGTACCGCGCACCCGGTCAAGTTCCCCGAGGCGGTGGAGAAGGCTGGTGTCGCCAAGGCCCTGGAGCTGCCGGCGCACCTGAGCGACCTGTTCAGCCGTGAAGAGCGCTGCACAGTGCTGGCCAACGACCTGAAGACCGTCCAGGCGTTCGTCAGCCAGCATGGCAACCGCGGCAAACCGCTGTAAATCGAGCGCTATGCGAGAAAGCCCGTCCTGGACGGGCTTTTTTGTGTGCGTGACACAGGGTCTCGATCTTTCAGACTTTTCCCATGTAGTTCGGTACCTACCCCTACTAAAGTGGTCGTTCCAACCCACAAGGCACACTGTTCCGGGGGAAGCTCATGCGTCAGCTCAATGTTCTTATCCACCAGGCTCGGCCCTACCACCAGATGTTGCTGCATCAGGCTTTCAATGCCCAGGGGGTCTACAACGTCCGGGTCACCGATGACGTGCCTACCGCAACGGCGCGGCAGCGCCCCGTGGATGTATTGGTGCTCGACCAGCGCATGTCCAGGGGCTATGCCCGGCGCCTGTTCAAGTACCTGATGCAGGCCTCCTGCGCGGGGGGATTGCTGTTTGTCGGGTGCGCCGGCGCGGGGGAAATGGACCTGGCGCTCGAGGCCCGTCAGTACGGTTTGAACGTGCTGGCAGAGTTGCCATGGCCGATGTCGATGGTAGGCCTGGAACAGGTGTTGGAGCGCCTCTAGTCGGCCACTGGCTGGATGCACCGAAACTGTCATGTTGGCCGCGCATGCTCGCGGTAACGGGCCAAGGCGAACTTTCCGTTGGTCCCGATGGTCAGTTTCCTCGAACCTTAGCCAGAGAGTGATCCGGATGGAAAGAGTCTGCAGACTGCTCAACGACGCCCTGACTCCATACCAGGCCGAGCTCAGTGCGGCCGATAGCCATGGCAGTCGCCAATTGACGCTCCATGACGAGCACGGCGTGCCGATCCTGCAACGCGAGGTCTGCGCTCGTCAATTGGCGGAGCAGCAGTTGCTGATCGACTTGGTCGATGGACTGCACCGTGACTTGCAGATCGCCGAAGGTCGCCTGCAACCCTGTGTGATCGCCGCCTTGCAACATCAGCGGCAGATGCACGGAACCTTTGCCTGACAGACCCATCAGATTCAGCAAGGGCCGTCGAATGGTGCTTTGCTCCGGTACCGTCCAGACTGTCACTGGAAGTCCCAAGGGCTTTCGCTTGACCCCGGTCGTCCTCCCCAGCGGCCGGGGTTTCTTTTTGCCTCGATTCCAGAACCGCCCAGGGCAATCGGCTTCAGGATGTTTCAGCGTGCCGACGGCTCCCCCTGTTCAAAGAAATGCCTGGCCTGCTCCAGGTAGTCCTCTTGCAGCCCCGGGTCCAGCCAGTGGGCGTAAAGTTCGGGCAAGGTACCGCGGCGCAGGGTCGGCAGCAACTGGTCGATATGGGCAATCGCCTCGCGTCCCAGGGGAGTGTCCGAGCAGCCCACATGCAGGAACTGGTAGCGGTTCACGGCAAGGATGGGGTGGAAGCTGTAGTCGTCCAGCGAGCCATTCTGCTGCTGGATCAGGTAACGCATCTCGGGCCAATAGCCGAGCACCAGTTGCAGGCGACCCAGTTGCTGCATCTGCAGCAGGCTGGCCGTGGCATCGTTGCCATAGTGTCGGCTGAACGCGGCATCAGGCAGATTCCGGAGGACTTCGTCGACCTGCGCGCTGTAGCTGCGTTCGGCGACGATCCCCAGCTTGAGGTGGGTTTCGGCCAGCAAGCGCTGCAGGTCGACCTGCTGGCCTTCCAGGTAGGGCGCCAGCAACGCCTGGTCTTGCTTACGCACGATCAGGCCGCTGCTCAGCACGCCCAGCGATGGCTGGGAAAAGTGCACATACCTGGCGCGCTCGGGCGTCCAAAGCAGGGTCGGGTCGCAGGTGAAGCTGGGCTCCTGGAGCATCTGCAGGCCCCGGGCCCGATTGACCCGGACGATGCGGTGGTCGTACTCGGGCATCCGGGCGATCAGCATCGGCAACAGTTGGTCGATCACCCCCTGGCCCTTGGCCGGCCCTTCGAAGATGGTGAACGGCGGCAGGTCGCGCACCAACCATAGCAGGCGTTCCCTGGCCTCGGCCATCTGCCCCGCAAGAGCGGTCAGCAACAGGCAGAGCACGATGGGCAAATGGCGGATACCCATGGGGTGTGGGTCAGACCGTACCGGCCGCGCGCAGGCGGGCAATGGCGGTTGCGTCGTAACCCAGGCTGGCCAGTACCGTGGCCGTGTGTTCGCCGAGGGCCGGGCCGACCCACTCGGCGGAGCCGGGGGTGTCGGACAGCTTGGGCACGATGCCTGGCATCTTGAACGGCTTGCCGTCCGGCAGCCGTGCCTGGAGGAACATCTCGCGGGCGAGGAATTGCGGATCGCCCAGCATGTCCTCGGCGGAGTAGATCCGGCTGGCCGGGACCTCGGCGTCGTTCAACACCTGCATTACGTCGGCCAGCGGCAGGCTGTTGGCCCAGCGGTCGATGATTCCGTACAGCTCGTCGCGGCGCGCATCCCGGCCGTCGTTGGTGGCCAGGCTCGCATCGTTGGCCAGGTCGTCGCGGCCGATGGCCTGCATGAAACGCTTGAAGATCGCGTCGCCGTTGGCGCCGATCTGCACGTGACGGCCATCGGCGGTGGTGTGGATGCAGGAGGGTGTGATGCCCGGCATGATGTTGCCGGTGCGTTCGCGGATGAAGCCGAACACATCGAACTCTGGCACCATGCTCTCCATCATGGCGAAGATCGCCTCGTACAGCGCCACGTCCACCACCTGGCCCGCGCCACCGTTGACCTCGCGATGACGCAGGGCCATCAGTGCGCCGATCACGCCCCACAGCGCGGCAATGGAGTCGCCGATGGAGATGCCGGTACGTACCGGCGGGCGGTCCTCGAAACCGGTGATGTAGCGTAGCCCGCCCATGGACTCGCCGACCGCGCCGAAGCCCGGCTGGTCTTTCATCGGCCCGGTCTGGCCGAAGCCCGACAGGCGCACCATGACCAGTCGCGGATTGAGGCTATGGAGCACGTCCCAGCCCAGCCCCAGCTTCTCCAGCACGCCGGGGCGGAAGTTCTCGATCAGGATGTCGGCGTCGGCCAGCAGGCGCTTGAGCACGTCGCGGCCTTCCGGGTGCTTGAGGTTGAGGGTCAGCGACTGCTTGTTGCGCGCCTGGACGAACCACCACAGCGACGTGCCTTCATAGAGCTTGCGCCACTTGCGCAGCGGGTCGCCGCCATCGGGGGATTCGACCTTGATCACCTCGGCGCCGAATTCGGCGCAGATCCGCGAGGCGAACGGGCCGGCGATCAGGGTGCCGAGCTCGATGACTTTCAGGCCGGCGAGGGGTTTGCTGGGCGTAGGCATGGGGCATCCGTGGCGGCTGGGCGTGAGGGCAGGTTGTATCACAGCTCGGCGATGGCAGGTATATCGGCGTTGTCTGATCCGGCGCTGGCGCCCGGGATCAGTTAGACTGTGCGCCTTTCTCCCGCAAGAAGCCCATTGCCCATGGCCCAGCCGTCCACCACCTACAAGTTCGAACTGAATCTGACCGACCTCGATCGCGGCGTGTACGAGAACGTCCGCCAGACCATTGCCCGTCATCCCTCGGAAACCGAAGAACGCATGGCCGTGCGCCTGCTGGCCTATGCCCTCTGGTACAACGAGCAGCTGTCCTTCGGTCGCGGCCTGTCGGACGTCGATGAGGCGGCCCTGTGGGAAAAAAGCCTGGACGATCGCATCCTGCACTGGATCGAGGTTGGCCAGCCCGACGCCGACCGCCTGACCTGGTGCTCGCGGCGGACCGAGCGCACCAGTCTGTTGGCCTATGGCAGCTTGCGCGTCTGGGAGAACAAGGTGCTTGGCGCAGTCAAGGGCCTGAAGAACCTGAGCATCGCCGCCGTGCCGCAGGACGTGCTGGAGGTCCTCGCCACCGACATGCCGCGCACCATCAAGTGGGATGTGATGATCAGCGAAGGCACGGTGTTCGTCACCGACGACCGTGGCCAGCACGAAGTGCAGCTGCAGTGGCTGCTCGGCGAGCGCGGCTGACCTGATTCACACCAGATTATCGAAGACCCCATGCGTATCGAACCCCGTCCCCTGCCGTCGCCCCTGCCATTGCTGGGCAACCTGCCACCCCTGCTGACCCGCCTGTACGCCGCCCGTGGCGTTCAGACCGAGGCTGAACTGGACAAGAGCCTGGCGCGCTTGCTGCCATTCCAGCAGCTCAAGGGCATCGATGCGGCGGTGGACCTGCTGGTCGAGGCACTCGACCAGCGCCAGCGCATTCTCATTGTCGGCGACTTCGACGCCGACGGCGCCACCGCCAGTACCGTCGGTGTGCTTGGCCTGCGCCTGCTGGGCGCGGCGCATGTCGACTACCTGGTGCCCAATCGTTTCGAATACGGATACGGCTTGACTCCGGAGATCGTCGAGGTCGCCCTGCAGCGCCAGCCGCAGTTGCTGATCACCGTGGACAACGGCATCTCCAGCGTCGAGGGGGTGGCGGCCGCCAAGGCCGCCGGGCTCAAGGTACTGGTCACCGACCACCACCTGCCGGGCGAACAGTTGCCCGCCGCCGATGCCATCGTCAATCCGAACCAGCCGGGATGCGGGTTCCCGAGCAAGTCCCTGGCGGGCGTGGGGGTGATCTTCTACGTGCTGATGGCCCTGCGCGCGCGCCTGCGCAGCCTGGGGCGCTACGAGGCTCAGCCGCAGCCGAACATCGGTGAGTTGCTCGATCTGGTGGCACTGGGCAGCGTCGCCGACGTGGTGCCGCTGGACGCCAACAACCGCATCCTGGTGCACCAGGGGCTGGAGCGAATCCGCGCCGGCCGCGCCCGCCCCGGGCTCAAGGCTATTCTCGAGGTGGCGCGGCGCGATCATCGACGCATCACCTCCACCGACCTGGGCTTCATCCTCGGCCCTCGGCTCAACGCCGCCGGGCGGTTGGACGACATGAGCCTGGGTATCGAATGCCTGTTGTGCGACGACGCGGCGTTGGCGCTGGACATGGCCCAGCAGCTCGACGGCCTGAACCAGGACCGCAAGTCCATCGAGCAGGGCATGCAGCGCGAGGCGCTGGCCCAGCTCAAGGACCTGCCAGTCGAGTCCATGCCCTATGGCCTGTGCCTGTTCGACGCCGAATGGCACCAGGGGGTGATCGGCATTCTTGCCTCGCGGTTGAAGGAGCGTTACCACCGTCCGACCATCGCCTTCGCCGATGCGGGGGAGGGGATGCTCAAGGGCTCGGCGCGCTCGGTGCCGGGGTTCCATATCCGCGACGCGCTGGATGCCGTGGCAGCGCGGCATCCGGCCTTGATCAGCAAGTTTGGCGGGCACGCGATGGCGGCTGGTCTGTCGTTGCCGGCCGAAAACTTTCCTTCGTTTGCCGAGGCATTCGATGAAGAGGTGCGGCGTCAGTTGCGTGAGGATGACTTGACCGGTCGGCTGTTGTCGGACGGTACCCTGGCGGTCGAGGAGTTTCACCTGGACCTGGCGCGGGCATTGCGCAATGCCGGGCCTTGGGGGCAGCACTTTCCAGAGCCGTTGTTCCATGGGGTGTTTCAGCTGGTCGAACAACGCGTCGTGGGGGAGCGCCACCTGAAGGTGGTGCTCAAGAGCGAGTGCGGAGCGGTGCGCCTGGACGGAATTGCCTTCGGCATCGATCGCGAGGTCTGGCCGAACCCTACGGTGCGGTGGGTGGAGCTGGCCTACAAGCTGGATGTCAATGAGTTTCGCGGGAACGAGAGCGTGCAGTTGATGATCGCCCACATGGAAGCACGCTGATTTCGCAGTAGCGGGTTGGGCGGGGCGGGTGAGGATTACCGGCATACCGCCCGGCGGGTCTGCCGCCATGGCCCAGACTCGGTTATACTCGCGGGCTTTTCACCGAATTCGCACGAGAGCTGCCCGCCCATGGAAATCCAACCGATCCTGAACACCATCAAGGACCTCACCGAGCGTTCCCAGTCCATTCGGGGGTATCTTTGACTACGATCACAAACATGATCGTCTGGTCGAAGTAAACCGCGAGCTGGAAGACGCCGCTGTCTGGAACAAACCCGAGTACGCCCAGGCCCTGGGCCGCGAGCGCGCCATGCTGGCACAGGTGGTCGAGACCCTCGATAAACTGTCCAACGGCCTGACCGACTGCAAGGACCTGCTCGACATGGCTGTCGAGGAGGGCGATGAAGGCGCTGTCAGCGATGTCGAGACCGAGCTGCAAGGGCTTGAGGAATCCCTCGCCCAGCTTGAGTTCCGTCGCATGTTCAGCGGCGAGATGGACCCGAACAACGCCTACCTGGACATCCAGGCCGGCTCCGGCGGCACCGAGGCCCAGGACTGGGCCAACATCCTGCTGCGCATGTACCTGCGCTGGGCCGACAAGCGTGGCTTCGACGCCACCATCATCGAGCTGTCCGAAGGCGAAGTCGCCGGCATCAAGGGCGCCACCGTGCACATCAAGGGCGAGTACGCCTTCGGCTGGCTGCGCACCGAGATCGGCGTTCACCGCCTGGTGCGCAAGAGCCCGTTCGACTCCGGCGCCCGTCGCCACACCTCGTTCTCGGCGGTGTTCGTATCGCCCGAGATCGACGACAAGGTCGAGATCGAGATCAACCCGTCCGACCTGCGCATCGACACCTACCGCTCCTCCGGTGCCGGTGGTCAGCACGTCAACACCACCGACTCGGCGGTGCGTATCACCCACGTGCCGACCAACACCGTGGTGGCCTGCCAGAACGAACGCTCCCAGCACGCCAACAAGGACACCGCCATGAAAATGCTGCGGGCCAAGTTGTACGAGCTGGAAATGCAGAAGCGCAACGCCGCCTCCCAGGCCCTGGAAGACAGCAAGTCGGACATCGGCTGGGGCCACCAGATCCGCTCCTACGTGCTCGACGACTCGCGCATCAAGGACCTGCGTACCGGCGTCGAGCGCAGCGACTGCCAGAAGGTCCTGGACGGCGACCTCGACCAGTACCTGGAAGCGAGCCTCAAGCAGGGGCTGTAAACCGTACACCACCGCCGCGATACGAGGCCCAGGGCCCGTATCGCGTGCCCTGCCCGACAGGGGCAACGAACACCTGATGGAAAGAATGACGACATGAGCGACCTCAAGACCGAAGCGCAAGACCTGCAACAGGAAGAAAACGCCCTGATCGCCTTGCGCAAGGAAAAACTTGCCGCCGAGCGCGCCAAGGGCAATGCCTTCCCCAACGACTTCCGCCGCGACAGCTACTGCAACGACCTGCAAAAGCAGTACGCGGACAAGACCAAGGAAGAGCTGGAAGCAGCCGCCATCCCGGTCAAGGTCGCCGGTCGCATCATGCTCAACCGTGGCTCGTTCATGGTCATCCAGGACATGACCGGCCGTATCCAGGTCTACGTCAATCGCAAGACCCTGCCGGAAGAGACCCTGGCCGCGGTCAAGACCTGGGACCTGGGTGACATCATCAGCGCCGAAGGCACCCTGGCCCGCTCCGGCAAGGGTGACCTGTACGTCGAGATGACCAGCGTGCGCCTGCTGACCAAGTCGCTGCGCCCACTGCCGGACAAGCACCACGGCCTGACCGACACCGAGCAGCGCTACCGCCAGCGCTACGTCGACCTGATGGTCAACGAGGAAACCCGCCACACCTTCCGTGTGCGTTCGCAGGTGATCTCGCACATCCGCAAGTTCCTCATCGAGCGCGACTTCCTCGAAGTCGAAACCCCGATGCTGCAGACCATCCCCGGCGGCGCCGCGGCCAAGCCGTTCGAAACCCACCACAACGCCCTGGACATGGCCATGTTCCTGCGCATCGCGCCGGAGCTGTACCTCAAGCGCCTGGTGGTCGGTGGCTTCGAGAAGGTGTTCGAGATCAACCGCAACTTCCGTAACGAAGGCGTTTCGACTCGTCACAACCCTGAATTCACCATGCTTGAGTTCTACCAGGCCTACGCCGACTACCGCGACAACATGGACCTCACCGAGGAACTGTTCCGCGAGCTGGCGCAGCTGGTACTGGGCAGCACCGATGTGCCGTACGGCGACAAGGTGTTCCACTTCGGCGAGCCGTTCGTGCGCCTGTCGGTGTTCGACTCGATCCTCAAGTACAACCCGGAGCTCACCGCCGCCGACCTGCAGGATGTCGAACGTGCCCGCGAGATCGCCAAGAAAGCCGGCGCCAAGGTGCTCGGCCACGAAGGCCTGGGCAAGCTGCAGGTGATGATTTTCGAAGAGCTGGTCGAGCACAAGCTGGAACAGCCGCACTTCATCACCGAGTACCCGTTCGAAGTCTCGCCGCTGGCCCGTCGCAACGACGACAATCCGGCCGTGACCGACCGCTTCGAGCTGTTCATCGGTGGCCGCGAGATTGCCAACGCCTACTCCGAGCTCAACGATGCCGAAGACCAGGCCGAGCGCTTCCTGGCCCAGGTGGCCGAAAAGGACGCCGGTGACGACGAGGCCATGCACTACGATGCCGACTTCGTCCGCGCCCTGGAATACGGCATGCCGCCGACCGCCGGTGAAGGCATCGGCATCGACCGCCTGGTGATGCTGCTGACCAACTCGCCGTCGATCCGCGACGTGATCCTGTTCCCGCACATGCGTCCACAGGCCTGAGCGATCTGAACAAGCCGCCTTTCGAGGCGGCTTTTTCATGCCTGAAGCTTTATGTTGTCAGTGCCGGCCTCATTGCCGGGCAGGCAACCCACTGTTCGTGAGGTAAACCAGAGTGACCCCCGCAATGCCCCACCAGGGTGCCGCCGGTATCGCCACCGCCGTCGCCGAGAGCGTGCAGTACCAGGGCCGCAAGACCGCCCGCCAGGGCAGCGAACAGCGCCGCCAGCAGATCCTCGACGCCGCCATGCGCATCGTCGTGCGCGATGGCGTGCGCGGCGTGCGCCACCGTGCCGTGGCCGCCGAGGCTGCCGTGCCGCTGTCGGCCACCACCTACTATTTCAAGGATATCCAGGACCTGCTGGCCGACACCTTCGCCCAGTACGTCGAACGCAGCGCGGCTTACATGGCCAAGCTGTGGACCAACACCGAAGGTGTGCTGCGCCAGTTGCTGGCCCAGGGCGACGGCACCCCCGAGGCCCGGGCGCACCTGGCCGATGAAGTGGCGCGCATGCTGGCCGACTACGTCCTGCGCCAGCTGAACAACCGCCGCGACTTCCTCATGGCCGAGCAGGCCTTCCGCCAGGAGGCGCTGCTGTGCCCGCGCCTGGCCGAGCTGGTGCAGGCCCACGAGCAGATCCTGCTGCATGGCGCACGGCAGATCCTGCAGGTGGTCGGCTCGCGCCAGCCCGAGCAGGATGCCCAGATGTTGACGGCGATAATCGAGCAGATGGAATATCAGGGCCTGCTCAAGGATGCGAATGCGCAGGCCGATGAGCAGATGCTCGCTATCCTTGTCCGATACCTGCAGATGGTGCTGGCCTCGGCCTGAGTGGCGAACGACTTTTCAAGGAGAACCTGATGAAAGCCTGGCGTGTGGTGTTGTTGACCTTGTCATTCCTCCTGCTGGGCGGTTGTCTGGTGACGTTCGACGAGCCACTGCCGGCCAACCAGCCGGCGCCCAAGGCCCTGCTGGGGCAGTGGAGCAGCAAGGACGCCTGGGGCCAGCCGCTGAAACTGAGCATCAGCCGCGCGGGTGGCAACACCTACAAAGCGGTGGCCCGTGCCCAGGGCAAGGCCCCCGAGGAATACGCCTTCACCGTGGCCCGGCACGGCAACCGCTGGTACCTGTCGGCCGGGGTGCCCAAGCGCCTGGGTGGCAATTTCCTGATCGGTGGCTTCGAGGTGATCGACGGCAAGCAGCTGGTGGTCTACAACCTCGATGTCGAGCAGGTGCAGCAGGCCGTCGCCAAGAAAGAACTGAGCGGACGCAACACCGAAGTGCCGGAAGATAACGGCGAGGGCGTGCTGATCGACAGCCCGACCGAGCGGGTGCTGGCGTACCTGGACGATCCCGCCAACTCCGATCTGTTCGTCGAGGTGGCGCGCTTCCAGCGTTCCGGTAAATAGCAGTGAGCATACCGGCCTCGTCGCGGGGCAAGCCCGCTCCTGGTTGTGGGAGCGGGCTTGCCCCGCGATGAGGCTCCAAGAAGGAGTCCCGCGTGGACGAGTACCAGCAGACCATACGCACGTTGTCCGACCGCATCGTCGCCACCCAGACCCCGATCCGCGTACTCGACGCAGTGAAATGGGACGACGGCATCCGCCAGGGCTTCCTCAAGGCCAAGGGCAAGGAGCCACCGGCGGTGGACCGTGCCTACTACCAGAACCGCCCGCTGTCGTTCGACTCCAGCGCGGTGAAGGCCGAGTTCCAGAGCATCGAGCGCGACATCACCCGGCAGTTGGGCCAGTTCAACCCGGTCGGGCAGATCATGCGGCGCATGTGCAAGGAATACCGCATGGTGGTGCGCATGCTCGAGGCACGCGGCACCGAGGACTTCGGGCTGATCTCTCAGGAGCTCTACGGCGCCGCCTCCGACGCCTTCCACGCCGGTGATCCAACCCTGGCCGACCTGGGCCTGATGCTCTCGGACTACCTGAACAACATCGACGGTCGCGGCGACCTGAAGGACGAGCCGAAGAACCTCACGGCCAAGGAAGCGGTGGAGATCCTCCAGCGTCGCCTGAACAAGGTGTTCGGCGAGGCCGAGGAGACCATCCGCGTGTTCGAGTCCGACGGCATCGTTGCCGACGCCGCGGCCGGGGCCGACTACATCAAGGTACGCGCCGACGCCATGTTCAACAGCCGCGACGTGCGCGCCCTGGAAGTGCATGAAGGCCTGGTGCACGTCGGTACCACCCTCAACGGCCTGAACCAGCCGATCTGTACTTTCCTGGCCAAGGGCCCGCCCTCGTCGACGGTGACCCAGGAGGGCCTGGCGATCCTCATGGAGGTGATCGCCTTCGCCTCCTACCCCAGCCGCCTGCGCAAGCTCACCAACCGTACCCGTGCCATCCACATGGTGGAGGAGGGCGCCGACTTCCTGCAGGTCTTCGAGTTCTTCCGTGGCCAGGGCTTCGAGATGGGGCAGAGCTACAGCAACGCCAGCCGGGTGTTCCGGGGCTCGGTGCCCAACGGCCTGCCATTCACCAAGGACTTGTCCTACCTCAAGGGCTTCATCATGGTTTACAACTACATTCAGTTGGCCGTGAAGAAGGGCAAGCTCGAGCAGATCCCTTTGCTGTTCTGCGGCAAGACTACCCTGGAAGACATGCGCACGCTGCGCCAGCTGGTCGAGGAAGGGCTGGTCGAACCGCCCAAGTACCTGCCCGAGCAGTTCCGCGACCTCAACGCGCTGTCGGCCTGGATGTGCTTCTCCAACTTCCTCAACCACCTGAGCCTGGACCGTATTGAAGCCGACTACGCGAACATTCTCTGACGCCTGCCGTCACCTCGTCTTCGGCCTCGGGCTGCTGCTGTTGGGCGGTTGCAGCAGCCTGCTGTTCTATCCCGAGCCCGGTCAGCCGTTCACCCCGCAAATGGCCCATCTGCAGTATCAGGACCTGACCCTCAGCGCCGCCGACGGCACGCGCCTGCATGGCTGGTGGCTGCCCGTGCCGCAGGGTGTCGAGGTCAAGGGAACGGTGCTGCACCTGCATGGCAATGGCGGCAACCTGGCCTGGCACCTGGGCGGCAGCTACTGGCTGCCGAAAGCAGGCTACCAGGTGTTGATGATCGACTATCGCGGCTATGGGCTGTCCCAGGGCAAGCCGACATTGCCTGAAGTCTATGGTGACATCGGCGCGGCGCTGGACTGGCTCGACAAGGCGCCCCAGGCCCAGGGCCGGCCGCTGGTGCTGCTCGGCCAGAGCCTCGGTGGGGCCATGGCCATCCACTACCTGGCCCAGCATCCCGAGCAGCGCCGACGCTTCAGCGCCCTGGTGTTCGATGGCGTGCCCGCCAGCTACCGGGCGGTGGGGCGTTATGCCCTGAGCACTTCGTGGATGACCTGGCCGCTGCAGGTGCCACTGTCGTGGCTGGTGCCGGACGGCGACAGCGCGGTCAATTCGATCGCCCGTCTGGACAGCCCGCCGAAGCTGTTCTTCCACAGCATCGACGACAACCTCGTACCGTTGGACAACGGCCTGCGCCTGTACCGCCAGGCGCCGCCGCCCCGGGTGCTGCAATTGACCCGGGGCGACCATGTGCAGACCTTCGCCGATCCGACCTGGCGTCAGGTGATGCTGCGTTTCCTGGAAGACCCTACCCATTTCAACGGCCTGCGCCGCCTGGCCGAAGTACCTAACTACCCTGACGAGAAGAACAAGCAATGAGTGAAGAACGCAACGCCATCCCGCTGATCCTGACCGGTGTCGGCAGCATCATCGTGACGGTGGGAGCCCTCTGGTACTACGGCTACCTGCATTTCGCCAAGCCCGAGGATGCGCTGTTGCTGCAGGATTTCACCATGCTCAAGACCATTCCGGGGGAAGACTACAAGGTCTCGCTGACGCCGGCGCCACAGGTGGCGCAGTGCATCGATGGCGTGCTGGTGCTGTTCGACACCGAGCAGAAGGGCCTGACCGGGGTGCTGGTGGACAACCGCAAGCGCGCGGTGCGCTGCATGGGGCAGGAGACGCCGCAGCAGGTGCAGTGAGCGTGTCCTGACTTTCAGATGGGGTCGGTGCCAGACCAGGTTTCAAGAGGATGTTTTTTGCGTGGGAGCGGGCTTGCCCCGCGAGGCGTCACCTGCACGATGTTCAATCCCAAGCCATGAAAAACCCCGCCATCAGGCGGGGTTTTTCACTCAAGCACTAGCGATTACTGGATTTGGCTCACCGAACGCGGTGCCACCGGCTGGTTGTCGTTGGAGATGGTCACCTCCACCCGACGGTTCTGCGCGCGGCCCGAGTTGCTGCTGTTGTCGGCCACCGGGTACTCCTTGCCGTACCCCTGGGCGACGATGCGTGCTGGATCGACGCCGGCACGTACCAGTGCCATGCGCACCGCAGCGGCGCGACGCTCGGACAGGGTCTGGTTGTAGTTGGCCGAACCAACGCTGTCGGTGTAGCCCTCGACGATCACCTTGCGCTCAGGGTTCTCCTGGAGGAACTGGGCCAGCTTGGTGACGTTGGGGTAGGCGCTGCTCTTGAGTACGGCCTTGTTGAAGTCGAACAGCACGTCACCGAAGGTCACCAGGGTGCCACGGTCGGTCTGCTTGGCGTTCAGGCTGTCCTGCAGCTTCTTGATCTGCGCGTCGCGGGCGTCCAGCTTGGCCTGGGCGCGCTGGGCGGCGGCGTTCTTGAGTTCGGCCTCGGCGCTACGCAGGGCGATGGTCTGCTTGGCCACTTCGACACGCTGGTTGGTCAGGTAGGCGAGCTGGTCGACTTTTTTCGAGTCCTCGCGATCCATGTAGGCCTTGTCGGCCTTGTTCAGCCAGTCCTGAGCGTCCTTGGTCTCGAGCGCGGCCACTTTGCTCGACTGTGGGTCGCTCTGCAGGGCGGAGAAGTTGGTGCGGGCCGACTCCAGGTTGGCGTTCGGGTCGTGGGAGCAGGCGGCAAGGCCCACGCTCAAGGCCAGCAGGGCGGGAATCATGACGTAGTTGCGCATAGTGTTCATCCTTTGATCGTTAACGAAGGCTCATGAGGCTGGGCAGGGCTCATTCGGCGCTGCGCAGGCCTTCCTCGCGTACGTCGTTGATACCCTGGCGGGCATCCTGTACGGCTTTCTGGGCCTTGGCTGCCTGGGCCTTGCGTTCGGCGACGCGGGCGTCCCATTCGGCTTGTTCGGCCAGCAGCTTGGCCTGGTCGTACTGCTTGTCGTGCATGGCGATCTCGGCCTTCTTGAACTTGTCCTGGGCAGCCTTCATCTCCACCGCGGCGAATTCGGTGCCACCTGCACTGACCGCCGAGTTGACCGCCGATTGGGTCACGGCGTATTGCTCGGTCGGCGGCTTGCCCGCGCAGCCGGCCAGCACCAGGCTGCTGCCCAGGGCCAGCGCGGCCAGCTTGAGCCCGCGCAGGTGAGTGGAGGAAGGTTGTGCGATGCGGGTCTTCATGGTGGTCAACTCCATTGGGTCACTCCTGTTAAACGACGATGCCACGCGGTGGCTATCGCTGTTCCCCTGTGGCCAGCGTCGGGCGCAAAGGCCCGTGTTTACAGGGTTTTGCCGTGATGGCTATTGGCTGTGACCCAGGCATTTTTTGAATAGTTCAGAAAAATTTGCACGCTAAAGGTATTTTTTTCTGACTAATCAGTCAGCGGATTTTTCCTGGAACTTCCGCCGTGGATGACGGTATGCCGGGCTTCGCCCGGCACCCGGAAAGGTTCAGTGCGACGGCTCCTTGCGCACCCTGCCGAGGGCTTGCAGGTGGCGTCGGGAGAGGGCCAGGAAGCGTGGCGTGGGGCCGATATCCTCGTACAGCGGGTCGCCTTCTTCGTCGGTGGCGATCACCTGCTGGCCCTTGATGTAGGGGAAGCTGGCTTCCAGTTCCTCGAGCGCCGCCGCCACCAATTCGCCCAGCAGTTCCTCGGGGCTGCGCTTGGGGTACATGTCGATCAGCGCGGCCAGGCGCGCTTCGGCTTCCATGTCCAGGTGCAGGACATGGCCGGTGGGACTCAGGCGGCCGGCGGCGTTCTGTTCCCAGTGCTCGGCGAGTTGGCGGATTTTCATGATGACCTCTCTGTCAAAGCCTGGTAGTGGCATTGCTTCGGATGTCCTGTGTTCACTTTAGTTGCTCTGGGCGCTTCTGGCTTGCCAGGCGCGGGCGCGAGTGGGCACTCTTGGGCGCATGCGGTTTCCTGGAGTGGAGAAGGCTGATGAGTGATATCGATCTGCGCTTGCGCGAGGATGTGCACCTTTTGGGAGAACTGCTGGGCGAGACCATCCGCCAGCAGCATGGCGAGGCGTTCCTGCAGAAGATCGAGGACATCCGCCACAGCGCCAAGGCCGACCGGCGCGGGCAGGGCGAGCGACTGAGCTCGACCCTGGGCGACCTGGCCGAGGAGGACCTGCTGCCGGTGGCGCGGGCATTCAACCAGTTTCTCAACCTGGCCAACATCGCCGAGCAGTACCAGCTTATCCGGCGCCGCGACGCCGACCGGCCCGAGCCGTTCGAGGCGCGGGTGCTGCCGGAACTGCTGGCGCGGCTGAAGGCGGCGGGCCACGGCAACGATGAGCTGGCCCGGCAACTGGCTAGGCTGAACATCGAGCTGGTGCTTACCGCCCATCCCACCGAGGTGGCCCGCCGCACCCTGATCCAGAAGTACGACGCCATTGCCGCGCAACTGGCCGCGCAGGACCACCGCGACCTCGTTCCCGGCGAGCGCCAGCAGGTGCGTGAACGCCTGCGCCGCCTGATCGCCGAGGCCTGGCACACCGAGGAGATCCGTCGCACCCGGCCAACCCCGGTGGATGAAGCCAAGTGGGGCTTCGCGGTCATCGAGCACTCGTTGTGGCAGGCGATCCCCAACCACCTGCGCAAGGTCGACGCGGCCTTGTTCGAGGCCACCGGGCTGCGCCTGCCGCTGGAGTCGGCGCCGGTGCGCTTCGCCTCCTGGATGGGCGGTGACCGCGACGGCAATCCCAACGTTACGGCGGCGGTCACCCGCGAAGTCCTGCTGCTGGCGCGCTGGATGGCCGCCGACCTGTTCCTGCGCGATATCGACGGCCTGGCCGCCGAGCTGTCCATGCAGCAGGCCAGCGCCGCGCTGAAAGACAAGGTCGGCGACAGCGCCGAGCCTTATCGAGCCCTGCTCAAGCAGCTGCGCGACCGCCTGCGCGCCACCCGTGCCTGGGCCCATGCCTCGCTGACAGGCACACAACCTGCCAGCGCTGCGGTGCTGGTGGACAATCGCGAGCTGATCGCGCCGCTGGAGTTGGCCTACCAGTCGCTGCATGAATGCGGCATGGGTGTGATCGCCGACGGCCCGTTGCTTGACTGCCTGCGTCGGGCGGTGACCTTCGGCCTGTTCCTGGTGCGCCTGGACGTGCGCCAGGATGCCGCCCGGCACCGCGACGCGCTGTCGGAAATCACCGACTACCTCGGCCTCGGTCGCTATGCCGAGTGGGACGAGGAGCGACGCATCACGTTCCTTCAGGCCGAGCTGAACAACCGTCGCCCGCTGTTGCCGGCGCATTTCCAGCCCCAGGCCGAGACGGCCGAGGTGCTCGCCACCTGCCGCGAGATCGCCGCCGCGCCTGCGGCGTCGCTGGGGTCGTACGTGATCTCCATGGCCGGCGCGGCCTCCGATGTGCTGGCGGTGCAATTGCTGCTGAAGGAGGCCGGGCTGACCCGGTCGATGCGCGTGGTGCCGCTGTTCGAGACCCTGGCCGACCTGGACAACGCGGGCCCGGTGATGGAACGTCTGCTCGGTTTGCCGGGCTACCGCGCTGGTTTGCAAGGGCCGCAGGAGGTGATGATCGGCTATTCCGACTCCGCCAAGGACGCCGGCACCACCGCGGCGGCCTGGGCCCAGTACCGTGCCCAGGAGAACCTGGTGCGCATCTGTCGCGAGCACCAGGTCGAGCTGCTGCTGTTCCATGGCCGGGGCGGCACGGTCGGGCGCGGCGGCGGACCGGCCCACGCGGCGATCCTGTCGCAACCGCCGGGCTCGGTGGGCGGGCGTTTCCGCACCACCGAGCAGGGCGAGATGATCCGCTTCAAGTTCGGCTTGCCGGGCATTGCCGAGCAGAACCTCAACCTCTACCTGGCCGCCGTGCTGGAGGCGACCCTGCTTCCGCCGCCACCGCCGGAGCCGGCCTGGCGCGCGTTGATGGACCAGTTGGCCGCCGATGGCGTCAAGGCCTACCGCGACGTGGTGCGCGAAAACCCGGACTTCGTCGAGTACTTCCGCCAGTCCACCCCCGAGCAGGAACTCGGCCGCCTGCCGCTGGGAAGCCGCCCGGCCAAGCGCCGCGCCGGCGGCATCGAGAGCCTGCGGGCGATCCCGTGGATATTCGGCTGGACCCAGACAAGGCTGATGCTGCCGGCCTGGCTGGGCTGGGAAACGGCGCTGAACAATGCCCTGGCACGCGGACAGGGGGCGCTGCTGGCGCAGATGCGCGAGCAATGGCCGTTCTTCCGCACCCGCATCGACATGCTGGAGATGGTCCTGGCCAAGGCCGATGCACAAATCGCCGAGGCCTACGACGAACGTCTGGTGCAACCCGAACTGCTGCCACTGGGCGCGCACCTGCGCGACCTATTGTCGCAGTCGTGCCAGGTGGTGCTGGGCCTGACCGGGCAGCCGGTGCTACTGGCGCACAGCCCGGAAACCCTGGAATTCATCCGCCTGCGCAACACCTACCTGGACCCGTTGCACCGCCTGCAGGCCGAGTTGCTGGCGCGCTCGCGCAGCCGTGAAGCCGCTCTGGACAGCCCGTTGGAGCAGGCCTTGCTGGTGACCGTGGCGGGGATCGCGGCTGGTTTGCGCAATACCGGCTGAGGTCGTTCGAAACCGGTCCCGGTGATGGACGGGGTTGGCCTTGCGCCAACCCGTGACGGCCGGTTGCGCCGGGCGCAACCCGTGCCCCGGCCAGCCGCGGGCGGCCCGTTCCTGGCACTTTTGGACGCTTGTCGGGGGGGCGGGCGCTGTGTATCTTGAGCAGCCTTTTGACCGATTTTACGGTCTCGTCCGATTTTCCGGAGTTGGCCTTGTGCGCCGAATCCGTTGATTTGCAAAGAAAAATATGAGGAGCACAAGATGCGCGTAATTCTGCTGGGAGCTCCCGGGGCCGGTAAAGGTACTCAGGCAAAGTTCATCACCGAAAAGTTCGGTATTCCGCAGATCTCCACCGGTGACATGCTGCGTGCCGCCGTCAAGGCCGGCACCCCGCTGGGCCTGGAGCTGAAAAAAGTCATGGATGCCGGCCAGCTGGTCTCCGACGAGCTGATCATCAGCCTGGTCAAGGAGCGCATCGCTCAACCAGACTGCGCCAACGGCTGCCTGTTCGACGGCTTCCCGCGCACCATCCCGCAAGCTGAAGCCATGGTCGCCGCCGGTGTCGACATCGACGCCGTGGTCGAGATCGCCGTGGACGACGAAGAAATCGTCGGCCGCATGGCCGGTCGCCGCGTGCACCTGGCCTCGGGTCGTACCTACCATATCCAGTACAACCCGCCGAAGGTGGAAGGCAAGGACGACGTCACTGGCGAAGACCTGATCCAGCGCGATGACGACAAGGAAGAAACCGTGCGTCACCGCCTGTCGGTCTACCACAGCCAGACCAAGCCACTGGTGGACTTCTACCAGAAGCTGTCGGCCGCCAACGCCGGCAAGCCGAAGTACAGCCACATCGAAGGTGTCGGCTCGGTCGAGTCGATCACCGCCAAGGTGCTGGCAGCCCTGAGCTGATCCATCACCGTGCGTCACGACGGCCCGCTTGCGGGCCGTTGTCGTTTATACTGCCGCTCTTTTTCCCCTGTCGCCTGGATACCTCGTTCGATGACCACCTTGTTGGCCCTGGATACCGCCACCGAAGCCTGTTCCGTCGCCCTGCTGCACGACGGCAAGGTGACCAGTCACTACGAGGTGGCCCCACGCCTGCACGCGCAGAAGCTGCTGCCGATGATCAAGCAACTGCTGGCTGACTCGGGTGTGGCGCTGAGCGCGCTGGACGCCATCGCCTTTGGCCGTGGCCCGGGCGCCTTCACCGGCGTGCGTATCGCCATCGGCGTGGTCCAGGGGCTGGCTTTCGCCCTCGAGCGTCCGGTGCTGCCGGTGTCCAACCTGGCGGCCCTGGCCCAGGGCGCGCTGCGTGAGCGAGGCGCGCAGCAGGTGGCCGCGGCCATCGATGCGCGCATGGACGAGGTGTACTGGGGCTGCTACCACGCCGAGCAGGGCGAGATGCGTCTGATCGGCCATGAAACGGTGCTGCCACCGGAGCGGGTTGCGCTGCCGCAAGACCTGGAGGGCGATTGGTTCGGCGCCGGCACCGGCTGGGGCTATGCCGAGCGGCTGGCCGTGCAGGTCGCGGCCAGCGATGCCATCGTCCTGCCCAATGCCCTGGACATCCTCACCCTGGCCGGCTTCGCCTGGGCGCGGGGCGAGGCGGTCGCCGCCGACCAGGCGCAACCGGTTTACCTGCGCGATAATGTGGCTACGCCCAAGGCGCGTTGAATGCAGTTCGTCGGCTATCGCCGTTCACGATAAAACCTTTTGCGCGTTCTGTGGTCCAGTTATCAGTTCGGGCATTAGCGAAGGATTCCTGATGCTGCTAAATTGCCATCATTGATCCTGAGTGCCCCTTTCATGCGTATCGACGGCTTCTCCTCACAGAGCTACCCCATCAAGCGTGCGCCTCGCAAGGCGCCGGCGCGTGACGAAGCCATCGACGAAGCCGACGCCGAGATCATCGAGGACATCGACGCGCAGGTCAGCCGTGCCAGCCGTCGCGGCGAGAACCTGCCGGCCCGCCAGCAGGACCTGATCTTCCCCCGTGCCCGCGACCGGCGGACCTCCACGGCGCTGGCCAGCTACCTGACCACTGCCGGCTTCACCGACTGGGAGATGGAAGTGCTGGGGCTGGACCTGTACATTTGATGGATGACGCCATCACCCCTCCCTTATTTTCTCGGTTGCCCATCCTGGGCTGAAAACGCCTGGCGCGAGTACCTGTACCCCGCCGACGCCCGTACCAGCGAGTTCCTCGGGCTGTACAGCCAGGTATTCAACGCCGTCGAAGGTAACACCACGTTCTATGCCCGCCCCGCGCCAACAACGGTAGAGCGTTGGTCGCAGATCATGCCGGCTGGGTTCCGGTTCACCGCGAAGTTCCCCGGGGATGTCAGTCACGCGGGCGACCTGCGCGAACAGCTCGATTCGGCGCTGGACTTCACCCGGCTGATGGCTCCCTTGGGCGAACGCGTGTCGCCTTACTGGCTGCAGTTGCCGGCGATGTTCGGGCCGACGCGGCTCGCAGAGCTTGCGCACTTTCTCGACGAGATCGGCGTGCCGGTGGCGGTGGAGGTGCGCAACGACGCGTTCTTTGCCCGTGGCGAGGAGGAGCGCCAGCTCAATCGCCTGTTGCATGAACGCGGTGTCGAGCGCATCTGCCTGGATCCGCGTGCGCTGTTCAGCTGCGCTTCGCGCGAGCCCGCCGTGCTCCATGCCCAGGCCAAGAAGCCCAAGGTGCCGCCGCGCCCGGCGGCCTTTACCCCGTACCCTCAGGTGCGTTTCATCGGCCATCCCGAGCTCGAGGCCAACGAGCGCTTTCTCACGCCCTGGGTCGACAAGGTCGCCGCCTGGATCGAGGAGGGGCGCCGCCCGTACGTCTTCCTGCATACCTCGGACAACCGTCTGGCCGCGGCACTGGCCCAGCGTTTTCACCAGCGCCTGATGTGCCTGTTGCCAGGCTTGGCGGCGCTGCCTGAATTGCCGCGTGCCCCTGAGGTCGAACAACTGGGGTTACTGTGATCTGACTGTCGGAGGTTGAACCATGGATGTGCAAACCCTGCGAGCCGAAGCCTTCAAGGCACTGCATGAGCGTGATGGCGCGTTCGTCATTCCCAACCCGTGGGATGCCGGCTCCGCACGGTTGCTGGCCAGCCTGGGTTTCGAGGCGCTGGCCACCACCAGTGCCGGGTTGGCGTTCAGCCTCGGGCGGCCGGATGCCGAAGGCGCGCTGACGCCCGAGGAGACCCTCGACAATGCCCGTGCCATTGTCGATGCCACGCCGTTGCCGGTGGCGGCCGATCTGGAAAACGGCTTCGGCGACCTGCCGGAAGACTGCGCCCGGACCATCCTGCGCGCTGGCGAAGCGGGGCTGGTGGGTGGTTCGATCGAAGATGCCAGCGGGCGTAGCGATGCGCCGATCTACGATTTCGAGCTTTCCGTGGCACGGGTGCGTGCCGCCGTCGCGGCCGCCCGCAGCCTGTCCTTCCCCTTCACCCTCTGTGCCCGCGCCGAGAACCTGCTGCACGGGCGCCTCGACCTGGATGACACCATTCGCCGCCTGCAGGCCTATGCCGAGGCCGGAGCGGACGTGTTGTACGCGCCCGGCCTGCGCAGCGTCGACGAGATCCGGGCAGTGGTGCAGGCTGTAGCGCCCAGGCCTGTGAATGTGCTGATGGGCATGCCGGGGGTACCGTTGAGCGTGAATCAGCTGCAGGACCTTGGTGTGAAGCGCATCAGTGTCGGCTCGTCGCTGGCGCGTGCGGCGTTGGGCGCCTTCCAGCGGGCCGCGCTGGAGATCCGCGAGCAAGGCACCTTCGGCTATGGCGAGCAGGCCCTGCCATTTGCCCAGCTCAACGACCTGTTCCGCCGTTGAGGGCCCATGGGTAGAGCGTTGACTGCGTTGCTCAGCCTGCTGTTGGTTGTGCTGCTCGCCTGGTTGATGGGCTGGCGCCCGCCAGCTGCCTGGAACCCCTGGGCCGCTCTGGATATTCGGCAGCCCCCGAATCTGCTGACGCCTTACAAGCTGTCGCGCCTGCGCGACGATCCCGAGCTATGCCGCCAGGCGTTGCAGACCACCACGCTGCGTTACCGACCGCAGAGTGACAGCCCGCCGCAGGCCGCTTGCCCGCTGCGCAACGTCTGGCGTGTGGAGGGTGGGCAGGCGCGCTTGAGCAGCAGTTTCCTCGCCAGTTGTCCGTTGGCGGTGGCCTATGCACTGTTCGAAATGCATGGATTGCAGCCGGCAGCGCAGCGGGTGTTCGGTCAGCCGGTGGCCCAGGTCGATCATCTGGGCAGTTTCGCCTGCCGCAATGTCTACCACCGCAAGCAAGGCCGGCTCAGCCAGCATGCCACGGCCAATGCGCTTGATATCAGTGGTTTTCGTCTGAAGGATGGGCAGCGCATCGTGCTGGCCCAGGACTGGCGGGGAGAGGGCCCCAAGGCTGACTTCCTGCGGCAAGTGCAGGCGGCGGCCTGCGAAAGCTTCAGCACGGCACTGGGGCCGGACTACAACGCCGCGCACCACAACCACTTTCACCTGGACATGGGGTTCTGGCAGATCTGCCGTTGAACTCAGGCGTGCACGCGCACGTTGTTCAGCACCACCGGGCGCGCCCAGTGGATGTCGAACTCCAGGTCGTTCTGCTGCTTGGCCAGGGTCTGCTCGTCGAAGGGTTCGGGCGCAGGGTCGAGCAGATGGGTCTCGAGCTCGGCGATCGGCAGGAACAGCGGCCGTGGCGATGGGCCGGGGCCGGGCTCAGCGATGGGGTGGCCTTGGCTCATGACCACCGGGCGCAGCCAGCTGTTGCTGATGTCGAGCTGGCGCTGTTGCTCGATCAGTTCGACGGTGTCGAAGGGCTCGGGGGCGGGCGGCAGCAGCTTGGCTTCCAGTTCCGCCTTGGGCAGGAACAGGGGCTCGGGCGGGGTTACTTCGGTATCGTGAACCGGCAGGGCGCGCTGGGCGTCGATCAGCGCCAGTGCACGGGCGCCGCCGACTGGTTCGCCGCTGTCCTGGTCGCACTGCATCAGCGCCTGGCTGAAGGAGTCGACTTCGCCTTGCGGCTGCTCTGCCATGGCCCGGGCGAAGAAATCCTGCCACAGATGGCTGACGCCACCCAGTGCCTGGGTATTCTGTCGACCGTAGTTGCCGACGGGCGACAAATAGGTCAAGCCGATGGGAAGAGTGTCTGACATGGCAGTCGCGGACGTTGAGCTCTGGCAGAATAGCGGGATATTGCCTGTATCGGCTCTGGCCGGGGTTTCATTAATTTTTTTCGAGTGCGGGAACGGATGGTAGAGCAGCAGCAAGGCGCAGGTATCAGGGTCGAGGCACTGGCCCCGCAGTTCCAGGCGCAGGCCGAGGCATGGGCCGAGCGGCTGGGCTTGCCGTTGGTCGATGAAGCCGCGGAATTCGCCGTGCAGCTGGGGGACGAAGGGCTGCAGATCCAGCAGCTCGGGCCGCAGGCGCCGGGGCCGGTGCGGGTGGATTTCGTCGAGGGGCAGGCGGCGCACCGGCGGTTGTACGGTGGTGGCAACGGGCAGATGATCGCCAAGGCCGTGGGCATCGCCCAGGGCGTGCGGCCGCAGGTGCTCGACGCTACGGCGGGGCTGGGCAAGGATGCGTTCGTGTTGGCCAGCCTGGGTTGCCAGATGACCCTGATCGAGCGTCAGCCGTTGATTGCCGCGCTGCTGGAGGATGGTCTGGTGCGGGCGCGTGGCGATGAGGAAATTGCTCCGATCGTTGCGCGCATGCGCTTGCTGACCGGCAATGCGATCGAGCGGATGCGGGCTTGGGAGGGGGAGGCGCCGCAGGTGATCTATCTGGATCCGATGTTTCCGCATCGGGACAAGAGTGCGTTGGTGAAGAAGGAAATGCGGGTGTTCAGGCCTTTGGTCGGCGATGACCTGGATGCGCCGGCGTTGCTCGAGGCGGCTTTGGCGCTCGCCACGCATCGGGTGGTGGTCAAGCGGCCGCGCAAGGCGCCTATTATCGAGGGGGCCAAGCCGAGTCATAGTCTGGAGGGGAAGTCGAGTCGGTACGATATATATCCCAAGAAGGCTTTGAAGGCTTGACTGTTGGTTAGTTCGTTAGTTCGTTAGTTTCGGGTGGTGTTTGTTTTTGAAGTTGTAGGCGCATTCATTTGCGATGTCGACGCATAGTCACCTTTCCGCCCTTACGGCGGGTTACTTTGGTCGTGGCCAAAGTAACCAAAGCCGTGGCGCTCCATTCATCCGGCCCTGCGCTTCGCTCCGGGTTCCCTCACTCCGGTCTTGCTCCCGGGAGGACCGCGCTGAACGCCCCATCCTGGGGCGCAGCGCTTGACGGGCATCCATGCCCGTCACCTCCCTCCGCAAGACCTGCGTTCGGCCTCCTGAAGTCGCAATTGGTGTTGCCTGAACTACCGCGCGCTTAGAAGCAAAAGCAAAAACAACGGCAAGGGCAAGGGCAAGGGCAAGGGCAAGGGCAAGGGCAAGGGCAGGATGCCGTGAGTGATTGCGAACCACCGCCCCGGCTCATTGTCCCTATACTCCGAAGCACCGCTTCACACCACGACCTTCGCAGGTGGGTTTGCCATCACGCTTGTGTCATCATGCTCCGACCGCCGGTTTAGCCTCTTTAATAAGCCTCTATGAACAAATCCTACGCATTGCTGCTTGCCCTCGCCCTGCTTCAAGGCTGCCAGAGCCTGGCCCCGAAGACGGACGCCCAGTCGCCCGCAACCGACGCCGGCAAGAGCGCGGAAAAGCCCGTGGTGTACGGATCGTTCAAGCAGGACACCCTGTACAGCCTGCTGGTTGCGGAGCTCGCCGGCCAGCGCAACCGCTTCGATATCGCCCTGGCCAACTACGTCGACCAGGCCGAAAAGACCCAGGATCCGGCCGTCTCCGAGCGAGCCTATCGCATCGCCGAATACCTCGGCGCCGACGAACCAGCCCTGGACACCGCGCTGATCTGGGCCCGCAACGACCCGCAGAACCTCGACGCCCAACGCGCCGCGGCCATCCAGCTGGCCCGCGCCGGACGCTACGACGACTCCATGACTTATATGGAAAAGGTACTGCAGGGCCAGGGCGACACCCACTTCGATTTCCTCGCCCTGGCGGCCGCCGAGACTGACCAGAGCACCCGCGATGGCCTGATGCAGAGCTTCGACCGCCTGCTGGTGAAATACCCCGACAACGGCCAGTTGGTGTTCGGCAAGGCCCTGCTGCTCAATCAGGACGACAAGCCGCAACAAGCCCTCGACCTGCTCGAAGCCCACCCGCCGCAGAACGGCGAGATCGCCCCGGTGCTGCTGCGCGCCCGCCTGCTGCAGGCCCTGGACCGTGGCCCAGAGGCCCTGCCACTGCTGCGTGGGGCGATCCGCGACAACCCCGAGGACAAGCGCCTGCGCCTGACCTACGCCCGCACCCTGGTCGAGCAGGACCGCATCGACGACGCCAAGGCCGAGTTCGAGAGCCTGTTGCAGCAGTACCCCGAAGACGACGAGATCCGCTACTCGCTGGCCCTGGTGTGCCTGGAAACCAAGCACTGGGACGAAGCCGAGGGCTACCTGCAGGAACTGGTCGAGCGTGACACCAACGTCGACGCCGCCCACCTCAACCTGGGCCGCATCCGCGAAGAACGCAGCCAACCAGCCGCCGCCCTGCGCGAATACGCCCTGGTCGGCCCCGGCCCGGACTATCTGCCGGCGCAACTGCGCCAGGCCGATATCCTCATCGCCAACGGTCGCAGCGCCGAGGCTTCGCGGATACTCGCCGAAGCCCGTGAGGCCCAGCCGGACTACGCCATCCAGCTGTACCTGATCGAAGCCGAAAGCCTGGGCAACAACGGCAAGGAGGCCCAGGCCGGTCAAGTGCTGGAGCAGGCGATCAAGCGCTACCCGGACGACCTCAACCTGCTCTACACCCGCGCCATGCTCGCCGAGAAACGCAACGACCTGGGGCAGATGGAGAAAGACCTGCGCGCCATCCTTGCCCGCGAGCCGGAAAACGCCATGGCCCTCAACGCCCTGGGCTACACCCTGGCCGACCGCACCACCCGCTACAGCGAGGCCAAGGCGCTGATCGACAAGGCCCACCAGCTCACCCCGGACGACCCTGCGGTGCTCGACAGCCTGGGCTGGGTGGCCTATCGCATGGGCAACCTGGAGGAAGCCGAACGCCAGCTGCGCCGGGCCTTCGAGCGCTTCCCCGACCATGAAGTCGCCGCCCACCTGGGCGAAGTCCTCTGGGCCAACGGCAAGCGCCGCGAAGCCCGCCAAGTCTGGGCCAAGGGCTTCGAAGCCCAGGCCGACAGCCCCATCCTGCGCAAGACCTTGCTGCGCCTGACCGGATCCGAGAGCCTTTAAACCATGTTCCTGCGTCATTGCATCACCTTCACCCTCATCGCCCTGCTCGCCGGTTGCGCCGGCTTCGGCAGCAAGGAAGCCGTACAGGGCCAGGGCAACCCGCAGCTGTGGCGCGAGCACAAACAGCAACTGGGCAGCCTCGACGGCTGGCAGATCAACGGCAAGGTCGGCATCCGCGCCCCGCGCGACTCCGGCAGCGGCACGCTGTTCTGGCTGCAACGCCAGGACTACTACGACATCCGCCTGGCCGGCCCCCTGGGCCGCGGCGCGGCGCGCCTGACCGGGCGCCCCGGCGGCGTGGTGCTGGAAGTGGCCAACCAGGGCCGCTACGAGGCCGCCAACCCCGAGGCGCTGCTGGAAGAGCAACTGGGCTGGCGCCTGCCGGTGTCGCACCTGGTCTGGTGGGTGCGCGGCCTGCCCGCCCCGGACAGCAAGAGCCAGCTGACTCTCGACGGCGACAGCCGCCTGGCCAGCCTTCACCAGGATGGCTGGCAGGTCGAGTACCTGAGCTATGTGGAGCAGAACGGCTACTGGCTGCCCGAGCGCCTCAAGCTGCACGGCGAGAACATCGACGTGACCCTGGTGGTCAAGGACTGGCAGCCACGCCAGCTGGGGCATTAATACAATGCACAAGCTGACCCTGCCCGCCCCGGCCAAGCTCAACCTGTGGCTGCACATCACCGGCCGCCGCGCCGACGGCTACCACGAGCTGGAAACCGTGTTCCAGTTCCTCGAGCACGGCGACGAACTGAGCTTCGCCCTGCGCGATGACGGCCAGATTCGCCTGCGGACTGAAATTGAAGGCGTGCCCCACGACAGCAACCTGATCGTCCGCGCCGCACGCCTGCTGCAGGCACAGTCCGGCACCCCGCTCGGCGCCGACATCTGGCTGCACAAGGTGTTGCCCATGGGCGGCGGCATCGGTGGCGGCAGCTCGGACGCTGCCACCACCCTGCTGGCGCTCGCCCACCTGTGGCAGCTGGACTGGGACGAAGACCGCCTGGCCAGCCTGGGCCTGTCGCTCGGCGCCGATGTGCCGGTGTTCGTCCGTGGCCACGCGGCCTTCGCCCAGGGTGTCGGCGAGCAGCTGACCCCGGTCGACCCCGAGGAACCCTGGTATGTCGTGCTGGTGCCGCAAGTGTCTGTCAGCACAGCGGAAATTTTTTCGCATCCGGAGTTGACACGTGATTCCCTCCCCCTTAAGATGCGCCCCGTTCCCGAGGGAAACAGTCGAAATGACTGCCAACCGGTAGTAGAGCAACGGTATCCTGAAGTTCGCAATGCGCTGATTTCACTGGGTAAATTCACCGAAGCACGAATGACCGGAACTGGAAGTTGTGTGTTTGGGGCCTTCCCAAGCAAAGCCGAAGCTGATAGAGTTCTGGCCCTTCTTTCAGAGACCCAAACAGGGTTTGTGGCGAAAGGAAGCAATGTTTCGATGTTGCATCGCAAGCTGCAAGTTCTGATCAAGAAGTCGAGTTCATAAGAATTCGCAGCAACAGATACAGGGGCGTCGCCAAGCGGTAAGGCAGCAGGTTTTGATCCTGCCATGCGTTGGTTCGAATCCAGCCGCCCCTGCCATTTCTTATACTCATCCAGGTTACCCTCAGCCTTCAGGTACTGCGCGTGTCCAAGATGATGGTCTTCACGGGGAATGCCAACCCCGATCTGGCTCGGCGTGTCGTACGTCAGCTGCATATTCCACTGGGTGATGTTTCTGTCGGTAAATTCTCCGACGGTGAAATCAGTGCTGAAATCAATGAAAATGTCCGCGGTAAGGACGTCTTCATCATTCAGCCCACCTGTGCTCCAACCAACGACAATCTGATGGAACTGGTCGTGATGGCAGATGCCTTCCGCCGCTCCTCAGCGTCGCGAATCACCGCCGTGATTCCCTACTTCGGATACGCCCGCCAGGACCGCCGTCCGCGTTCGGCACGTGTAGCCATCAGCGCCAAAGTCGTCGCTGACATGCTCACTGTCGTGGGTATCGACCGTGTTCTCACCGTCGACCTGCACGCTGACCAGATCCAGGGTTTCTTCGATATCCCCGTCGACAACATCTACGGCTCGCCCGTACTGGTCGACGACATCGAGGACCAGCGTTTCGAGAACCTGATGATCGTTTCCCCGGACATCGGTGGCGTGGTGCGTGCTCGCGCCGTCGCCAAGTCCCTGGGTGTCGATCTCGGGATCATCGACAAGCGCCGCGAAAAGGCTAACCACTCCGAGGTGATGCACATCATCGGCGACGTCGAAGGACGCACCTGCATCCTGGTAGACGACATGGTCGACACCGCCGGCACCCTGTGCCACGCGGCCAAGGCCCTGAAAGAACACGGTGCCGCCAAGGTCTACGCCTACTGCACGCACCCTGTCCTGTCGGGCCGCGCGATCGAGAACATCGAGAAGTCGGTACTGGACGAGCTGGTGGTGACCAACACCGTGCCGCTGTCCGCCGCTGCTCAAGCCTGTGACCGTATCCGCCAGCTGGATATCGCACCGGTTGTTGCTGAAGCGGTCCGCCGCATCAGCAATGAAGAATCGATCAGCGCGATGTTCCGCTAAGCGGAACACTCGCTGACGAAAAGCGCCCCGCCCCAACACTGGTTGTTGGGGCGGGGCTTTTTTGCCATCCCCGTCTGGCGCTGGTCGCAAACGCCTTTCGGGAGGCTAATTTGGAGAAACAAAATGACTGACTTCATCCTGAACGCCCAAGCGCGTACTGACCTGGGGAAAGGTGCGAGCCGCCGCCTGCGTCACTCCGCCAGCATCCCTGCCGTTGTCTACGGTGGCGATAAAGAAGCCCAATCCCTGACCATCGTGGCCAAGGAAATCGCCAAGCTGTTCGAAAACGAAGCTGCCTTCAGCCACGTGATCGAACTGAACGTCGACGGCGCCAAGCAGAACGTCGTGGTCAAGGCCATGCAGCGTCACCCGGCCAAAGGCTTCATCATGCACGCCGACTTCGTTCGCGTCGTTGCGGGCCAGAAGCTGACCGCCAAGGTTCCAGTTCACTTCGTCGGTGAAGAAGCCCCGATCAAGAAAGGCGGCGAGATCTCGCACGTCGTTTCCGAGATCGAAGTGTCCTGCGAAGCCAAGGACCTGCCTGAGTTCATCGAAGTCGACCTGTCCAAGGCCGAAGTCGGCACCATCATCCACCTGTCGGACCTGAAAGCTCCGAAAGGCGTAGAGTTCGTTGCTCTGGCCCACGGTGATGACAAAGCTGTTGCCAACGTCCACGCCCCGCGCGTTGCCGCTGAAGCTGCTGAAGGCGCTGCCGAGTAATCCACTCGCACGCCGGCGTTGATCGGGTTACAGTGCCGCGCGCACCGTAACCCACCAACTCCAAGGAAGAGCCCCTGACGTGACCGCCATCCAGTTGATCGTCGGCCTGGGTAACCCCGGCCCCGAATACGAACAGACCCGGCATAACGCAGGGGCTCTTTTCGTTGAACGCCTCGCCAGCGCCCAGCGCGTTTCGCTGTCCGCTGACAAAAAGTATTTCGGCCTGACGGCTAAGTTCAGCCATCAGGGCAACGATGTTCGCCTGTTGATCCCCACCACCTACATGAACCGTAGCGGCCAGTCCGTGGCGGCTCTGGCCAATTTCTTCCGCATCAAGCCGGAAGCGATCCTGGTGGCCCACGACGAACTCGACCTGCCTCCCGGCGTCGCCAAACTCAAGAGAGGCGGCGGCCACGGTGGGCACAACGGCCTGCGCGACATCATCGCGCAGCTCGGCAACCAGAACGACTTTCACCGCCTGCGGCTTGGCATCGGCCACCCGGGCGACGCCAAACTGGTCTCCAACTTCGTCCTGGGCCGGGCGCCACGCGCCGAGCAGGAGAAGCTCGACGCCAGCATCGATTTTGCCCTCGGCGTGATGCCCGACGTGCTGGCCGGCGACTTCGCCAAGGCCATGCGCGAACTGCACAGCCAGAAGGCCTGACACTTTACGAAAGGGGAATACCCATGGGTTTCAATTGCGGCATCGTCGGCCTGCCCAACGTCGGCAAGTCCACCCTGTTCAACGCCCTGACCAAGTCCGGCATCGCGGCGGAGAACTTCCCCTTCTGCACCATCGAGCCGAACAGCGGCATCGTGCCGATGCCCGACGCGCGCCTCAACGCGCTGGCCGAGATCGTCAAGCCGAACCGCATCCTGCCGACCACCATGGAGTTCGTCGACATCGCCGGCCTGGTCGCCGGTGCCTCCAAGGGTGAAGGCCTGGGCAACAAGTTCCTCGCCAACATCCGCGAGACCGACGCCATCGCCCACGTGGTGCGCTGCTTCGAAGACGAGAACGTGATCCACGTCTCCAACAGCGTCGACCCCAAGCGCGACATCGAGATCATCGACCTCGAACTGATCTTCGCCGACCTCGACAGCTGCGAGAAGCAATTGCAGAAGGTCGCCCGCAACGCCAAGGGCGGCGACAAGGAAGCCCTGGCTCAGAAGGCCATCCTCGAGCAGCTCATCCCCCACTTCACCGAAGGCAAGCCTGCACGCAGCCTGATGAAGAACATGAGCGCCGAAGACAAGGCGATGATCCGCGGCTTCCACCTGCTGACCAGCAAGCCGGTGATGTACATCGCCAACGTCGCCGAAGACGGCTTCGACAACAACCCGCACCTGGACGTGGTCAAGGCCATTGCCGAGGAAGAAGGCGCGGTGGTGGTGCCGGTGTGCAACAAGATCGAAGCCGAGATCGCCGAGCTGGACGACGGTGAAGAGAAAGACATGTTCCTCGAGGCCCTGGGTCTGGAAGAGCCTGGCCTGAACCGCGTGATCCGCGCCGGTTACGAGTTGCTCAACCTGCAGACCTACTTCACCGCAGGCGTGCAGGAAGTGCGTGCCTGGACCGTACGCGTGGGCGCTACCGCCCCACAGGCGGCCGGCGTGATCCACACCGACTTCGAGAAAGGCTTCATCCGCGCCGAAGTGGTGGCCTACGACGACTTCATCCAGTTCAAGGGTGAAAGCGGCGCCAAGGAAGCCGGCAAGTGGCGCCTGGAAGGCAAGGACTACATCGTCAAGGACGGTGACGTGATGCACTTCCGTTTCAACGTCTGAGCCAACAGGCCACGATGGGTAAAGCCCCTTGAGCGTTAGCGTTCAAGGGGCTTTCTTTTTTCTGCGGGTTAGGTGAGCTTTTCTCTGACTGACTGCCAGCAGATTTGCATTTATTGCCCCCGCAGCCGGGTTCAGGCTGAACGCTTTTGCGCAGACAGGACCGGCTCATGAAGCACGCTCGCCCCCAGGCTATCCCCACCGTGCAGGTGGACACCGACGAAGTGATCGTTACCGAATGGCGCTTTGCCCCTGGCGCCGAAACCGGGCGTCATCTGCATGGCCGTGACTATGTGGTGGTACCGATGACCGATGGCACCCTGCTGCTGGAGACCCCGGAAGGTGAGAAGCAGGCGGCGCTGGTAGCGGGGCAGAGTTATTTTCGCAAGGCGGGGGTCGAGCACAATGTGATCAATGCCAGTGACCACGAGATCGTGTTCATCGAGACCGAGTTGAAGTAGTTCACCTGTGGGGGGCCGGCTCCTACAGGGTCGGCGCCATGTCTTTATGTCGACGTGCTTCACCCACCTTGCGCAACCGTCTACAATTTTCCCTGCTTGAACCGGGATAACCGAAGCACTGCCTCGAAACCCGATGGACCTGACCACTGCCGGTCAACCGTCGGGACAAATGGGTCCGGACCTTGGCCGGCCCGTTTATCGGAGGCAACACATGAGCCCGCGTATCTGGCTGCTGGCCCTGGCGACATTCGTCACGGGCATGGCGGAAAACATCACGGTCGGCATCCTGCCGGCCCTGGCCGATGGCCTGCAGGTCCCGCTGGGGATCGCCGGGCAACTGACCACGGTCTTCTCCCTGAGCTTCGCCCTCGCCGCACCCTTCTCTCCCCTGCTGACCACCCGTTTCCCGTTGCGCCGACTGCTTTGCATCACCCTGGCCCTGTTCGCCTTGTGCAACCTCGCCGCGGCCCTGGCGCCGGGATATACCGCGCTGCTGCTCGCCCGCATCGGCATGGCCACGACCAGCGCCCTCACCTGCCTGACCTGCACCTTGATGGCCACGCGCCTGGTGCCCGAAGCCCTGCGTGGCCGTGCCATCGGCGTGATCTTCATGGGCATCTGCAGTTCGCTGGTACTCGGCGTGCCCGCCGGGATGCTGCTATGCGACATGCTGGGCTGGCGCGGGGTGTTCACTGGCCTGAGCCTGCTGGCGATCGCAGTGCTGCTGATGGCCTGGCGCGGACTGCCGCAACTGCAGAGCAGCGAACGCATCGCCCTGGGCAGCTACCTGCGCCATCTGCGCGACAGTCGCCTGGTCGCCGCCCAGGGCGTGTCGCTGTTGATGATCGCCGGGCACTTCACGGTGTTCGCCTACCTGGCGCCCTATGCCCGGCAGGTCGCCGACATACCGGTGCAATGGCTGGCGGCCCTGTTCGCCATCTTCGGTATCGCCGGCGTCTCGGGCGGCTATGTCGGCGGCTGGATGGCGGACCGGCTCGGCGCAGGCCGCTGCATCGCCCTGGCGCCGCTGCTCTACCTCGCGAGTTTGCTGGTACTGCCCCTGAGCGTCGGCACGCCCTGGCTGTTCCTGCCGGCAATGATGCTCTGGGGCGGGCTGAGCTGGACCACCTCGCCCGTGGTACAGAGCTACCTGGCGACCCGTGGCCCGGACACCTTCCCGGCCGGCATGAGCCTGAACATGTCGGCCATGCACCTCGGTGTCGGGCTGGGTTCGGCCATCGGCGGCGTGGTGATCACCGGGGCGACGCTGGCGGCCACCCCCTGGGCCGGCGCCGCGCTGACCGCGTTGGCGGCAGGCCTGGCGTTCTGGTCGGCCCGCCCACCCGCAGAACCTGGTTTCAACGAGCGCGAACCGGCGTAGCGGCCTGCTGCTCCTGCTCGAAGGCATCGGCCAGGTAGTCGATCAGCTTGCGCACCGCGGGCATCAACCCGCGACGGGAAGGGAACAACGCCACCACCTCCCCTTCCCGTGGCGCCCAGTCGTCGAGGACATGGACCAGCCGTCCGGCGGCCAGGTCGTCGCGCACCGCCTCCTCGGGCAGCAACACCGCGCCCACCCCGGCCAGGGCGGCCTCGCGCAGCACCGTGAGGTCGTCCGACACCACGCGGGGTCGATGGCGCACGGCAGCCTCGGCGCCTGCGGGCCCGACCAGCATCCAGGAGGCGTCCTGCACATTGGCGCCCCAGTTCAAGCTCGGCAGAACCTGGAGCCCTTCCGGCGACAGCGGGCGCCCGTGTTCGGCCAACAGGCCCGGCGCGGCCACCAGACACTGCCGGCTCGGGGCCAGGCGACGCATCACCAGCTCGCTGCTTTCCAGTGGCTGGTGCTGCACGCTGAGCACCAGGTCAAAGCCCTCGCCGATCACATCCACCCGGCGGTTGTAGCTCTTGACCAGCAGTTCGACCACCGGGCATTGCGCCATGAAGCTCGCCAGCATCGGCGCCAGGCGCGAATCGAGCAACGCGGTGCTGCTGGCCAGGCGCACGATGCCACGGGGCTCGGCGCGGTTGCGTTCGACCGCATCCTCGGCGGCGACGGCCTGTTCGAGCATGCCCAGGCAATGGCGGTAATACTCCAGCCCCACCTCGGTGACCTGAAACTGCCGCGTGGAGCGCTGGATCAGGCGCACGCCCAGGCGCTCCTCGAGCTTGGCCACGCGCCGGCTGAGGCGTGACTTTGGCAGGCCAAGTATGCGCCCGGCAGGCGCGAAGCCGCCGTGCTCCACCACCTTGGCGTAAAGATAAAGGTCGTTCAGGTCGAACATCGGCAACACTCGTCCACGGCTCACTGCTGCATCATCCGTCATTCTTCGAGGATCGTCACAGTGGCGGTGGTCCCGGCCCGCAAAGCAGGCGCCTCGGCAGCCTGAGGCTCCAGGCGCAGGCGTACCGGCACGCGCTGGGCCAGCTTGACCCAGGTGTAGTTCGGGTTGACGTTGGCCAGCAGGCGGTTGCCCGGCTGGTTCTCACGGTCAGTGATGGCGTAGGCGATGCTCTCCACCGTGCCCTGCAACGCCTGGCCATTCATCAGCACGATGCGCGCCCGGCTGCCGACGGCGATGCGCGGCAGCTTGGTCTCTTCGAAGTAGCCACTGACATGGAACGAATCGCTGTCCACCAACGCCAGCAACGCGGCGCCCGGTTGCGCGAAGTCGCCCTGGCGGGTCAGCAGGTTGGTGACATGACCATTGACCGGCGCCAGCACCTCGGTGCGCTGCAGGTCAAGCTGTGCCTGTTCCAGCGTGGCTTCGGCCAGTTGCACATTGGCTTGCGCCAGGCCGAGGCTGGACTGCTCGCGCAGCAGGTCGGCCTGGGCCACAGCCACGTCAGTCTTGGACTTTTCCCACTCCTCGGCGGAAATGGCCGACAGTGACTGCAGCTTGCCGCGGCGCTGTTCCTCGCTACGCCGCTGCTTGAGCAACGCCTGGTTGGCGACGATGTTCGCCTGCGACTGCCCCAAGGCTGCCCGTGCCACCTCGACCGCGCGCCGTGCATGCAGCACGGCCAGTTCATAGCGCGCCGGGTCGATGCGCAACAGCAGGTCGCCCTTGTGCACGAACTGATTGTCCCGCACCGGCAGGGCGACGATCCGGCCGCTGACCTCCGCCGCCAGGGTGACCACATCGGCCCGCACCCGTGCGTCGCGGGTCCAGGGCGCCTGGGTATAGTGCGTCCAGGCCAGCCAGCCCAGCACGATGGCAACGGCCAGCATGACCAAGGTCAGGCTGCGCGACAACAGCGGCTTGATCGACGACATCTACCTGCTCACTCCCATCCACAACAACAGGGCCGCGCAAATCGCGGTGTACAAGGCACCCTGGAACAGCGCCGGATGCCAGACGAATGCCAGCACGCCTACCCGGCGCAACAAGGCATCGACCAGCAGAAACAACGGCAGCGCCAGCAGCAGCGCCTGGGCGATGGGCGGCAGGTAGACCCCGCCCACCTCGAAATCAATGGGCATTGGCCACCTCCGGCAACAGCCGCGATCGTTCAGCTTCCAGCACCTGGCGATAACGCGCCAGCAACTGCCCGGCCACCGCCAGCGCCACCCGCAGGATGAACAGTCGGCGCAAGGCGTCACGCCCCATCTGCCCTGGCGCGCCATGCAGAGCATCGAGCAACTGCGCCTGGTCGTCCAGTTCCCGCAACAGCGGATCGAGCGCCACCGCGCCCTGGCCACCGACAAAGTCGGCGACGCCCTGCAGGCTTTCCCGCAAGCGTGTCCGGGTCGCCGACGGCAACGCCAGGTCACTGTTGGACAAGGCGCGCGCCTGGCCCAGGGCGATAGCCAGCGCCGGGCATACCAGCGCGCACTCGACACGCTCGCGCGAGGTCATGTCCGCAGCGGCCGGCAACAGACCGATCAGCGCCGACAGGCGATCAAGCAGCAGGCTCTCGAAGGCGAACTGCCCGGCCAGCGAACCGTTTTCGAGCACCTGGCGGCGCACATCCTCACGGGTCTGGCGAAACAATCGGGCGATGCGTTTCTGCGCATTGAACGGAAAGACCAGCGCGAACACGGCCATCGCCAGGACCCCGGCCACCAGGTAGCCACCGGCGAACTCGAACCACTGGATATCGCTGTTGTGATAGGCCCCGATATTCTGCGGCCCGATCATCAGCAAGCTGATCAGACCGATGCCCATGCCGATCCCCGCGGTCATCGGATTGGCCAGGCCGACCGCCGCCAGGTACAGCAACGGTGCCAGGCACAGGGCAAGCATCTCGAAGTCGGTGAACAGCGGCAGCAGGGCGAACTGATAGAGCGCCGACAAGCCCATGCCCACCAACAGCCCGCGGTTATAGTTCTGGCTGGCCAGCAGCGGTCGGGGCAAGGTCGCCATCAGCGAACACATCACGCCCATCAGGATCACCGCCGAACGCGCGCCATCCCAGGCACTCTCGATCCACAATCCGCCGATCAGCAACAGGGCCAGGCTGGCGCGCACGGCGTTCATCGCCGCCAGCGGCCAGTCCAGGTGCAAGGCGCTGGCGCGCCCCTGCTGCTGGGGACAACTGGCCAGACGGCCCTGCTGGATCGCCTCGTTCAGCTCGATCAGCTCGTCCAGTTGCTGCAGCAGGCGCGCCTGCTCCCAGCGCAAGGCCCAGGCCAGGGCGCGCAGGTGCGGGGGCAGTGGCTCATTGAGAAATTCCGCACGGTCGGCGGCGTCATCGAACCCCTTGTGCAGGGTGCGCAGGGCCTCGCGGTCCGCTGCCGAGAGCGCCATACCGTCACGCGCCAGCGCATCCAGGCTCGCCAGTTCGGCGTCGCGCAGCAGCTGGATATCCGCGGGCAGCGGCCCATGCCAGTGCGCCTTGATCAGCTCACGCTGCTGACGCAGCACCAGCAGTCGCGAAACCAGCAGCACCAGCTGGTTGGCGAACAGTTGCACCAGCCCATCGCCGCTGCGCAGGTGCGGGGCATCGAAGTACAGGTGCCGACGCAACCCCTCCAGCGCGCTGACCTCGGCGATCAACTGGGCCTGACGCTGACCGAATGCGGCCTCGTCCTCCTCGGTGCGGACCACCTCGGCGGCGTGCTGGGCGATCAGTTTCAGCAAGCTGTCGACTTTGGCGAAATAGCTGTTGGCCACCGCCTGCGGACGGGCCGTCAGCAGGCTGACCACAGCCACGCAGGCCACCGCCAGCAAAGTCTCGGTAACCCGTGTGACGGCCAGCATGAATGTGCCCTCGGGCTCGGGTACGGCCAGCATGGCCACCACCACCGCGGTAAAGCCGCTGAGCACGAAGGCATGGGAATCGGTATAGCGCAGCAAAGTGCCACCGGCGGTGCACAGCCCCAGCCACAGCGCCAGGCTGACCAACAGGGTGTACGGCATCTGCGCGAACAGCGCCATCAGCAGCACGGCCACCACTGCGCCGACTACGGTGCCGAGCACCTGCGCGAGGCTGCGCTTGAGGGTCATGCCGGCCAGCGGCAGGCTGATGATGATCACCGTCATCAGCGCCCATTTCGGTTGTTCCAGGTCGAACACGAACGCCAGGTAGAGACACAGCAGGCCCGCCACCACCGTGCGCAGCGCGAACAGCAGTACATCGCGCCCGGGGCGCAGGGCAAGCCTGAAATAGGCAATCAGTGGAGCCATCCATTACCTCGTAACCGACAAGGCGGATCCGGGCCCCGGCAGCGGGGCCCGGACACACCGTCACTTGGCCAGCTTGCTGTAGCTGGTCATCAGGTTACGGTAGTCGGGAATGTGGTTGGAGAACAACGTGCCCAATCCTTCGATATCGTTGCGCCAGTCACGGTGCAGCTCGCAGGCCACGCCGAACCAGGTCATCAGCTGGGCACCGGCGGCCTCCATGCGACGCCAGGCCGAGTCGCGGGTCAGTTCGTTGAAGGTGCCGGAGGCGTCGGTGACCACGAACACGTCGAAGCCCTCCTCCAGCGCCGACAGCGCCGGGAAGGCCACGCACACCTCGGTGACCACGCCGGCGATGATCAGCTGCTTCTTGCCGGTGGCCTTCACCGCCTTGACGAAGTCCTCGTTGTCCCAGGCGTTGATGTTGCCGGGGCGGGCGATGTAGGGCGCGTCGGGGAACTGCTCCTTGAGCTCGGGCACCAGCGGGCCGTTGGGACCGGTCTCGAAGCTGGTGGTGAGGATGGTCGGCAGCTTGAAGTACTTGGCCAGGTCGGACAGCGCCAGCACGTTGTTCTTGAACCGGTCCGGGTCGATGTCGCGCACCAGCGACAACAGCCCGGTCTGGTGATCGACCAGCAGTACCGCGGCGTTGTTCTTGTCCAGACGCTTGTATTGGAATGCCATGGTGGATCTCCTTGCTTGGATGGGGAACAGCCAGAGTCAGTTGCGTTGCGAGTCTAGTTGCTCATGACCGGTGACGACGGCCTGGGCCCTGGTGTAGCTCTCGATCAGCAGCATCGCGGCGTTTCCGGGGTCGAGTCGTGGCACCTGGCCTTCAACGTTGGCAGCCTGCGAGAAATTGCTCATCGTTCTCTCCTCTTGGCGTGGAGAACAGGCCATCCTGGCCGCTGCGGTCGGGCCACGCCCCACACATCCACAGTGGGGACTATGAGAGTAGGCAACGCAGGCTGAACGAAGCGACCGTCAGTCGGCGGGCCGTGGCAAATACCCGTGCGGCATGGGGCCAGGCGGGCGACAGGGCTAACGGTAGAGAGGAGAGGCGCAGGGCGGTAGGCCCATTGATGAACCCTCAGAGTTGCGCTGGGGGAACGATGATGAAGTGCCTGCCCCCAATCACCGACCTAATGGATCGGCAATTTTTAGCAGCGCTACTTGGTCGGTTACTTGGTCGGTCAGCCCATTGGTTCACGATTTCCTGAACTGATTATTTGCCCACAGCGATTTTTCCCCCCGCCCGCCCCCACCAGAATCGCTTCACCAACAATCACAATAAACCGTGAGGCCACTCCCGTGGACCAGACACTCCAGGTACGGCAGGCCGCCGCCGACCTCGTCGCCGCCTTCGCCAGCAACGACACCGCCCGCTACTTCGCCTGCTTCAGCGAAGACGCCACCTTCCTTTTCCACACCGTGCCGCAACCGCTGCTGTCACGCCGCGCCTATGAAGATCTCTGGGCCAGCTGGCAGGTGGACGGATTCGCCGTGCTCGGCTGTGAGTCCAGCAACGCGCAGGTGAGCCTGCAGGGCGACGTGGCGGTCTTCATGCACGATGTGGCCACGCGCCTGCGCGTCGCCGGTGAAACCCTAGACCTGAACGAGCGCGAGACCATCGTCTTTCGCCTGCACGGCGAACGCTGGCTGGCCTGTCACGAACACTTGTCGGTCATCTCGCCGGCCTGATTCCCTTTCAAGCGGCCCTGCCGCACTGCCATCGCACCCACAACAAGGCCGCCCGACGGCCGACAACATTCGCGCTGGAGCATCACCATGAGCCACTCGACCGGTATCGAGACCAATGGCGTCGAACAGATCCCCGACGATCAACGCGACGCCACCCCGCTGGACCTGTTCCGCCTGATCTTCGGCGGCGCCAACACCTTCGCCACCGCCGTGCTGGGCAGCTTCCCGGTGCTGTTCGGGCTGTCGTTCCAGGCCGGCGTCTGGGCAATCCTGCTCGGCGTCGGCGTGGGCGCGTTGATCCTCGCGCCGATGGGCCTGTTCGGCGCGCTCAACGGCACCAACAACGCGGTATCGTCCGGCGCCCACTTCGGCGTGCACGGGCGTATCGTCGGCTCGTTCCTGTCGCTGCTGACCGCCGTGGCGTTCTTCTCGCTGTCGGTGTGGAGCTCGGGCGATGCCCTGGTCGGCGGCGCCAAGCGCCTGGCCGGCCTGCCGGAAACCGACCTGACCCTGGGCCTGGCCTACGGCCTGTTCGCGGTGCTGGTGCTGGTGGTGTGCATCTTTGGCTTTCGCTTCATGCTGTGGGTCAACAAGATCGCGGTGTGGGCCTCGAGCCTGTTGTTCCTGCTGGGCATCTTCGCCTTCGCCGGGCCCTTCGACGCGGGCTACGCCGGCAGCGTCAACCTCGGCCAGGCCGGCTTCTGGGCGGCATTCGTCGGCGCGGCGATACTGGCCATGAGCAACCCGGTGTCGTTCGGCGCCTTCCTTGGGGACTGGTCGCGCTATATCCCGCGCGAGACCGCCAAGTCGCGCATCATGCTGGCAGTGATCCTCGCCCAGGCCGCCACGATGATTCCGTTCCTGTTCGGCCTGTGCACCGCCACCCTGGTGGCCAGCCAGGCACCGGACTACATCGCCGCCAACAACTACGTCGGCGGCCTGCTGGCGATCTCGCCGGGCTGGTTCTTCCTGCCGGTGTGCCTGATCGCGGTGATCGGCGGCATGTCCACCGGCACCACGGCGCTGTACGGCACCGGCCTGGACATGTCCAGCGTGTTCCCGCGCCTGCTCAGCCGCGCCGCCGCCACCCTGCTGATCGGCGTGCTGGCCATCGGCTTCATCTTCGTCGGCCGCTTCACCTTCAACCTGGTGCAGAGCGTGTCGACCTTCGCGGTGCTGATCATCACCTGCACAAGCCCGTGGATGGTGATCATGATCCTCGGCCTGATCACCCGCCGCGGCTTCTACCACGCCGACGACCTGCAGGTGTTCACCCGCGGCCAGCAGGGCGGCCACTACTGGTTCGACCACGGCTGGAACTGGCGCGGCATGGGCGCGTGGATCCCCAGCGCTGTGGTCGGCCTGTGCTTCGTCAACCTGCCGGGGCAGTTCGTCGGCCCGCTGGGCGAACTGGCCGGCGGCATCGACCTGAGCCTGCCGGTGACCCTGGGTATCGCCGCCGTGCTGTACCTGATCCTGCTCAACCTGTTCCCCGAACCCGCTGGCGTGTATGGCCCTCGCGGCCCGCGCTGGGTGCGCTGCAAGAGCACGCCCGTAAAGCCCGTGACCACCGCCGAAATGGCCTGACTGGAATCCGACCATGACCACACCTCACTACATCGACGGCCGCTGGGTCGAAGGCCATGGCAGCGACTGCATCGTTGTCCACAACCCGTCCGACGGCCAGCCGTTCGCCGAACTGATGGCCGCCAGCAGCGCCCAGGTCGACCAGGCCGTAGCCGCCGCGCGTCGCGCCCTGGCATCGTGGAAGACGGTCAGCGCCGCCGAGCGCGCCGCCTACTTGCGCGGCTTCGCCGAACAGCTAGGCCAGCGCCGCGACGAACTGATCGCCCTGCAGATGCGCAACAACGGCAAGCCGCGCCATGAGGCCGAAATCGACCTGGACGACGCCATCGCCACCTTCGCCTACTACGCCAACCTCGCCGAGCAACTGCCTGCGAAGAACCGCGACGTGCCCCTGGCCGCGCCGGGCTTCACTGCCCGTACCCGTCTTGAGCCGGTGGGCGTGGTCGGCCTGATCGTGCCGTGGAACTTCCCGCTGGTGACCAGCGCCTGGAAGCTCGCCCCGGCCCTGGCTGCCGGCTGCACCGTAGTGCTCAAACCTTCCGAAGTCACCCCGCTGATCGAGCAGGCCTACGGCCAGATCGCCGAGCTGCTGGGCCTGCCGGCCGGCGTGCTGAACATCGTGGGCGGCAAGGCCGAGACCGGCGCCGCCCTCAGTGGTCACCATGGCCTGGACAAACTGTCGTTCACCGGCAGCAACGGCGTCGGCAGCCAGGTGATGCGCGCCGCCGCGGCCCAGTGCCGACCGGTGACGCTGGAGCTGGGCGGCAAGTCGGCCATCGTGGTGTTCGACGATTGCGATGTCGACCAGGCCGTGGAGTGGATCGTCGCCGGCATCACCTGGAACGCCGGGCAGATGTGCTCGGCCACCTCGCGCCTGCTGGTGCAGGACGGCATCGCCGACACCCTGCTGCCGCGCTTGCAGGCAGCCCTGGAAGCCTTGCGCGTGGGCAACCCGCTGGCGGAAGAAGTGGACATGGGGCCGCTGACCAGCCAGGCGCAGTGGCTCAAGGTCGTCGGCTATTTCGCCACCGCCCGCGAAGAGGGCCTGAAGTGCCTGGCCGGCGGCAAGGCGCTGGACCGCGACGGCTGGTTCGTCAGCCCGACGCTGTACGTGGATGTTCCGGTGAGCAGCCGCCTGTGGAGCGAGGAGATCTTCGGCCCGGTGCTGTGCGCGCGGCGCTTCGGCAACGAGGCCGAAGCAATCGCCCAGGCCAACGACAGCCGCTTCGGCCTGGTGGCCACCGTCTGCTCCGCCGACCTGGAGCGCGCCGAGCGCGTGGCCGATGCGCTGGAGGTCGGGCATGTGTGGATCAACTCGGTGCAGGCGGTGTTCGTCGAGACCTCGTGGGGCGGGACCAAGGGCAGCGGGATTGGGCGAGAGCTTGGGCCTTGGGGGCTTTCGGGGTATCAGTCGGTGAAGCATGTGACGCGGTGTTTGGGGTGAGTAGCTGAGCCCTTTCACAGGCGCGTGAGACTGGCAGGTGTTCGACGGCAGCCTTGCAGCGCCTGCGAGATCGAGCGCCGCCCGCGCGGCGCATCGCGACGCAAGGCCGCTCCCACATTTGTTGCAACTTGCCGAACCTGTCAGGCCATGGTTGCCCGCCTTGATGCATGCCTTGAGACAGGTGAGGCGCTAGTGGTGCCTACACTGAAACCGCGTCGTACCAACAAGGCGGACCCGCTAATGGCACAGGATTGACTGGCCCGAAACAGATGTAGGAGCGGCCTTGCGTCGCGATGCGCCGCGCGGGCGGCGCTCGATCTCATAGGCGCTGCAAGGCTATCGGCGAACACATGGTCGCCTTCTCGCGATATCACTTGGAGCACCATCGTGGGTCAAGCCCGCTCCCACGACGATCAATACCTCTTCAGCCGTAAGACATTTCCGAACCTGAAACAAAGTGCTTCAAAGCAGAATAGCTTGGGAATTACCCTACGCACGCTGCCGACGCGTCTGAATTGTCGAGGACCATCAGCAGGACTAACTTCCCCAAGTCGTCTTACCGGCGACCAGGGGTGAGAGCCTGCCACCGTCGAAATGAAGTACGCAGCACTGCCATGGCGGCTGTGCGCGGGCAGGCCCAGGCCTGGCCGGCATTTGCTCATTTCGACCGGTCTCTCACCCCGCGTACGGCTGCCACCCTCATCCTGTGAGAGGGATCTGGAGGCGGCACCTTTCCAATCGAAATGAGTGCTTCCCATGAAAAAGATCGTTCCCGATCCACCCCCTGCCAAATCGCTCAACCGCCCCTTCTTCACCATCAACGACGATATGCCCACCACCGAGGCGCTGCTGCACGCCATCCAGCTGATGCGCGGTATCGAAGACACCATCGACGAATACTGTTGCGCCCTGGCCGGCGAACCCGGGCTGGGAATGCTGGTGAACGCCGCGCACAACGTGCAGATGGGGCGGGCGTTGGCGGAACATGCGCTGAACCGCTGCTCTTGCGGCTGACGCCAAGAGACCTGCCCTGCGCGATCTCTGTAGGAGCGGCCTTGTGTCGCGAAAGGGCTGCGAAGCGGCCCCAGGGTCTGCGCCACAAGACAGATCGCCGGGGCCGCTTTGCGGCCCTTTCGCGACACAAGGCCGCTCCTACAAGAGCCGAGATGGCCTCACGCCGGCTCGTCGGCCGGTCGCCCGTTCTCCTGCACCAGCACCATGCTCTGCGGCGACGACAGGGCGATGCCTTCGTCACGCAAACGCCCGAGGATGGTGAACAGCAGATCGCTGCGCGTGCTCGACACCTGCCGCGGCGAGGCCACGTAACCGCTTACACCGATCACCATGCCACTGCTGGTCAGGTCCTTGAAGGTCACCGACGTGGCCGGCGCATCGAGGATCGACTCATGCTCCTTGTACGCCGCCAGCAACACCTCGCGCACCTTCGCCGGGTCAGTCTCCAGCGGCAGCGTCAAGGTAATGCCAACTACGCCCAAGGCATTGGCCATGGTCACGTTGCGCACGTTCTGCGAGATGAACTGCGAGTTGGGCACGATCACCGTCGAGCGGTCGGACATCTGGATCTCGGTGGCGCGCACGTTGATCCGGCGAATATCACCCTCGACACCGGCCAGGCTCACCCAGTCGCCCACCTTCACCGGGCGCTCGGTGAGCAGGATCAGGCCGGAGATGAAGTTCTGCACGATCTGCTGCAGGCCGAAACCGATACCCACCGACAGCGCACTGACCACCCAGGTCAGGCTGGTCAGATTGATGTGCAGGGTAGACATCACCAGCATGGCCAGGAACAGGAAGCCCAGGTAGCCGACCAGCGTCACCAGCGAGGCGCGCATGCCGGCGTCCATGTCGGTCTCCGGCAGCAGGCGCTCGCTCAGCCAGCGCTTGACCACGCGGATGGCGAACCAGCCACCGATGAAGATCGCCACGGCCAGGAAGATGTCCTGGGGCACGATGTTCAGGTTGCCCAGGACCTTGCCGCCGGTGCCGTCCCAGTCCGCCAGGCTCAGCAGCAACTCGCCCGGGCTGGTGCCCGAAGGCATGAACACCAGCAGCGCGGCGGCGAACAGCAGCAGCGTGCGGCCGATGCCCGCCAGCACCGTGCTGGCCTGGGCCTGGTGGCGTTGCTGCAGGCCAAGCGCCGAGGCCAGCGCCAGGCCACCGGGCTGGCGCGGCGACAGCAGGGTCTCGCACAGGTCGCCGAACACCGTGACCAGCAAGTAGGCACAGACCACCACCACGCTGATCCACAGCAGCTTGCCGGTGAGGAAGTAGGCCAGCGTCAGGTAACCGGTAAGCAGGGTCAGCAGGATCGCCAGCACCCACATCACGATCACGAACGGGATCAGCCCGGCCAGGCCCTTGGGGCGCTCCAGGTCATGCTGGCGGTGGGCGCGGCGATAGCGCAGCAGGGCCACGACGAACAGCAGCGACACCACTAGCGTGGTCAGGCCATTGGTCGCCAGGGTCAGCGCCAGACTGCTGCCGATCACGCTGTTGATGCGTTCCTGGGTGAGCAGCACCATCAGCGCCAGGGCCAGGACCTTGGGGAACCAGCCCAGTGCGCTGGCCACCTCGTCGGGGATCGGCGGCAGGCGCCAGGACGGACGCTGCAACATCAGCATGGCGCGGCCCAGGCCCGAGATGAAGGCGCTGAAGATCACCAGGGCGAGGATATGGTTGGTCAGGCTGGCGAGGTCCGTGCCCAGATCCGCGCTGCTCTCCAGGCCCCAGCGCAGCAACGACACCGAGCCGGAAATGGTGCCCAGGGTCGCCAGGCTGACACTCAGCGCCAGGGCGCTGCGGCGCAGGCGGCCTTCGGGCAGCCAGCGGATCATGGCGTCGGCCAGCAGGCGCTCCAATATCCGGCGCACCAGGGTCCAGACCAGCACCGCCGCCACCAGCGCGGTGATGAACAACCAGCGGTGCTCGGCGCTGAAAGCGCTGGCCATGGCGTCCGACACCTCGCCACGCAGGTCGCGCAGGCGCGCCACATCGTCGTCGGTGGGGCGGATCAGGCTCGACCAGAACGCCGGGCTCAACGGGCTGGCGGCGCGGCTGGTGATCTGCGAGTTGAACAGGCTGCGGCGCAAGTTGACGATCTGCGTGGACAAGTCACGGGCCGACTGGGTCAGCGTGGTGGCGTCCTTCTGCTCGGCAACCACCTTGTTTTTTTCGTCAGTGAGCTGCTTGCGCTGGCGGGTCAGGCTCTCGGCCTCCTCCTCCAGCGGCGGGCCGAGCACGTTGAGCTGGTCGTCCAGGCGCTGCACGTCGGCGGTGCGCTGGGTGGCCAGCACATCGGCCTGGCGCTGCACCTGCAGGGCCGACTGGCGCAACTGCGCGAGCAGGTCGTCGTTGGCGTTGCTGGTGACGCCCTGGCGGATCTGGTCGAGCCGCTCGCTCAACTCCTCCAGGCTGGCGTTCTCGTCCAGCACCTGCTGCTCGGCCACGGCCAGGCGCGATACCGGCGTGGCCGGCTGGGCCCATGCCGGCACGGCCAGGCACAACAGCAGGGCGAAAATCCCCGCATAGAATCGGTCAAGGCTGACACGCCTCATCGAAGGTTCCTCTACACAACTCGACAGGGCGTGGATTCTACGCGGTCTGGAGGCTCAGGAGAGTGCCGTCTCTCGGTCCAGCAGCTGGCGCTTGCGTTCGATGCCCCAACGGTAGCCGCTGAGGTCGCCGTCGCGGCGTACCACCCGGTGGCAGGGAATGGCCACGGCGATCGCGTTGGCCGCGCAGGCCTGGGCGACGGCCCGCACGGCCTTGGGCGCGCCGATGCGCTCGGCGATGTCGGTGTAGCTGACCGTGGTCCCGGCCGGCACCTCGCGCAGCGCCTGCCAGACTCGCTCCTGGAACGCCGTGCCCTGCACATCCAGGGGCAGCGCCAGGCCCAGGGCCGGCGCCTCGACGAAGCCGATCACCTCGGCCACCAGCCGCTCGAAGGCGTCATCGCCGCCGATCAGCAGGGCCTTGGGGAATTTGTCCTGCAGGTCCTTGAGCAAGGGCTCGGGCTCGTCACCGAGCAGGATCGCGCAGATGCCCCGTTCGCTCTGGGCCACCAGGATCGCCCCAAGTGAGCACTGGGCCAGGGCAAAGCGAATGGTCGCGCCCTGGCCGCCGGCACGGTATTCCCTGGGGCGCATACCGAGGCGCTCGCCGGCGCTTTCGTAAAAGCGGCTGTTGGAGTTGTAGCCGGCGTCGAAGATGGCTTCGGTGACGCTGCCAGCGGCGTCCAGGCGCTCGCGCAGACGCTGGGCGCGGAAGGCCGAGGCATAGGCCTTGGGGGTCAGGCCGGTCTCGGCCTTGAACAGGCGGTGCAGGTGGAACGGGCTGACGTTCAGCTCGCTGCCGAGCTGGTCGAGGTTGGGCACGGTCGGGCTGGCCTCGATCAGGCGGCAGGCGCGGGCCACCAGCTCGGTACGCCGGCTGCCCTGCCCACCCTTGCAGCGCTTGCAAGGGCGATAACCGGCGGCCTCGGCCTGGGCAGCGGTGCTGAAAAATTCGACGTTCTCGCGCTTGGCCAGGCGCGACTTGCAGGCAGGCTGGCAATACACGCCGGTGGTGCGCACGGCGTAGACAAAGTGGCCTGTGGCGGCCGTGTCGCGAGCCTGCACGGCGTGCCAGCGTTCGGCGTCGGTGGTGTAGGTGGTCGGGGCGGGCTTCATCAGGGGCCTCTCCTGGGATTCGATAGCGTCAGCCTGGCAGGGTGGATGATGCGTGGAACTCCGATTCTTGCGGTGTTTTCACAGGCCCTATCGCGGGGCCATGCAGGAAAGCTTCAAGCCCGCCACAGGTACCAGGCCGCCACGGTGCGATGAGGACTCCACGCACCACCCAGCGCCCGCATCTGCGCAGGCGTCGGCGCCTTGTCCAAGCCTTTCATGCGCCGATACCCCTCGCGCACGCCAAAATCATCCACCGGCAGGATATCCGATCGCTCCAGGCTGTAGATCAGCAGCATCTCCACCGTCCAGCGCCCTACCCCACGCAGCGCCACCAGACGCTCGACCAGCGCGGCGTCCGGCAGGCTCAGCGCCTCTTCCCGGCTAGGCACCACGCCCTCCAATCGCGCCTGGGCGATCCCGTGAACCGTGGCAATCTTGCTCGCGGAGAACCCACAGGCGCGCATCGCCTCAGGCGTCACCGCCAGCAGCTGTTCGGGCGCGGGAAACACCCCATCCGGGAACAGCGCCAGCAACCGCCCGAGGATCGCCTCGGCCGCCCGTGCATGCAATTGCTGGTAGGCGATGGCCCGCACCAGCGCCTCGTACGGCTCGCGCCCGGGCGTGGCACGGTGCAGGCAAGGCCCCACGGCGGCAATATGCCGCGCCCAGTCCGGGTCCTGCCCGGCCAGCCATGCAGCGGCATCTTCAAAGGCCTGCGGGGATAGGTCTGCAAGGATCATCAAAGGCGTTCGCACAAGTCACGATCCCCTAGCCTAGCCCAACCGTTCATCGGTGAAACGCTCAATCTTGCTCATCAAGTCAGAGGCCTGCCATTGATCCGACCGCATCGCCCCGCATAGAATTGAGAACTATTAACAATCACATTATCCAGGCAGGCTCTCCAGACGATGCAGATCGAAGACACGCTGAAACCGGCCGAGGTCGATCTGCTTTATCAGGCGCACCACCGCTGGCTGCGCGGCTGGCTCGGCGCCCGGGTCGGCTGCCGGGAGCACGCCGCGGACCTGGCCCAGGACACCTTCGTGCGCCTGCTCAAGGCGCGCCAGGTTTCACCGCTCAAGGAGCCACGGGCCTACCTGAGCAGCATCGCCCGCGGCCTGATGATCGACCAGTTCCGCCGCCGCGCCCTGGAAAAAGCCTACCTCGAGAGCTTGGCCAACCTGCCCGAGCAAGAAGCCCCCAGCGAGGAACAGCGCCTGCTGATCCTCGACACCCTCGAACGCCTCGACCGCGCCCTGCAACGCCTCAAGCCACGGGTGCGCCAGGCGTTCCTGCTGGCACAGCTCGACGGCCTCACCCTCACCCAGGTCGCGCAGCGCCTGGACGTTTCCCGGGCCACGGTCGAGCGCGACCTGGTCAAGGCCCTGGGTGTCTGCTACCGGATCCGCTACGCCGATGCCTGACCAGGATCCGAGCCAGGCCCAGGTCGACCAAGCCATCGAATGGCTGGTGAAACTGCGCTACGACAGCCCCGGCCCACGCACCGAACAGCAGTTCCAGCGCTGGCTGGCCAGCCACCCGCAGCATGCCCAGGCCTGGCAGCGGGTCAGCAGCCTCGGCGACGAACTGGCCAGCCTGCCCGCCGAGCTGAGCCGCCAGACCCTGGCCGGCAGCGAACGCCGCCGCATGAGCCGGCGCGACCACCTCAAGCTACTGTCGCTGCTCGCGCTCGGCGCCAGTGTCGGCTGGGCCGCGCGCGAGCCCCTGGGCCTGCCGGCGCTGATGGCCGACAGCCGCACCGCTACCGGCGAGCGCCGCGAGCTGCTGGCCAGCGACGGCAGCCTGATCCGCCTGAACACCGCCAGCGCCATCGACCTGCGCTACAGCGCCGAGCAGCGCCGGCTGAACCTGCTGCGCGGCGAGGTCAGCCTGGACGGCAACGCCAACGACAACCGGCCGTTCAACATCGACACCCACGTCGGCGCCCTGAGCACCCTGGGCGGCCAACTGCTGCTGCGGGAAAACGCCCAAGGCCTGCTGCTGGCCGTGCGCCGGGGCGAGGTGACGCTGTTCCCCGCCACCGCCGCCGCGCATCGGGTCAAGCCCGGCGAGGTGCTGCAGGTGTTCGCCCAGGGCGACTTCCAGCCCGCCAACCTGCACGGTGACCCCTGGGGCTGGACCGACGGCGTGCTCAGCGTGCAGCAGATGCCCCTGGGCGAGTTCACCGACGAACTGTCTCGCTACCGCCCCGGCCTGCTGCGCTGTGCGCCGGAGGTGGCAGGGCTGAAGGTTTCCGGCACCTTCCAGCTGGCCGACACCGACCAGGTCCTGCTGCTGGTCGCCCGCAGCCTGCCGGTGCGCGTCGACTACCGCACGCGCTTCTGGGTGAGCATCGGCGCCGCCTGAAAACATCAAAAAAATAAATGAGGTGGAATCTCATTCTCGTCCGGCCTGAAGGAAACAAGCCCGAACAGTGGTCTGCCAACCTTCAGGAGCGCTTCATGATCCGCCCGTGTTCCCCCCGCAACGCCCCCCTGCGCCATGCCATCCGCGCCGCCGCCCTGGGCCTGGGCGTGGCCTGCGCCGGCCTGCCGCCGCCCCTCGCCCTTGCCGCGCCCGCCAGCCAGAGCCAGCCGCGCGACTGGAACATCGCGGCCGGCCCGCTGGCCGCCGCGCTGGACCAGCTGGCGCGCCAGGGCGGGCTGAACCTGTCGTTCGACGCCGGCAGCCTGCGGGGCAAGACCACCCAGGGCGTCCAAGGCCGGCATGACAGCGCCCAGGCCCTGCAGATCCTGCTGCGGGGCAGCGAGGTGCAGGTCCAGCAGGAAAGCGACAAGAGCTTTTTGCTGCTCCCTGCCCTGGACGTCGGCGACGCCCTGCAACTGGGCGCCACCAGCATCTCCAGCAACCGCCTGGGCGAGACCACCGAGCACAGCGGCTCCTACACCACCGGGGCGGTGACCATCGGCAAGACCCCGCAAAGCATCCGCCACACCCCGCAGTCGGTGACCGTGGTCACCCGCCAGCGGATCGACGACCAGAACATCACCAACCTCACCAACCTGCTCGAACAGACCCCCGGCGTGGTGGTCAACCTCACCGACAGCGAGCGGGTGCAGTACTTCTCGCGCGGCTACCAGATCGATGCCATCCAGTACGACGGCGCCACCGTGGTGCAGAGCAGCGGCGGCGGCTCGTTCATCCAGAGCGACTCGGCGATCCTCGACCGCGCCGAGGTCCTGCGCGGCGCCACCGGCATGCTGCGCGGCGCCGGCAACCCCTCGGGCACCGTCAACCTGGTGCGCAAGCGGCCCACCTATGAGTTCCAGGGCGAAGGCAGCGTCACCCTCGGCACCTGGGACGCCCAGCGCTACGTCGCCGACCTCTCCGGGCCGTTGACCGAGACAGGCAACGTGCGTGGCCGGGTGATCGCGGTACACGACGAGAAGGACCACTTCCAGCAATCGCGCCAGGAGCGCAAGGACGTGCTGTACGGGGTGATGGCCTTCGACCTCGACGACAGCACCACCCTCACCACCGGCCTGGAATGGACCCAGCTCGACGCCACCGGCGCCTGGGGCAACCTGCCGGCCGACTACGACGGCTCGCCGCTGCCGTTCGGCCGCAGCACCTACCTGGGCGCCGACTGGAACCGCTGGAACCGCAGCAACCTGCAGGCTTTCGCCGAGCTCGAACACCGTTTCGACAACGACTGGACGCTCAAGCTGATGGCCCAGCGCACCCACTTCGAGCTGGACGACAACGGCTTCAAGCAGACCTACTTCACCCGCGCCACCGGCACCGCCAACCCGACCCGCAACCCTTACCTGATGAGCTACCAGGTGACCGAAGGCGATGGCGGCGAGAGCCTGCAGAACAACCTCAGCGCCACCCTCAACGGCCCGTTCGATTTGCTCGGCCGCACCCACGAGCTGATGCTGGGTGTCGAGCGCATCCGCAACGACTCCTACGCCTCGGCCACCAACAATGTGCAATCGGGCGTGTTCGACATCCGCACCTGGGACCCGAAGACCAGCCTGGCCAACCCGCACATCAACATCACCGCCCACCCGGTGCGCACCCGCACCACCCAGGAAGGCGCCTACGCCACCTGGCGCATCTCCCTGGCCGACCCGCTGACCGCGATCATCGGCGCACGCGCCAACTGGTACGACTACGAGCAGGAGAACAACACCAAGGCCAGCGGCAAGTTCAGCGTCGACAACGAGATCGTGCCGTACGCCGCGCTGATCTACGACCTGAACGAGAACTTCAGCACCTACGCCAGCTATACCGAGATCTTCAACCCGCAGACCAACACCGATGCCGCCGGCTCCGTGCTCGAACCGGTCACCGGCGAAGCCTACGAGACGGGGATCAAGGGCGAGTTCTACGAGGGCCGGCTGAACACCTCGCTGGCGTTCTTCCGCATCTACCAGGTCGGCAACGCGCTGGACGACCTCAGCGGGCCGAACCCGTGCCTGCCCAACTACACCAGCGGCTATTGCAAGGTCGCCGCGGGCAAGAACCGCAGCCAGGGCTTCGAGCTGGAGATTTCCGGCGAAGTGCTGCCGGGCTGGAACGTGACCGGCGGCTACACCTACAACACCACCGAATACCTCAAGGACACCACCGGCAACAACGGCAACCCGATCCGCACCACCGACCCCAAGCGCATGCTGCGCCTGTTCACCAGCTATCGCCTGCCGGGCGAGCTGCAGGCCTGGACCGTGGGCGGCGGCGTGCAGGCGCAGAGCGACATCTACAACCGCAGCGGCAGCGCCGAAGCCTCGCAGTCGGGGTATGCGGTGTACAACGCGATGGTGAACTACCGCTTCAACGACAACTACTCGCTGCAGCTGAACGCCAACAACCTGTTCGACAAGAAGTACTACCGCCAGGTGGCGCCGACGCCGACCGGCTACTACTGGGGCGACCCGCGCAACGTGTCGGTGACCTTGCGCGGAACGTTCTGACCTGCCCCGCGATGGCTGGGGGTCAGTCCGCCACCGCCTGAAGCTTGCCCGCCCGGCGATAGGCCTGGCGGGCGAAGCACACGAACAGTCCCGCCATCAGCGCCAGCGCCATGGGCAGGCCATGGGGCGCCACATCCATCGCCGCGCCGCTGACCAGCGGCCCGACCAGGCTGCCGACACCCCACAGCAGGCCAACACTGGCGTTGGCCGTCACCAGGTCCTGACCCCTGAAGCGCTGCCCGATCAGCACCAGCGCCAGTGTGTAGATGCCGCCCGCCACTGCCCCGAGCACCACCAGCAACGGCCACAGCAGCCAGGTCATCTGCAGCAGCCAGGGCAAGGCGATGCCGATGCTCATCGCCACCAGCCCGCACACCAGGTGCAGCCCGGTACGCTCGACCCGGTCGGCAAGCCAGCCCAGCGGCAGCTGGAAGATCATGTCGCCGGCGAACACCACGGTCACCATCAGCGCCGCCACGCCCACGGCAAAGCCGTGACTGCTGGCATACACCGGCAGCAGCGACAGCACCACGGCATCGAAGAACGAGAAGAACAGCACCGCCACGCACAGCGCCGGGGCGACGCGGAAGAAGCCGGCCAGGCCGAAGCTCTTCTCGCCTTCGTCGCCATGCTCGACATGGTCATTGGGCACGGTGAACAGGATGCACAGCAGCGCCAGGCCGTAACAGACGGTGACCACGCCGGTCAGCCAAGGACTGTCGGCGCCGAGCAGCGCCAGCAACGCCGGGCCGAGTACCTGGAAGCCGGTGAAGCTGGTGGCGTACAGGGCCATGATCTTGCCGCGGTTGTGCTCCGGGCACAGCTCGTTGACCCACGACTCGCCGAGGATGATCGCGATGCCCATGCCGATGCCGAGCCCCAGGCGCAGCAGCGCCAGCCACAGCATCGAGTCGAAGGCCCATTCCAGCAGGGCGATGCTCAGGGTGCACAGGCTGAAGCTGAGCAGGTAGATGACCCGGCGGGTCAGGTGCCGGCAGCAGGCGTCGACCATGAACGCCGAGAGCATCATGCCCGCCGCCGGGATCGCCGAGATGATGCCGATCTCCAGTGTCCCCGCCCCCGCCTCGTGCAGGCGCAACGACACCAGCGGCAGGCTCGCCCCGAGGCTGAAACCGACCACCGACACGGCGAACAACAGGCCCGCCAGCAAACGCATGTTCATGTACCACTCCTTGCAAGCCGGCGCGCAGGGGCTCTGGCCCTGGCCGACTGGAAAATCCGCTGAAAGATGTTCGAACGCAGGCGCCCGCGATCACGCCGCGAAGGTGCGGGATGCAGGGGCGCGGATCAGTTCAGGGCAAGGTGTGGCGAGAAGGTGAAGGCGAACAGCACGCTGCGTCGACGCTTGAGCACCGTGTCGATCGGCCACGCGCGGCGCGCTGTCGGGGCGACAGGCTGGCGGTGTGAGCGGAGACTACGGGTACGGCGCATTGCATCGACTACGCAGGTGGAGAGGAGGCGGCACTCTAGGCCAGGGAGCCCTGAGGCGTCAATCCGCTAATCACAACAGCGGTTCTTGGTCCAATGGTCAAGCAGCGAAGGGCCGGTTTGCAACCCCACCATTACGCAGCCTTGAAACAACCACCTGATATTTCTGACAGTTGCCAACCCACCACAGACGGCCCAAATTCAAGCTTTTATTAGCTCTCTCAGGCCGCTGCCATGCCAGTCAACACTGCACAAACAACTTTACTGGGCACTGATGTGCAAGGTTCGCCTCTTTTGCTGCAGAACTCTCAGACGATCCATCGCCTAAAATTTTGCGCATTTGGATATGATCAAGCCAGCAACCGAATGTTATCGCTGCTTGGATTCAATGCTGAGCCCCGCGATCTATTAAACTACTATTTACTCGGAGATGGCTATCGGGCATACCACTCCACAATTATGCGATTCGGCTCTCCCGACAGCGTCAGCCCTTTTGACGATGGTGGAATCAACACCTATGCCTACTGTTTAGGAGACCCCATTAACTTGCTTGATTCCTCAGGTCACTCACCAGCCGCCCCTAAAGGAATACTAAAGTCAACACCTAAAAACTACGACGTCAGTTTAGGGAAGACTATCAGAATATCATTCAATGATGCTGTCGCGAGCAAAACCATAGCCGAGAACAGCACACTACATTACTACCCAAGCTGGGAAAATTATGTAGGCATTACAAAAAAAGACACGCAACATATCAAGAAACTGGAGATCAGGGAAGCAAAACTAGAACACCGCAAAAGCAAACTAGAATTACTTAAAATAGCGGCTAGATCCAACAACCCCAAAGACAATGCAAAATACTCAAACTACCTACTAAAAAAGGTCTCGCCATTAACAGAAAAAATAACAGCAACTATTAAACGCCTTGACGTATTACAAGACAGCCAACCCCGAGATATCTTGAGCGAAATCAGAAGTGAAGCCTGAAAAACATTAGGCCTCTCTATAGAGAGGCCTAGTCCAAACCCGTCATTTCTTGGCCGTAGCCGGCAAAAACACCGCCAACAACCCAAACAACGGCAGGAACGAGCAAACCCCATACACATACTCGATCCCACGCAGATCCGCCACATACCCCAGCAGCGCCGCGCCAATCCCGCCGAAGCCGAACATCAACCCGAAGAAGATCCCGGCGATCATCCCGACATTGCCCGGCACCAGTTCCTGGGCATACACCACGATGGCCGAGAACGCCGACGCCAGGACGAAACCGATCACAACGCTGAGCACGGTGGTCCAGAACAGGTCGGCATACGGCAGCGCCAGGGTGAACGGCGCCACCCCGAGGATCGAGAACCAGATCACCGCCTTGCGCCCGATACGGTCACCGATCGGCCCGCCGAAGAACGTGCCCGCCGCCACCGCGCCGAGGAACAGGAACAGGTGCAACTGGGAACTCGCCACCGACAGCTGGAACTTCTCGATCAGGTAGAAGGTGAAGTAGCTGGTGAAGCTGGACATATAGAAGTACTTGGAGAACACCAGCAGGCCCAGCACCACCAGCGCCAGGATCACCCGCTGGCGCGAGATACCGTGGGTGGCCTGCACCGCCTTGCGCGCCTTGGCCTGGTTGAGGTGCTCCTTGTACCAGCGGCGCAGCATCAGGGTCACGGCGAAGAAGAACAGACCGGCCAGGCCGAACCAGGCGACATGGGTCTGGCCGAAGGGAATGACGATCGCCGCCGCCAGCAGCGGGCCGAGCGCGGAGCCGGCATTGCCGCCGACCTGGAAGCTCGACTGGGCCAGGCCGAAGCGCCCGCCGGAGGCCAGCCGGGCGATGCGCGAGGTCTCGGGGTGGAAGGTCGACGAACCGATGCCCACCAGCGCCGAGGCCAGCAGGATCATCGGGAAGCTGCCGACGAAGGCCAGCATCACGATACCCACCAGGGTGCACAGGGTGCCTAGCGGCAACAGGTTCGGTGTAGGCCGCTTGTCGGTGAAAAAGCCCACCCACGGCTGCAATAACGAGGCAGTGATCTGGAAGGTCAGGGTGATCAGGCCGATCTGGGCGAAGCTCAGGCCGTAGTTGGCCTTGAGCATCGGGTAGATCGCCGGCAGCACCGACTGGATCAGGTCGTTGATCAGGTGCGCCAGGGCGCAGAAACCGATGATGCGCATCACCAGCGGCGAGGCCTGGTTGGCCGGGTTGCTGGCGCTGGAGGTCGTGGTACTGCTGATGGCCATGGGCTGGATGTCCGTCCGCGGATTGGGATCCGATTATCGTGAAACAAATAGATACGAAGCTACCTTTTTATTTCGGAGAGCCTTCCATCCGACACGTACTTGTAAATAATTCTCAATATATTTAGCATCCTTTCTCCTCTTCCCTGTAAATGCGGGGCGAAACCGCCCTCCCCCTGCGAGCAGACCGATCCCATGAGCCCGATGCCCGCCTTGCAGCCAACGCCCGACCCCGAGCAGGAAGCCCTGGACTGGTTCTCGCGCCTGCGCCAACCCGGCTGCGACGAGGCCCTGCGCCAGGCATTCGCCAGCTGGTGCCAGGACCCGCTCAACGCCAGGGCCTATGCCCAGCTCGAAGCCTACTGGCAGCAATTGCAGGTTCCAGCGGCGCGCCCGCGACCACGCATCGCCAAGGTCCGCCGCAGCTGGGCCAGGTTGTGCCTGGCGCTACTGTTTCTGCTGCTGGTGGGCGCATTGGCCTGGCTCTACTGGCCCGTGATGCAGCGCCTGGGCAGCGAACTGCACACCGACAGCGGCGAGCGCCGCAGCGTGCGCCTGGCCGATGGCTCGACCCTGCACCTGGACAGCGCCAGCGCGATAAATGTCGACCTGCGTGGCCGCACCCGCCAGTTGCACCTGGTGCAGGGGCAGGTTTACCTGGAGGTGATGCTCGATGGCCGTGCCCTGGAGGTGCAGGTCGATGACACCCGGATCCAGGTGTTCGGCACCCGCCTGCAGATCGCCCGCCATGCCGACTACGACGAACTGGTGGTGTTCGCCGGCAAGGCTGCGGTGTTGCAGGGTGGCGACCAGCGCCTGGTCAATGCCGGCGAGCGGGTGACTTTCAGCGAAAGCCGCATCAATCCGGTCGAGAAGATCGACGCCAAATTGGCCGATGCCTGGCGCAACGGCCAGTTGAAGGCCAGGAACCTGCCGTTGAGCGAAGTGCTGGAACGCCTGGCCGATTACCGAGGCCAGCGTGTCTTGATGCTGAACGAGCAGGCCACCTACCAGCGGGTCAGCGGCGATTTCGACCTCGACCACCCGGCGCAGAGCCTCGAGCGCCTGGCTGCCGATCAGCAACTGCGCCTGCACAACCTGCTCGGCCACTGGCTGGTCGTGCGCTGAAGCGCCCTGCCCGGCTAAGTTTTTGAAAGGTTGGAAATTTTTTTTGAAAACGTTGTTGACAGGATCGCGATTCGAGCTAATAATGCGCGCCAAGTTGGCTACATAGCTCAGTTGGTTAGAGCATAGCATTCATAATGCTGGGGTCCGGGGTTCAAGTCCCTGTGTAGCCACCACCTTCTAAAAGGGCTTATCGAAAGATAAGCCCTTTTTCTTTGCCTGCGAAAAATCTACTTCACACCCGCCACGACCACGGCCAGCCCCAGCCCGATCAACGCCACGCCGATGACCCGATCGACCACCACCTGTCGCTCGATCATCGCCCGACGCAACAGGTGATTGGAGAAAAACACCGCCACCAGGCTGAACCACACCCAATGGGCGAACGACATGAACGCGCCATAGGCGAAGTCCAGTGCCAGTGGGCTGCCGGGCTGCACCACCTGGGTGTAGGCACTGACCACGAAGAGCATGGTCTTGGGGTTCAACGCATTGGTCAGAAAGCCCGTGCGTAATGCACTGGCCACACTGGCCTCGCTGTGCGCCAGGCCTTCGAGACTTATGCGCGTGGTGTTGGTCAGCGATTTATAGCCCAGGTACACCAGGTAGCCCGCTCCCACCACCTTCATGGCCAGGAACAGGGTTGGGCTCTGGCTGATGATCACGGCGATACCGAGCACGGTGTACAACACATGCACCTGCACGCCCAGGGCGATACCTACCGCTGCCGCGAGACCGGCCTTGCGGCCCTGTGCGTAACTGCTGCGGGTGACCATGGCGAAGTCGGCGCCGGGGCTGATGACGGCCAGGAGGGTGAAGAGGGCGACGGCGATGAGTTCGTTCACGAACAGGTATCCTCGATGAAAATTCACGGAAGATGGGATTATCCTGTTGCTTTGAACGAGTAAAAATCGATTTATAGTGAGGCTGATCTGCTAGTTTTCCTGACAGATCATCATGAATTCTACCGGCGCCGTCGCGGGGCAAGCCCGCTCCCACGAGCGCTTCACGCCGCACTTGTGGGAGCGGGCTTGCCCCGCGATAGCACCGGAACAGGCCAGCACATGAAACTGCCTCCCCTCACTGCCTTTCGCTACTTCGACATTGCCGCACGCAGCGAAAGCTTCGTGCGCGCCGCCGAGCAGTTGCACGTCACCCACGGCGCTGTCAGCCGCCAGGTGCGCCTGCTGGAGGAAAGCCTCGGCGTGGAACTGTTCGAGCGGCGCAACCGGGCGATCTTCCTCACCCGCGCCGGGCGCGACCTGCAGGCCACCACCCAGGCGATCTTCGAGCAGCTGGAAGGCGCCGTGCAGCGCCTGCACCAGCAAGCCCACGACAACGTACTGGTGGTGTCGTGCGAGCCGACCATCGCCATGCGCTGGCTGATCCCTCGACTGCCACGCTTCCATGCCCGGCACCCGGACCTGCAACTGCACCTGGTGGCCGCCGGCGGCCCGGTGGACTTCGCCCGCAGCGGCATCGACCTGGCCCTGCGCCGCGATGACTTCCACTGGGACCGCCAACTGCACAGCCTGAAGATCTGCGATGAATGGATCGGCCCGGTCGCCACGCCGGGTCCCAAGGGCCAACGCCTGCTGCACAGCGCCACCCGCCCCGATGCCTGGGCCACTTGGCTGCGCCTGAGCGGCCAGGATATCCGGCAAACGGCGCGCAGCGACTTCGAGCACTTCTATCTGTCGATCCAGGCCGCCAGCGCGGGCATGGGGCTGGCCATCGCCTCCGCGCTGATGGTCCGCGACGAACTGGATAATGGCCAGCTACAAGCGCCCTTCGGCTTCCTGCGCGATGGCTCCGGCTACCACCTGCTCAGCCCGCAACCACTGGATGACGGCAGCAAGCGCCAGCGTTTCGCGCAGTGGGTCGGCAATGAGTGCCAGGCCTGCCTGGCTCACCTGGGCTTGCTGCAGAACGACGATCCGGCCTCGCCGTCACCGCCCCAGGTGCGATAGCCGGCCGTGTCGATATGGATGCGCCCCGAGGGGTAACGGCCAAGGCCCATGTTCCAGGCCTGGCCGTGCTGCTGCCAGAAGCGGCACAGCGGGCTCGGGTCGACCCCGCGCGGTAGCAGCAGGTCGACGGCGAAGGCGCGCATGTGCGCACTGCTCGGCGCGCCGCCGGCACAGGCATTGAGCCTGGGATCGCGGTAGGCCGACACCACTTCGAACTGAGGCAGGATGCCCTGGCGGTCCAGGGTCTGGATCAAGGCCAGCGTCGAGCGCACCGCCGGCCAGTGGCTCGCCGGCGGCACCGCGAAGGGCGAGGCCTGGCACAGGCGCCAGTCCGAGGCCGAGCGCAGCAACTGATGGATCGGCACCACGCCATATAGCCGGGCCTCCACCAGCATTTCACGAAACTTGCGGTTCTCGTGATCCCCGGCCCATTGGGCGAACATCCACACATCGCGTTCATCGGCCTGGACCGCACCCAGCCCGACCAGCGCGCTAGCCAATAGCCATGTCCTGGCGCTTTTCATTGCCCCACCTCTTCATCCACCATGGACGCGCCCGCCGTCCCGGCGGCCACTGACAAGGAGTTAAGCATGCACAAGATTGCGGTATCGGGCCTGGCCGCCCTCACCTTCAGCGGCCTGGCCATGGCCGACGCGCAGATCGACCTGGGCGATGCCCAACGGGTCACCCGCTTGTTCGCCTACCCCAACAACTGCAACGTGATCTGCTACCGCGACTGGACACTCGAACAGACGGTCGAGCACTACCTCACCCAGAGCGTGCAACGCGATGGCTACGCCAACGCCAAGGTCACGGTGAACCGCGACAACGACAAGCTGCATGCCAGCATCACCGGCGTGCCGGCCAGCTATACCGAACCCTTGCGCAAGCTGCTCGACAGCGGCGAGCTGGCCTACCAGGGCGCCACCCGCCTCAACCAGAAAGGCGGCTGGGACTACAGCTGGTACCTGTTCCTGCCCCTGGGAATGGCCTTGGAGAACCGCCGCAGTATCGAGCTGCTGCACTTCCCGCCGGACTACTCGCTGACCCGCTACCAGGACTACCTGAAGTCAAACACCACCGACCGCTGGGCCGCGCTTCTGACCTTCAACGGTGTCGAGGCCACCCAGACCCCGGCCTACCAGACCATCGTCGACATCGCCCCGATCGCCGCGCCCGCCAGCGCGGGCAAGGACCTGGAGGGGGTCTACAGCTACTTCAACGACTATCAGGTGCGCATGGTCAAGGAAGTCGCCCTCACCCATGACGGCAAGGGTGCCCTGCCGATGGTCGCCTTCGGCGCGCCGGTGCGCAGCTGGATCCAGCAGCAGTACGGGCCGAAGGTCAACGTGCTGGGGCTGGTCAGCATCACGCCCGAGCCGGGCGGCGCCAAGGTACCCGTGCTCGGCGCCAACCACCCGAGCGCGATCTGGTACGCGGCCGATCCGAAAAGCTACGACGGCGACCAGGACAAGGCCGACGCCGCAGGCCTGAAGATGATGGGCCAGGACCTCTCCGCCGCCTGCTGGCAGGCCGGCATGGGACGCAACCCGCAGGCCGACGCCAAGCTCACCCTGCAGGCCTGCACCAGCAAGTGGCAGGTAACCCAGAAGAAGCAGACCTGCGAGCTGTTCTACCGCACAATCCGTGACATGACGCCGGAGCAGGCGGCGGCCAAGTGCAATACCGGGACGGTGACGCGCAGCCTGCGAGATCTGCGCAAGCCGATCGAAGTGGAACACCCGCAGATCTGAGCCGACTGCTCACGCGATCCCTGCAGGAGCGGCCCTTTCACGGCACGAGGCCGCTCCCGCAAGGGATAGTTCCCTGCACGACAGCGCATCCTGAAGGGCTGGATTATCCCCTACAGGGCATAGCGCTCAGTCTTCGAGCAACGTACAGGCCATCACCAGTGCGTCTTCCCGCCCACCCGCCACCGGGTAGTAGTCACGGCGCCGGCCAATCTCGTTGAACCCATAGCGCTCATACAGGCGATAGGCCGACTGGTTGCTGGCGCGCACTTCGAGGAAACACTCGCGGCCATTGAGCTGGTAGGCCCGCGCCATCAGGTGCTCGAGCAGGCGCAGGCCCAGCCCGCAGCCCTGGTTCTCAGGCTTGACGGTGATGTTGAGCAGGTGCGCCTCGTCGATGATCACGTTGATCACGCCATGGCCGACCTGCTGCTGGCCAACGAACATCAGCCACACTTCGTAGGACTTCAGCGCATCCAGGAAGATGCCGCGGGTCCAGGGGTGGCTGAAGGCGGCATATTCGATCTTAAGCAGGGCATCCAGATCCGCCTCGGTTGCCGGGCGGAAACTGATCGAGTCACTCATTCAACGCTCTTCCAGCGCGCCATCAGCCGGCGCATGGCTTTCCAGACGTCCGCCTTGCGTTGCGGCTCGTCCATCAACAGTTCAAGGCCGGGCAAGGCCCAGGCGTTGCCGAGCAGGTCGACCTCAAGTTCTTGGTAGTAGGCTTGGGCATCGGCCTGGCCGGCGAAGCGGATGGCCGGCAGGCCAAACAGCCACAAGCAGGTGCACGGCGCCTCTTCCAGGCGCGCGGCGATGAAACCCTGGACGAAGTCGCGGGCGGCGTCCGGGCCCTGGTCCATGTTGCCGCGCATCAGCAGCGGCCAGCGCACCGGCTCGCCGATTATCTGCGGCGCATCCGGCAGGCCGGCGGCACGCAGCATGTCCTTGAGCAGCAGGTAGGACGGGTCGCGGCTCTGGAACGGCTGGCCGGTTGCCAGCTCGACCAGCAGCAGGCAACTGCCGGCGCGCAGCAACTGCAGGGCGAAGCGCGGTGGCGGCACCGGCGCCGGGCGTGGCGCGGGGGCCTCCTGCTCGGCCTCGACCGGCTTGGCGGCCGGTTTCGGCACGCTGCCCGGGCGCGGGATTTCGATCTTCGGCCGCTCGGCGCGCGCCTGGGGCGCCGTCGGGGTGGCGCCCGGCGCAGGCGTGGGGGCGGCTGGACGCACCTCGAAGCCAACGTCCTCGACCGGCGCCACCGGCAACAGCAGCTCCGGCCGCGACGGCGCGGCGAACGGCAGTTCGGCGCGCGGCAGCCAGTGCACCACTTGCATGGCGGACAGGTAGGCACGGCGGCGGGACTCGATCAGCAAGGCGCGGGTATCCGGTGGACGAAATCAGGCGAGCATTCTAACGCCGTTGCCCAGGATGCGCCGCAACAGATTGTCAGCCAGCGCGGGCCAAGCCCGCTCCGACGGGGTGAATCCCCCTTTGAGCATCAGGGTTATCCCCATAACAGACCAAGGGGTGAAATCCTCCCCCTTGGATGCAGTACAATCGCCCCTTTTATTTGGCAACGAGTCGACCCGCCAATGATCGAACCCAAGCGCGTCCTGCGCGCCCTAGCCGAACACTGGGCCCTGATCGAGCCGCTGTGCGAGCGCTTCGACCAGGGCACCCTGAGCCTGGTCGAGCTGCGCCAGCAGCTGGCCCGCCAGCAGGTGGAAAGCACACCGCAGGACATCACCCAGCTGCTCGACGTGTGGATCCGCCTGGACATCCTGGTCCCGGTGGCCAAGAGCCCGAACCGATTCGAGCTCAACGCGCAGATCCACGACTTCCTCGCCTACCTGCGCCGCGAACACCGGCTGGGCCTGTGCCTGGAGATCGAGGCCTACCTGCGCCACCTGGAACGCCTGGCCGGGCATATCCAGGACGCCTTCGACAACCGCGACAGCGACGACCTGGCGCGCCAGTTGCGCCTGCTCGACATGCGCGTGCGCGACGTGCTGAAGAAGCTCGACAACGACGAGCAGGCGCTGGTGGCCGTGGCCGAGCGGGCCAAGACCAGCAACCGGCAGATCCCCCTGCGCCAGCGCTACGCCGAAGTACTGGCGACCTGGGACGAGTACGTCGAGCCGATGATCCAGCTGGTCAATGCCGACGGCGCCTTCGAGCAGGGCGTGCGCAAGGTCGAGACCGTGCTGCTGCGCCTTTTGGGCGAGCAGGCGCGCCTCGGCCACCTGGTCGACGACGACATGCTGCTGCGCACCCATGCGCGCATTCTCGAAATGCAGACCAGCGCCCAGCTGACCCTGCGTCACGCCCGCGAACTGCTGCTGCCGCTGCGTGAAGAAGCGCGCCGGCACAATGCCGTGACCCGTGGCGCTGCCCTGGCCTTGTCGGTGATCCGCAAGAAGGGCATCGACGCCGTGCCGCAGGCCGCCATGCCGCTGTTCACCCGTCCGCAGAGCACCTTCCTCGGCAGCGCCAGCCAGGTCGAGGCGTACGTCTACGCCCTGGCCCGCTTCGAGCCCAAGCCTGCGCGTTTCCCCAAGGCGCACAAGACGCAAAAGGGCCCGCTGCCCCGTGCCCCGCGCACGGTCAAAGAGATGCTCGAACGCTGCGAGGACGCCCTGCCGCTGCCGGACCTGATGGTCTGGCTGCTGGAGCAGGAGCCCGAGGGCGCCACCGACGAACTGCTGTACTGGTTCTCGCGCCTGTCGCGCGAGAAGCGCTTCAGCCGCGAGCGCCTCGATCGCCAGCAATACCTCACCCGCGAACACCTGGTCAGCCTGCGCTCCTTCGCCCTGACCTCCAGCCGCGACAACAAGCCGGCGACCCCGACCGAATCCACCGCGAGCCCCGTCCATGCATCTTGATCTTTCCGAACTGTCCCAGCTCGCGCCGATCTTCCGCGAGCTGTTCAAGGGCTTCCATATCAGCCGCCGCGATCCGGAGCTGTACGCCCAGCTGTCGAACTTCCAGGACCAGTACCGCACCCTGTTCAAGGCCCTGGGCTTCGAGCTGGTCTGCGACACCCGCGGCTTCTACTACTTCGTCCCCGAGCAGGCCGCCGCGCAGGTCAACAAGACCGCCCAGCGCCTGTCGCTGTTCACCTTCATCCTGGTCGAGCACCTGGCCGACCAGGGCCGCGACCCGATGGCCGTGCTCGACGGCGGCAGCATCGGCCGCGACGAACTGCCGTCGCTGCTGGACAAGTACCGCGACCTGTTCCTGCAGGCCGAAGTGCAGACCGTCGACGAGCTCGAAGAAAAGATCATGCGCCGCATGACCCAGCTGGGCTTCGCCTTCGAGGAAGGCGGCATCTATCGCTTCATGCCGCCGATGCACCGCTTCCTCGATGTCTGCCTGTCAGTCCAGCAGGACCGCGACCTGGCCGCCACCCTGCACAGCGACCTGCCGCTGCCGGTGCCCGTGCTGGTGGTGGAAGAGACGCCCGAAGAACTCAACCGCACCGACGACCCGCTCGACCTCACCCCGTTCGATGGCGAGGAAAGCGAAGAGGATGCCCTGGCCCGGGCGATCCGCGAAGAGCAACAGGAGATTGACGCATGAGCCAGGAACGCTACGGCATCCGCCGCTTCGCACTGCTCAACACTGCCGGCTACAGCCTCGGCCTGTTCCCCCTGGAGCACCCGCTGTCGGTCTATGGCGCCAACAACCTGGGTAAATCGGCGTCGATCAACGCCCTGCAGTTCCCGATCCTGGCGCGCATGTCCGACATGAGCTTCGGCAAGTACAGCCTGGAGCAGTCGCGCCGCTTCTACTTCGCCAGCGACACCAGCTACATCCTCACCGAGCTGAACCTGCCCCACGGCCCGCACGTGATCGGCGTGGTCGGCCGCGGCCCGGGCGGCGGCTTCGGCCACCAGTTCTTCGCCTACCAGGGCGAGCTGGACCTGGCCCACTACCAGAAAGACGACACCTGCCTGCGCCAGAAGGAGCTGTTCACCAACCTCGAGCGCCATGGCCTGAAAGCCTACGAGCTCAAGCCGGATGAACTGCGCCGGCTGCTGGTCGGCGGCCACACCTCGGTGCCGCTGGACCTGACCCTGATCCCGCTGCGCTCGACCAGCGAGCAGAGCCTTAAGACCTTCCGCGCGCTGTTCATCAACCTGCTGCACATGCGCGAGATCACCGCCGCCAAGCTCAAGCAGCTGTTCCTCGATGCCTTCGAGCACAGCCTGCGCTCGGGCAGCGTCGACTACATCGCCGCCTGCGAAGAGGCCTTCCGCGACGTGCGCCGCATGGAGGGCGACTACAACGCCCTGGTGGCCGCAGGCCCGCTGGTCGAGGCCCTGGCCGGCGGCGTGGCCCAGCGCGACATCCTGCGCGGCAAGCTGCACCGCATCTCGCCCTTGCTCGACAACCTGCTGGGCACCTGGCAGGAATACGCCATGGCGCGCAAGGAAGAGCTGACCATCCAGGCCGAGCACTACCGTGGCGAGCAGGACCGCCTGCAGAACGACCAGCGCGGCGGCACCCAGGAGCTGATGCGCCTGGAACGGGAGATCACCGGTATCCAGCGCTGGCTGGGTGAGCTGTCGGTGCTCAAGCACCGCTTCGCCCTGGTCACCGACGTCAAGGTGCTGGAACAGCAGCTGCTGGCCGCCAAGGATGCCCACGACGAACTGGCCGGTGCCCTGGCCCAGTCGCGCCAGTTCTCCGCCGAAGACCTCGACGAGCGCGTGCGCGACCTGGAAAAACGCGTCAAGGCGGTCAAGCAGCAACTCGACCACGCCGACAACAACAGCTATGCCCGCCTGCGCGAAGAGTTCTCGCAGCAGGACGTCGACCGCCTGATGCGCCTGTTCAACGGCGCGCTGTTCAGCCTGCCGCTGGGCGACCGTGGCATCGAGCTGGACGACAGCGATGTGTGGGTGAAGACCCTCGAAGGCGTGCTCGACCGCTTCAAGGGCGAACGCTTCGAAGTGCCGGGCCTGTCCATCGACATCTCGCACATCGACCCACCCGCGCTGCAGGCCCTGGCCGACCGCGCCGCCCTGCGCGACCAGAAGGAGCGCCTGGAAAAAGAACTCAAGCAGCTCAAGACCCAGCAGGCCGTGGCCCTCGACCGCGCCGCCAGCAAGGCGCAGACCGAGGCCCTGTACCAGCAGGTGCTGGATGCGCAGAAGGCCCTGGAAGACTTCCGCCGCACCGAGACCCTGGCCGCCGAAGAGCCGGAGAAGATGGAGCAACTGGGCCAGCTGGAAGCCGCCCAGGATGAGCTCAAGCGCTCCAGCGACGCCTTCACCGAGCGCGTCCAGCAGCTGTCGGCCAAGCTGCAGCTGGTGGGTCGGCAGATCGCCGACCTCGAAGCCAAGCAGCGCACCCTCGAAGACGCCCTGCGCCGCCGCCAGTTGCTGCCGGCCGACCTGCCGTTCGGCACGCCGTTCATGGAAGCCATCGACGACTCCATGGACAACCTGCTGCCGCTGCTCAACGACTACCAGGACAGCTGGCAGGCGCTGCAGCGCGTGGACAACCAGATCGAGGCGCTGTACGCCCAGGTGCGCCTCAAAGGCGTGGCCAAGTTCGACAGCGAGGACGACATGGAGCGCCGCCTGCAGCTGTTGATCAACGCCTACTCGCACCGCACCGAGGAAGCGCTGACCCTGGCCAAGGCCCGCCGCGCCGCAGTCACCGACATCGCCCGGACCCTGCGCAACATCCGCAGCGACTACGACAGCCTCGAGCACCAGCTGGCGCTGTTCAACCGCGAGATCAACAAGCGCCAGGTGTCCAACCTGGAGAGCTTCCGCGTGGTGCTGGCACCGAACAAGGAAGCGCTCCGGCACATCGACCAGATCATCCACAGCGCCGGCCAGTACGAAGAAGGCGAAACCCTGTCGGTGTTCGACCTGACGCAAAGCGCCGAACAGGATCACAAGAACGAAGAGGCCAAGGAGTACCTGGCGCGGCTGGTGGCGGCCAACCACAACCAGCTGGGCCTGAAGGACCTGTTCGAACTGGCCTTCGAGATCACCAAGATCAACGGCCAGCCGGTGATCCACGCCGACATCGACGGCGCCGCGTCCAACGGCACCACCATGACCATCAAGGCGCTGACCAACATGTACCTGTTGCTGCACCTGATGGACCGCGACCTGGCCGGGCGCATTCGCCTGCCGTACTACCTCGACGAGGCGGCGGACATCGACGAACGCAACCAGGCGGCGTTGCTGGAGACCAGCCAGCAGCTGGGCTTCGTGCCGATCCTGGCGAGCGTGAAGCCGCAGGTGTCGGCCCGGGTGGCGATCGACCTGGAAGGCGGCAGCGGGCCGAATGGCATCTACATCGACGAAGCGGACTGGAAGTACATCAGCCGTCGCGACGAGGTGAAGGCGATCGTGCGTGAGGATGAGGCCGAGGAACTGGCCTGATTCAGACAGCAGAAAGCATCGCGGGGCAAGCCCGCTCCCACGCCAAGCACTCATGGCGTGGGAGCGGGCTTGCCCCGCGATCATTTCAACCGGGTATTACTGCTGCGCCCAAGGCACAATCGGAATCGCCGTTACCGCATTTTGCGGGCTGCCTTCGATCAGGCGATCGCTGTACACCAGGTACACCAGCGTATTGCGCTTCTTGTCGAGAAAACGCACCACCTGCATGGTCTTGAACACCAGCGACGTGCGCTCCTTGAACACTTCCTCGCCATCCTTCAAGTCACCCTTGAAGTGGATCGGCCCGACCTGACGGCAGGCGATCGACGCCTCGGCACGGTCCTCGGCCAACCCCAAGCCCCCCTTGATACCGCCAGTCTTGGCCCGCGACAGGTAGCAGGTCACGCCGTCGACCTTCGGATCATCGAACGCCTCGACCACGATACGGTCGTTGGGCCCGACGAACTTGAACACAGTGGACACCTGGCCGATCTCCTCGGCCCCGGCCAGCATCGGCAGCAGCATCGCCGCCACGGCAAACATCCTTTTCAGCACGGTGATCTCCTTCAGACCAGGACCAGGTTGTCGCGGTGCACCAGCTCAGGCTCGGCGCTGTAGCCCAGCAGGCTCTCGATGGCGTCGGACGGCTGGCCGATGATCTTCTGCGCCTCCAGGGCGCTGTAGTTGGCCAGGCCACGGGCCACTTCCAGGCCGTCGGGGCCGACGCAGACCACCATCTCGCCGCGACGGAAGCTGCCCTGCACGGTCTTCACGCCCACCGGCAGCAGGCTCTTGTTCGATTCGCGCAAGGCCTTCACGGCGCCGTCGTCGAGCACCAGGGTGCCACGGGTCTGCAGGTGGCCGGCCAGCCACTGCTTGCGCGCGGCGAGCATACCGCGCTCGGGCGAAAGCAGGGTGCCCAGGCGTTCACCAGCCTTGAGGCGATCCAGCACGCGCTCGATACGGCCACCGATGATGATGGTATGGGCACCGGAACGGGCGGCCAGGCGCGCGGCGCGCAGCTTGGTCTGCATGCCGCCGCGGCCCAGGGCACCGCCGGTGCCGCCGGCCACGGCATCCAGCGACGGATCGTCGGCACGGGCTTCGTAGATCAGCTGGGCTTCGGGGTTGTTGCGCGGGTCGGCGTCGAACATGCCGTCGCGGTCGGTGAGGATCACCAGCAGGTCGGCTTCCACCAGGTTGGCCACCAGCGCAGCCAGGGTGTCGTTGTCGCCGAAGCGGATCTCGTCGGTGACCACGGTGTCGTTCTCGTTGATCACCGGCACCACGCCCAGGTCGACCAGGGTGCGCAGGGTGCTGCGGGCGTTGAGGTAACGCTTGCGGTCGGAGAGGTCGTCGTGGGTCAGCAAGATCTGCGCGGTGTGCTTGCCGTGCTCGCCGAAGCTCGACTCCCAGGCCTGCACCAGGCGCATCTGGCCGATCGAGGCGGCGGCCTGCAGCTCGTTCATCGCGCTCGGTCGCGAGGTCCAGCCCAGCTGGCTCATGCCGGCGGCCACGGCTCCGGAAGAGACCAGCACCAGTTCCACGCCCGCTTCGCGCAGGGCCACCATCTGCTCGACCCATACCGCCATGGCGCCGCGATCGAGGCCCTTGCCATCGGCGGTCAGCAGCGCGCTACCGATCTTCACGACCCAGCGCCTGGCGCCAGTCACCTTGCTTCGCATCTTCTCTTCCAACCTATGTCGAATCTGTAGATACCGTGGATACAAAAACGCCGCTCCAGAGAGCGGCGTTTAGTGTACTGCAACCGATCAGTCGCGCACGTAAATGATTTCCGGGCCGTCTTCGTCGTCCTCGAAATCATCCCAGTCGTCATCGTCGCCGATGTCGTGCACGCTCTTGACACCGGTGCGGCGCAGGGTGCGGGCATCGTCCAGGGCCTGCAGCTGGGCGCGGGCCTCGTCCTCAATGCGCTGGTCGAGCTCGGCCAGTTCCTCGGCGTAGGCCGGGTCGTTGGCCATACGGTCGGCACGGTCCTCGAGGTAGCGCATCAGGTCGTGGCTGAGCTTCTCGGTGCCCTGCTTGGCGATGGCCGAGATCACATAGACCGGGCCCTCCCAGTTCAGGCGCTCGACCACTTCCTTGACGCGCTCGTCACGCTCGTCGTCCATGATCATGTCGGCCTTGTTCAGCACCAGCCAGCGTTCACGGTCGACCAGCGCCGGGCTGAACTGCGCCAGCTCGTTGATGATGATCTCGGCGGCATCGGCCGGGCTGCTGCCGTCCAGCGGCGCCAGGTCGACCAGGTGCAGCAGCACGCGGGTACGGGCCAGGTGCTTGAGGAAGCGGATACCCAGGCCGGCGCCTTCGGAGGCGCCTTCGATCAGGCCGGGGATGTCGGCGATGACGAAGCTCTTCCAGCGGTCGACGCTGACCACGCCCAGGTTCGGCACCAGGGTGGTGAACGGGTAGTCGGCGACTTTCGGCTTGGCGGCCGAGACCGAACGGATGAAGGTGCTCTTGCCGGCGTTCGGCAGGCCCAGCAGGCCGACGTCGGCCAGGACCTTCATTTCCATCTTCAGGTCGCGCTGATCGCCGGGCTTGCCCGGGGTAGTCTGGCGCGGCGCACGGTTGGTGCTGGACTTGAAGCGGGTGTTGCCCAGGCCGTGCCAGCCGCCCTGGGCGACCATCAGCTTCTGCCCCGGGGTGACCAGGTCACCGATGACTTCCTGGGTGGCTGCGTCGATCACGGTGGTGCCCACCGGCACGCGCAGGAACAGGTCGTCACCCTTCTTGCCGGTGCAGTCTGTGCTGCCGCCGTTGGAGCCGCGCTGGGCTTCGTGGTGACGGGTGTAGCGGTAGTCGACGAGGGTATTGAGGTTCTCGTCGGCCACCATGTACACCGAGCCGCCATCGCCGCCGTCACCGCCGTTGGGACCGCCGTTCTCGATGAACTTCTCGCGGCGGAAGCTCATGCAACCGTTGCCGCCGTCACCGGCCTTAACCCGGATCGATACTTCGTCTACAAACTTCATTCAAAACCGCCTCTCGTCGGATGACGAGTCGAAAACCAGAAAACCATGAGGCTCTTGCGAAGATGAGCGCGGCGGCCCCGTACGAACCAGAAACCAACGCCGGCAGCCCATTCAAACAGCTTTGCAAGAGGCTCACCACAAACGAAAAAGCCCCGTCGCATGACGGGGCTTCTGGAGCGACGTCGCGATTAAGCGGCGACGATGCTCACGTAACGGCGCATGAACTCGCCTTTCTTCTCGAACTTGATCACGCCTTCGATCTTGGCGAACAGGGTGTGATCCTTGCCCATGCCAACGCCGTAGCCAGCGTGGAATTCGGTGCCGCGCTGACGGACGATGATGTTGCCCGGCTTGATCACCTGGCCGCCATACATCTTCACGCCAAGGCGTTTAGATTCTGAGTCGCGACCGTTACGAGTACTACCACCAGCCTTCTTGTGAGCCATGGTTCAATTCTCCAATAAATTCAGGGGATCGGGGCGATTAAGCCTGGATACCGGTGATTTTGATTTCGGTGAACCACTGGCGGTGGCCCATGCGCTTCATGTGGTGCTTACGACGACGGAACTTGATGATGCGAACCTTGTCGTGGCGGCCTTGCGAAACGACTTCGGCCACTACTTTAGCGCCAGCAACAACTGGAGCGCCGATGGTGACTTCTTCACCGTTGGCGACCAGCAGAACGCGATCGAAGGTCACGGATTCGCCAGTGGCGACTTCCAGTTTTTCGATCTTGAGGAATTCACCTTCAGCGACTTTGTACTGCTTGCCGCCGGTAACGATTACTGCGTAAGACATGGTATTTCTCCGATAATCCTGCTCACCCAGCGCTTTATATGATGAGTATTGGCTGGCATGGCTGCACAGGGCTGGAACGGCCCGGTGCAATTGCGTAAGGCAGGTGCTGCCCAGGAAAGTTAGGGTGCGCGATTGTACGCAACCCTATAAATGCTTGCAAGTGCCGGCCCGGGGCCACGGGCAGCGCGCCTTGACACACCGGTACCTGCGACCTAGCATGCCGCGCAACCTCAATGGAGCAGCCGATGCAACCCCAATCCTTCTACCGCGCGGTAGCTGACGATTTCAGCGCCGTCGACGAGATCATCAAGAAGCAGCTGACCTCGCGCGTCCCGCTGGTATCGAAGATCGGTGACTATATCACGTCCGCTGGCGGCAAGCGCCTGCGTCCCCTGCTGGTGCTGCTGTGCGGCAAGGCCCTGGGCCGCGAAGGCGACGACCTGCGTCTGCTGGCGGCGACCATCGAGTTCCTGCACACCGCCACCCTGCTGCACGACGACGTGGTCGACATGTCCGGCATGCGCCGTGGCCGCTCCACCGCCAACGCCCTGTGGGGCAACGCGCCGAGCGTGCTGGTGGGCGACTTCCTCTATTCGCGTTCGTTCGAGATGATGGTCGAGCTGGGCTCGATGCCGGTCATGCAGATCCTGTCCAAGGCCACCCGGGTGATCGCCGAGGGCGAGGTACTGCAGCTGTCGCGCGTGCGCGACGCCAGCACCACCGAAGAGGTTTACATGGACGTCATCCGCGGCAAGACCGCCATGCTGTTCGAGGCCTCGACCCACAGCGCCGCCGCCCTCGCCCAGGCCAGCGACGAGCAGCGCGAAGCCCTGCGCACCTTCGGCGACCACCTGGGCGTGGCCTTCCAGCTGGTCGACGACCTGCTGGACTACAAGGGCGACTCCGAGACCCTGGGCAAGAACGTCGGTGACGACCTGGCCGAAGGCAAGCCGACCCTGCCGCTGATCTACACCATGCGCGAAGGCACCCCGGAGCAGGCCGCGCTGGTGCGCCAGGCGATCCAGAAGGGTGGCCTGGAAGACCTCGAGCAGATCCGCATCGCCGTCGAGGCGTCCGGCGCCCTGGACTACACCGCGCAGATGGCCCGCGACTACGTCGCCCGCGCCATCGCCTGCCTGGAAGTGCTGCCGGCCAGCGAGTACCGGGATGCCCTGGTCGAGCTGAGCGAGTTCGCGGTCGCGCGTACCCACTGATTCATCGCAACACCCTCATCGCGGGGCAAGCCCGCTCCCACGCCAGCACACATCATGGCGTGGGAGCGGGCTTGCCCCGCGATGCGTTTGTGCAGGAAATCACTAAACCCTATACAATGTGCGCCTTTACCCGCCTGTACTTGAAAGGAAACGCCGTGAGCACTCTGCCACCCTGCCCCAAATGCAACTCCGAATACACCTATGAGGATGGCACTCAACTGATCTGCCCCGAATGCGCCCACGAGTGGTCGGCCAGCGGCGAAGCCGAAGCCGCCAGCGACGACGTGGTGAAGAAGGATTCGGTCGGCAATGTCCTGCAGGACGGCGACACCGTCACCGTGATCAAGGACCTCAAGGTCAAGGGGTCGTCCCTGGTGGTCAAGGTCGGCACCAAGGTCAAGAACATCCGCCTGTGCGACGGCGACCACGACATCGACTGCAAGATCGACGGCATCGGCGCGATGAAGCTCAAGTCCGAGTTCGTGCGCAAGGTCTGATCGCCTGCCCCCCAGGGCTGCCCAACGGGCGGCCCTGACAGATCCTGCAACAGGATCGCCTGCACCATTCGGAAGAATTCTTCCAATAGTCACTTGCTATTTTGATAATAAGAATTATTCTCATTGGAAACGCTATCCAAGGAGAGTAGCCATGACCTATCTGATCGACGCCTGGCTCGACCGCCCCCACCCCTACCTGCGCATCCTGCATCGCGAAACCGGCGAAGTGTGCGCCGTGCTCGAGGAAGACGCGCTCGACGAACTGCGTGACCAGGGTGACCTGGACCTCACGGGGCTGAATTCGAGTGAACCCGGGGTGCTAAAGGAGCTGGTGAGGAATCTGTTTCTGTTCTGCTACGCGCGGGCGTTGCGCCCGGGGGGAACGGATTGGAACTGAAACGCATCGCGGGGCAAGCCCGCTCCCACGAGGTAGCAGAGCACCAGTGGGAGCGGGCTTGCCCCGCGATCAGGCATTACAGAACGTCGAGCAGCTCGACGTCGAACACCAGGGTGCTGTGCGGCGGGATGCTGCCGACGCCCTGGGCGCCGTAGGCCAGCTCGCTCGGCACGTACAGGCGCCATTTGCTGCCGGCGCTCATCAGTTGCAGGGCCTCGGTCCAGCCGGCGATCACGCCACCGACCGGGAATTCGGCCGGCTGGCCGCGATCGTAGGAGCTGTCGAACACGGTGCCGTCGATCAGGGTACCGTGGTAGTGGGTGCGCACGTTGTCTTCGCGGGACGGCTTGGCGCCCTCACCTGCGGTCAGCACTTCGTACTGCAGGCCCGAGGCCAGGGTCACGATGCCTTCACGCTTGGCGTTTTCAGCCAGGAATTCCTTGCCGGCGGCAGCGGCGGCTTCGGCCTTGGCAGCGGCTTCGGCCTGCATCACTTCGCGGATGACCTTGAAAGCGGCCGACAGGTCTTGTTCGCTGACGCGGCTGTCGGCGCCGTTGAAGGCGTCGGTCAGGCCGGCAACGATGGCGTTCAGGTTGACGCCTGGTGGCGGGTTGTCACGCAGCTGGCCGCCCAGCTGGCGGCCGATGCCGTAGCTGACGCGGGATTCGTCGGTGGACAGGTTGAGTTCGGACATTGGCTTGCTCCGCTTAAGGGCGCACTGCATCCGCGCCCTAATGAAAAGGGCGAGCAGCCTAGCACACTGGTGCCGCGCGAAGCAGCTACCAGGCCGAACGCTGGGAAATCGGGACCTTGAGGTCTTCTTCCGGGTGCAGGCCCAGGCCGCACATCTCATCCTGCACGGACCAGTGCACCAGGTTCATCGACAACAGGGGAATCGATTGCAGGAGCAAGCGGGCGTCCTCGACCGAGTGCACGCGCAAGCGCTTGCCACGCGTATCGTCCAGCGGATGGGCACGGCCCTTGACCCGGGCCTCGAGCAGGTAATCACCGCCTTCGATGGCGATCAGGTTGAGTTCGTCGACATGGCCAGCCCTGGCCTCGGTATTGAGCTGATGCAGGTTCATGGGCGTACCTCGCTGCGGGAACCACGCATGAGTGCTCATTTTTTGTACGGACACGGCGAAAGCACAAGCTGCCGCTGGTCAGAAAGATCGCGGGGCAAGCCCGCCCCCCACGCAACCTTCAAGGCCTGCGTGGGAGCGGGCTTGCCCCGCGATAGCGCCCAAACGAATCAGTGTTTGGTAATGCGATCCAGGTAACCCATGACGAATGCCGAGATGACGAAGGTCATGTGGATGATCACGTACCACATCAGGTAGTCGGTGGAGATGTTCTGCGCATCCATGAACACCCGCAGCAAGTGAATCGAGGAAATGGCGACGATGGACGCGGCGACCTTCATCTTCAGCGACGAGGAATCCATCTTGCCCAGCCAGTTGAGCTTTTCCTTGCTCTCGTCGATATCCAGTTGCGAGACGAAGTTCTCGTAGCCGGAGATCATCACCATCACCAGCAGGCCGCCGACCAGCGACATGTCGATCAGCGACAGGATCACCAGGATCAGGTCGGCCTCGGCGAGGGTGAAGACGTTGGGCAGGACATGGATGATTTCCTGGAAGAACTTCAGGGCCAGTGCCAGCAGGCCCAGCGAGAGGCCGAAGTAGATTGGGGCGAGCAGCCAGCGCGAGGCATACATCGCGTTTTCGAGGATACGTTCCATGGACAGTAGGGAGACTCGTGAAGTGACTGGAAAAGCGATCGCGAGTATAGCCAGCCACCTGTGACAGCAAAAGCCTGCGGCTGGTTGCCGCAGTGCATCGTGCGAGCAGACTTTGTGGAGGCGACTTCGTGGAGGCGACTTCGTGGGAGCGGGCTTGCCCCGCGATGACGCCAGCCGCCCTGTCACAATGGCCAGGCCGGGACTTTATCGCGGGGCAAGCCCGCTCCCACGGGAACCTGGTTCCACAGGAAAAACGCTCAGGTTTCCGGATGGAACTGATAGTCCCCAAGATTGCGGCACCGCTCACCGTTGATCCGGCGCAACTGCGCCTGCAGGTGCAGGCACCAGATCTGCGGGTCTTCCGCGACCTGATAGCCATGAAGGGTGAGGCTGTCGACGATGGCGTTCATCACCGACTCGGCCACCATCGGCCCGTGGAACGGGCCCTGGGCCTTGATCGCCGAGGGTTGTTCACCGGCCATGCCGGCGGCGAACAGCAAGGTCCACATGCCGTTGTCCCCGGCCAGCGGACGGATACTGCATTCGATGCGGGTCACCAGGCCCAGGCACTGGCGGGTGAGGCTGAGGTTGCGCATGGCGGCGTCCCCTCTGTAAAGCCCTGTTCAGCCTGAAACCCTCAGGCTGTTTCCATCCTGAACCCTGACAACGTCCTTAAGTTCCACTTTAGCCGACCTGAGTAAAAAGTTGGAAAACCGGCGCTGAACGGTAGCACATGGCCGCCAGCGCCGGTTTCTTGACTCAGGCAGGCTTGGCCTGGGCGATGACCTCCTCCATACGCTCCTTCTCGGCCTCCTTGATCTCTTCCTCGCTGATCATCTCGGCGATTACCCGCAGGCGCTCGACTACCCGGGCGTTGACGCTGCCCTCGGCAAACTCGCCCTTGTCGTCGACCGCGCCGGCTTCCTCGCCGACCAGCAGGCTCAGCGCCTCGTCGGCCTGGCTGACGGCGTAGACGTGGAAGCGCCCGGCCTCGACCGCCTGCACCACCCGCTCGTCGAGCATCAGCGTGGCGACGTTGGCCCGCGGGATGATCACACCCTGTTCGCCGGTCAGGCCACGGGCCTCGCAGAGGCGGAAGAAGCCTTCGATCTTCTCGTTGACCCCGCCGACCGCCTGCACCTCGCCGAACTGGTTGATCGAGCCGGTGATGGCGAAGCACTGCTTGAGCGGGGTGCGCGACAGCGCCGAGATCAACGTGCAGGCCTCGCCCAGCGAGGCGCTGTCGCCATCGACGTAGCCGTAGGACTGCTCCAGGGCGATGCTCGCCGAAATCGCCAGGGGAAACTCCTGGGCATAGCGGCTGCCCAGGTAGCCGGTGAGGATCATCACCCCCTTGGAGTGGATCGGCTGCCCGAGGTTGACCTCGCGCTCGATGTCGACGATGCCGCTGCCGCCCGGATAGACCGTGGCGGAAATCCGCGCTGGCATACCGAACGCCGAATCACCGACCTCGAGCACGGTCAGGCCATTGCACTTGCCGATTGCCGCGCCTTCGGTATCGATCAGGATGATCCCGGCGAGCATGTCGTCGAGCACTCGCTGCGAGACCCGCCCGGTGCGCTGGGCCTTGGCCTTGAGCGCCCGCTCGATATGGCCGGCGTCGGTCATGGCCTCGTTGGCCAGCTGGCGGATGAAGTCCGCCTCGCTGACCAGCTGGAACAGGTCGCCGATCCTCGCCGACAGCCGCGACTGGTTCTCGGCCAGGCGCGCGCTGTAGGTGGCCAGGCGCGCCACCGCGTCGCTGGTCAGCGGCGCCATGCCCTCTTCGTTGGTGCGGGTGCGCAACAGCTGGGCAAACTGCTCCAGGTTCTCGTCGACCATCGGCATGTCTTCGTCGAAGTCCACCAGCACCCGGAACATCTCCTGGAAGTCCGGGTCGTGGTCCTGCAGCGCGTAGTACAGCTGGCGCGAGCCGATGATCACCAGCTTGACGCTGAGCGGGATCACCTGCGGCGTCAGGCTGACGGTGGCGACGCGGCCCAGTTCGCCCAGCGGCGACTCCATCTTCAGCTTGCGCGATTGCAGGGCGCGCTTGAGGGCGTCCCAGACGAACGGCTCGCCGAGCATCTTCTCCGCTTCCAGGATCAGGAAACCGCCGTTGGCGCGGTGCAGCGCGCCCGCGCGCAGCTGGCGGTAGGAGGTGTACAGCGCGCCCTGGTCGGTGCTGTATTCGATACGGCCGAACAGGTTGTCGTAGGTTGGGTGCGGCTCGAACACCACCGGCGCTCCACCCTTGCCGGGATGGCCGACCACCAGGTTGGGCGCGTACTGCTCTTCAAGCATCTTGCGCGCCACGGCGTCGGTCTTGCTGTCGTCGACCAGCTGTTCGACCACGGTGCGCAGCAGGTTCAACTGCATCGATTGCAAGTAGGCGCACACCGCGGCGTTTTCCGCGTATTTCTCCGACAGCGGCGCCAGCAGCGGCTGCAGGGCGAGGGTGATGGTCTCTTCATTGAGCTGGCGCAACTGGTTGCTCGACTCACGCTTCCACTGCGGCAGGCTGGACAGCTCCTCGTTCAGCCGGTCCTCGAGCGCGGCGATGTCTTCATGGAAGCGCTCGCGCACCTCCTCCGGCAGTTGGGCAAACTCGGCCTCGTCCAGCGCCTTGCCGTCGGCCATGGGGGTGAAGGCGACGTTGCTGCTGTCGCGGTACAGCGCCACGTCCTTTTCCAGCGAAGCCCGCTCGATCACGTCCAGCGCCCGGTCGTAGCGCTGGTTGAAGGCGCGGTCGATGGCGCTCTTCTTCTGCTGGTACGACGGGTGTTCGAACACTGCCGGGAAGGTAGCCAGCAGGTTGTCGATCAGCCCGTTCATGTCGTTGATGAACTCATGGGCGCTGCCGGACGGCAGCTCGAGGGCGCGCGGCTCGCGGGAGTCCTCGAAGTTGTTGACGTACAGCCAGTCGGCCGGGGTGTGCTGGCGCTTGCCTTCGGCCTTGAGGTAACGCTTGACGAACGAGAAGCGGCCCGTGCCGGGCTCGCCCATCACATACACGTTGTAACCGGGGCGCGGCATGGCCACGCCGAACTGCAGGGCCTCGACGGCACGCTCCTGGCCCAGGACGCCACGAAACGGCTCCAGGTCGTCGGTGTTGGAGAAAGCGAACTGTTCAGCGGAGAAACGCCGGGTCAGGGCTTCGGGCGCGAGACGCAGGCGCGAGGCGACAGGATCGGGCATTGGGTTTCCTTACTTCGGCGGGGCGGATGAAAGGCATTCTGGCGCTGCCAGCGCGCAGCGGCAAGGCTCCGTGGGACTTTATGTCACAGCCCAACATGACCGATCACGCAAGCAATTTTTCGCAATAAACAACGCAACCTTTGGATCGTGCCTAAACTCCAAGCTGCGCAGGGGGATGGAAATCCTCCCGCCCTGGCAACCGCGTTGCCAGAACCCTGACCATTGGTACGTCACTTGAGAAAGAGAACAACGCTATGAAACGGATTCTTCTTGGTACTCTGTTCGCCGCTGTCTCGATCAACGCCATGGCCGAAGCGCCGGGCGGCCCGAACTGCGGCTGGGGCAACTTGCTGTTCGAGGGCCAGCGCGGCACACCGGCCCACTTCCTGGCCTCCACCACCAACGGCACGTCCGGCAACGCAACCTTCGGCATGACCTCGGGCACCAACGGCTGCTCGACCAAGGCCGCGCTCACCTATGGCGGCAAATCCTGGTTTGCCATGAACGGCATGATGAACGAGCTCTCCGAAGACATGGCCCAGGGCCAGGGCGAGGCCCTGACCACCTATGCCGTGGTCCTCGGTGTGGCCCCTGAAGACCGCGCGCGCTTCGCCGCCGTCACCCACGAGCACTTCCAGCAGATCTTCAGCAGCGCCGACGTGACTGCCGAAACTGTCCACTCCAACACCCTGGCCGTGCTCAAGAGCGACCCGCAACTGGCCAAGTACGCCACCGAGGCTTAAGTACCACGCCTCCCGCCCCGGCAGCGGGGCGGGCTTGGCGCTTCACCTTCCGGCATCATCAGGATGTAGTTGCCCGACATGTTCAAACGCCTCGCTCCCCTGGCGCTGCTCGTCAGCGCACCGATTCATGCCGCGCCACAGCTCGACCCGGCCCGCGTCCAGCAGTTGGCGGCCACGCCCTACTGGATCGCCCTCGGCCACTACGAAACCGCCAAGCTCGGCGGCTGGCGCAGCTATGTGGACGACAAACGCTTTTTCCTCGCCGAGGATGGCGCCCACCATCCCGACCAGGAGCTGCAGGCCACCGTCGCCGCCCTGTACGCCCCAGCCAGCCTGGGCGACAAGCATGCCCAATGCGTGTTCCCCGCGCGTACCCGCTGGCTGCGCGAACAGCTGAACCTCAGCGACCTGCCGAGCCCGGACTGCCAGGAGTTCAAGACCTGGTACACATCCATCGACCCGCACAGCGCGACGCTGATCTTCCCGGCGGCCTATCTCAACAGCCCGTCGTCGATGTTCGGCCACACGCTGCTACGTATCGACCAGTCCAACACCCGTCGCGACGACACCACGCTGCTGAGCTACGCGATCAACTTCGGCGCCTATATCGAAGGCAGCGACAACAGCATCCTCTACGCCTGGAAAGGCCTGATGGGCGGTTATCCCGGGCTGTTCGCGATGATGCCCTACCAGGAGAAGCTGTCCGAGTACCGCAGCCTGGAAAACCGCGACCTTTGGGAATACCAGTTGGACCTGACGCCCCAGGAGACCGGACGCATGGTCGAGCACGTGTGGGAGCTCAAGCAGATCAAGTTCGACTACTTCTTCTTCGACGAGAACTGCTCCTACCGCCTGCTGGAACTGCTGCAGGTGGCGCGCCCGAGCCTGGACCTGACCTCGCAGTTCCCGCTGACCGCCATTCCCACCGACACGGTCAAGGCGGTCAAGCAATCGGGGTTGGTCTCCGATGTGCGCTACCGCCCCTCCCGCGAGCGCGAACTGCTGGCCCGCGCCGAGCCGCTGGACCATGAGGAAAAACAGCAGGTGCTGGCCATCAGCGCCGATACCGCTCAGTTGCAGAGCCCCGACTTCACCGCCCTGCCCCGTGAACGCCAGGCGCTGGTGCAGGATGCCGCCTATCGCCTGGAGCGCTACCGGGCCAACGGCCAGGAACGCGACCCGGCCCAGGCCGCGCGCAGTTTCGAGCTGCTCAGGGCGATCAACCGCAACCCACCGCCACCGCTGGCGATCGAGCGCCCGGGCCTGCCCGAGGACGGCCATCAGTCGCGCACCTGGCAACTGGGCGTCGGGACCCGCGAGGACCGCGCTTACGCCGAGTACGGCCTGCGCATGGCTTATCACGACCTCAACGACAACCTGTACGGCTTCCCGCTGGGCGCGCAGATCGAGATCCTCCAGCTCAAACTGCGCCAGTACGAGGGCAACGACTGGCAGGTGCAGCGCCTGGACCTGGCCACCATCCGCTCGCTGACCCCGCGCAATGAGCTGCTCAAGCCCTGGTCGTGGCAGGTTGCCGGTGGCCTGGAACGGGTACCGGGCAAACACGACGATGAGGTGCTGGTCAGCCATGTCAACGGCGGCGCCGGCGGTACCTGGCAACTGGGAGACGACCTGTTGGGCTTTGCCCTGGGCACGGTGCGGGTCGAGCACCACAACGACTTCGCCGAGTTCATCTCGCCGGCAGCCGGGTTCAATGGCGGGTTGCTGTGGCGCAATCCGCTGGGCAACCTGACGCTGGAAGCCAAGGGTGATTACTTCACCAATGGCGAGGTACGGCGCAGCGTGAGCCTGAACCAGCAGTGGGAGATCAGCCGGGACCTTGGGCTGCGGTTGAGCGCCTCCCGGCAGTTCAGCCATCTGGCCACGGCGCAGAACGAGGTGATGCTGGAGCTGAAGTGGTACCAATACTGATCAACGTGGCCTTCCTCGTGGGAGCGCGTCGCGATCCTTCGACAGCGTTTTGACATCGCGCCGACAATTCACCACCTAGACTTTCCACCATTACGCTAAAGGTCTTGTGGATATGTCGCGGTATTGGTTGGGCCTGTGTGTCGTATTGCTGCTGGCCGGGTGTGAAACCACCCACGAACAGATGGTCAACCAGGGCTATCCCCCCGCCTACGCCGACGGCTTCCAGGACGGCTGCAGCAGCGGTCGCCAGGCCGCCGGGCTGATGGCCGGCGACTTTCGCAAGGATGTCCCGCGCTACCTGCACAACCGCCAGTACGAAAGCGGCTGGGACGATGGCTTTCGCCAGTGCCACGCGATGCAGTCCAACGAAGACCTGCGCGAGTACCGCGAACGCTACTGGGACGAGCGCGACCGCGACTGGCAGCAGGAAAAGGACCAGGGCGCCGCCCGCGCCTATCGCCGCAAATGACGTCGCTATCGGACAATCATTGAAACCTGCGACCTGCCACCATGGTCTCCAGCACAAAGGAGGCCGCCCATGAGCCGAGCATTCGTCAACGAAGACCAGGCCGCCGCCCAGGCCAGCCAGCCGGTGGAGCGACGGGTCAGCGACCAGCCCAACTACGTCACTGCCACCGGCCTCGCCCAGTTGCAGCAGCGGCTGGCCATGCTCACTGCGCTGCGCAGCGAACTGCAGGCCCAGGGCGAGCGCGCCGACCGGCAGCGGCTGGCCGATACCGAGCGCGACCTGCGCTACTTCAGCGCCCGCGTGCAGAGTGCGCAGGTGGTACCGACCGCCACATCCACCGAAAAAGTGCAGATCGGCAGCCGAGTGCGGTTCGTCGATGAGGACAACCAGGAGCATCAGGTGCAACTGGTGGGCGAGGACCAGGCCGACGCGGTACGCGGGCTGGTCAACTGGGGCTCGCCGCTGGGACGGGCGCTGCTGGGCGCCGGACCTGGGGATGAGGTGCTGTGGCGCAGGCCGGCGGGGGATCAGATGATCGAGGTGGTGGCCATTCTGGGGGAGGCCTGAAACCCTCGATTGGCGTTGCGGCCCTTTCGCCCCAGCAGGTTTACTCGCTGACCTGAAACGCCACCCGCGCCGTCTCGCCACTTTCATCCAGCGCACTCAACTCGATGCTGCCCGCCTGTTCGAAACGCACCGGCAAGCTGTCCTGCCCCTGGGTTTCGCCCAGCGGCTGACCATTGAGGAACCACCAGCGCCGTCCCGCGCCGCCCAGGGCCGACACCCGCAGTTGCAACGGCTCGTGACTGGTGGCCGGGCGGCGCAGGTTGTCGCCGGCTCGCACGCCGACGATCGACAGCGGCGGCGCGCTGGCCACCTGCTGTGGCGGGCAGGCCGGGTCCACCGCGGGCAACCGCGCGGCGCGGCGCTCGGCCCTTGGCAGCCAGGGTTCCAGCGGGGCCGGCCACAAGGCGACGTCGTGGGCCTTGGCCCCGGGGCAAGCGGCATCGACGCGCAGTCCCTGGTCGTTGAGCCACACCGTCTCGCGCAAGCCCAGCCCCAGGGGCTGGTCGGCCGCCAGCAAGGTCGGCGGGGTGGTGCCGTCCAGGGTCCAGGCAAAGCGCTGGCGGCGGCAGTTGGGGTCCTGGCGGTTCATCGGCTGGCCCAGGGGCCAACAGATGGCCGCCACGCCTACCGAGGCGGGCACAGGCTCGACCGGCACCTCGATGCCGCGCTGGCTGTCGCGATTGCTCAGCAAGTCGTGCACCTGCAGCATCAGCGGCGCCGCCGAGGCTAGGCCGAACTGGCCCGGCACCGGTGTGCCATCGGGGCGGCCGATCCACACGCCGATCAGGTAACGAGGGCCCACGCCCACCGACCAGGCATCGCGAAAGCCATAGCTGGTGCCGGTCTTCCAGGCCAGTTGCGGGCGCTGCACCAGTTCGGCATGGGGGTCGCGGTCCGGCCGGGCCAGGCCGCTGAGGATGCGCCGGGTGATCCAGGCCGAGCCCGGCGACAACAGGCGGCGCTCCACCAGCGGGTCCTGGGGTTGCAGGCGAATCTTCGCGCTGTTGCCGCCTCGGCCGAACGCGGCATAGCCACCGACCAGGTCCTCCAGGCGGCTGCCCGCGCCACCGAGGATCAGCGACAGGTTCGGCTCGGCGAGTGGCGGCAGCACCAGCGGCATGCCACCCATGCGCATCTGCGCGGCGAAGCGTTTCGGGCCGTAGGCCTCGAGCAACTGCACCGCCGGCAGGTTGAGCGACAGCGCCAGCGCCGAGCTGGCCGACACCGGGCCGCTGAAACCCATGGAAAAGTTGCCGGGGCGGTAGTCGCCATAGCGCCGGGGCACATCCTGCAAAAGCGATTCGGAATGGATCAAGCCGTCGTCCATGGCCATGGCGTAGAGGAATGGTTTGAGGGTCGAGCCCGGCGAACGCAGGGCGTGGATCATGTCCACATGGCCGAAGCGGCGCTCGTCGCTCAGGTCGATGGAACCGAGATAGGCGCGCACCGCCATGCTCTGGGTTTCCACCACCAGCAGCGCCGCCGAGGTGCGCTCGGGCAGGCGCGGGCGCCAACCCATCAGCAGGTCTTCGAGGCGCCGTTGCAGGGCAGCGTCGAGGGTGGTGCGGATCAGCGGCGGGCTGTCCGGCGTGTTCAGCCGCCGGGCCAGCAAGGGCGCCAGTGCCGGTTCCTGGCGCGGCGCCAGCAGCAGCGGCTCTTCGCGGGCCTCATCGATGCGTTGGGCCGGCCACACCTGGTACTCGGCCAGGCGTTGTAGCACCTTGTCCCGGGCGCGCTGGGCACGCTCGGGATGACGGTCCGGACGCAGGCGGCTCGGCGCCTGGGGCAGCACGGCGAGCAGCGCGGCCTCGGCCGGGGTCAGGTGCTTCGGCGACTTGCCCAGGTAGGCCCAGCTGGCCGCAGCCACGCCCTGCAAGGTGCCGCCGAACGGCGCCCGATTGAGATAGAGCTGCAGGATCTCGGCCTTGGACAGGTGCCACTCCAGCTGCGCCGTGCGCCACAACTGGCGCAGCTTGCCGGCCAGGGTGCGGTCGTGCGGATCGAGCAGGCGCGCCACCTGCATCGACAGGGTGCTGCCGCCGGACACCACCCGCCCGCCGCGCAGGTTGAGCCAGGCCGCCCGGGCCAGGGCCATGGGGTTGACCCCGGGGTGGTGATAGAACCAGCGGTCCTCGTAGGCGAGCAAGGCTTCAAGGTACAGCGGCGAGACTTCGTCCGGGCTGACCGGGTAGCGCCACACGCCGTCAGCATCGGCGAAGCGCCACAGCGGCGTGCCGTCCTCGGCCAGCACCACCCGCGCCAGGTCGTCGCCCGGCATGGGCAACGGCCAGATGCGGTCGGCCAGCCACAGCAGGGCCATGACCGCCAGCACGGAGGCGGCGACACGCCACAGCAGCTTGAGCAGACCTGGGCGCGCTAAGCTTGGCATCGGGAACCGACCGGGCCAGGTGATGGCCAAAGGCTGGGAATCGCCGATTCGTTGATCAGGAAGCGACTATGCATGTAGAAGGTTTTTTCGAGTGGCTGGGCCAGGTACTGGGTTCGGTGATCCGTTTCATCGTCGACGGCCTGAGCGGGTTGTTCAACCTGCTGGCCAACGCCGGCGGCAATTTCATCGATGGCCTGGCGCGCACGCTGGGCATGGACACCTCGCTGGTCAGCATCCTGGCGCTGATCGTCGGCCTGATGCTGCTGTACTCGGCGATCCGCGCGTTCATGCGGGCGTCGATCATCCTCGGGATCATCTGGGCATTGCTGGGGTTGTGGGTGTTGAGTTGGGTCGTCCATTGAACGCCCTGCGCAGCCCGGTGTAGGAGCGGCCTTGTGTCGCGAAAGGGCTGCGTAGCAGCCCCGGCGATTCTCGCGTTGACGTCGAGATCGGGGGGCCACTACACGGCCCTTTCGCGACACAAGGCCGCTCCTGCATCGGGCGCGCTGCCTAGCGGGCGCGTACCACCATTTCACCCTGGCTGTCGCCGATCGCCTGCAGGTTCGGCCGGTACATCGACTCCACCTGCGGCGGCGGGATGCGGTAGCTGCCCGGGGTCACCGCACGAGCCAGGTACAGCAGGTGGGTGGTGCCGTAGCTGTCGAGCTTGAGCGCGGCCACATAGCGGTCGTCACGGTACTCCTGGTGCACCACGCTGGCATTCTGCATCGACTCGCGCCACTGCTTCACCGCGCTGCTGGCGTTGTCCAGGCTGGCGGCGCTCTGCGCCAGGTTCTGGTTCTCCAGCTCCAGGCCCGCCGGCAGCAGGTCGACCACCAGGGCGTCCGGCACCTGGTCCTGCGCCTTGAGCGCCAGGTGCACCAGCACCAGGTCACCGCTGCGCAGGTTGCGTACATCCAGCGCCTGGCCGTTCATGCCCAGGTACTCGCGGCGGATCTCCATGCCGTTGCCGCTGGCGGCCGGGGCCTGGCGCGGATAGCCGGACAGGGTCAGCTGTTGGTACAGGGTGTCGCCGCCCAGGTTCTGCACAGTCAAGGGCGAGGCCAGCAGCGGGCCTTCGAGCTTCATGCCCGAGTCGTTGTTGTCGAACTCGCGCACTTCACCGGCGCTGTCGAGGCGGGCTTTCCAGTTGCCTTCCGGCTTGCCCAGCAGGCCACGGCCGGCGAGGAACAGCGCATTGCGCTCCTGGGTGGACAGCCAGCGGTTGGCGGCCAGTTCGTCGGACAGGCCGAACAGGCGCTGGTCGACCTGGTTGCCGGCGAGGTTGTTCTCCTGCAACAGGGCGAGGATCAGCGCCTGGTCACGCAGGGCACTGCCGTAGTCGGCCATCCAGCCCTTGCCGCGGGTCACGGCCAGGCCTGCCTGCAATGCCTGCTGCGAACGCTGCTTGTCGCCCATCTTGTCCAACGCCACCGCCAGTTGCACCAGCGGCAGGCCGGAGCGGGCGTCGGCGCGGCGTTCGAACAGGCTGCGCAGGGCCCCCAGCGGCGCCTGTTGGCTGCGCGCCAGCACCAGGCCAGCGTAGGCCTGCACGGCGAACCGGGTGTGGTCGGCGTTCTGGCTGTAGTCGACTTCGATCAGGTTGCGCTCCTGCACATAACGCAGCAGGCGCTCGCTGGCCTTCTTCAACACCTCGGTGGGTACGCCGTAGCCTTGCTCGCGGGCACGCAGCAGGAAGTCGGTGACGTAGGCGGTCAGCCAATACTCTTCCTCGCTGTCCGAGCTCCACAGGCCGAAGCTGCCGTTGTAGCGCTGCATGCCCAGCAGGTGCTCGATGCCCATCTCGATCTTGCGCTTGCGCACATCGGCCGGCTCGCCCTTGATGCCCAGGCGCTTGAGGCTGTCGGCATCGGCGTACAGCGACGGGTACAAGCCACTGGTGGTCTGCTCCAGGCAGCCATAAGGGTAGGCTTCCAGGGCGCGGATCTGTTCGGCCAGGTTCAGCGGCGGGCGGCTCGACAGTGCAAGGCTGGCCTCGAGGCCCGCCGGTTCGAACTCGGCCAGGTCGCTCTCCGGCAGGTTCCAGGGCTGGTCCTTGAGGGCCACGCGGTAGTGCTTGAGCATCGCCGGGTAGGCCGGGCGCACACCGAGGGTCCACTCGCGCTCGAAGGTGTTGGCCGGCTCGCCCGGCAACTGCAGGCCATTGACCTGTACCCGCACCTTGCCCTGCCCCAGGCCGCCCTGGGCCTGCACTGGGATCATCAGGGTGGTGCGCTGGCCTTCGGCCAGGGTGAAGTTCTGCTGGGCACCACCGACCAGGCTCAGCTGGCCTTCGGCGATCAGTTGCACGCTCAGTTGCTGGTCGCGGCCGGACAGGTTGGCCAGGTCCAGCGCCAGCCGGGTGCGGTCACCACCGGCGAGGAAACGCGGCGCGGACAGCTCGGCGATCAGCGGCGCGGCGACCACGGTCTTGCCTTCGGCCATGCCGAAGTATTCCTCGGTCCAGGCCTGGGCCATCAAGCGCAGTTCACCGTTGAAGTCGGGGATCTCGACGGTGGCCTGGCCTTCGCCCTTCTCGTCTAGGGTCACTGGCAAGCTTTGCTGGGCAACGATGGTCACCGTGGTGTTCGGCCGCTTGCCGCCCTTGGCCATGGCGGCGTCACCACCGAAGGCGAGGCTGGCCAGGCGGCCCTGGCCGGCCTCGATCAGCTGGCCGTAGATGTCCAGCTGGTCGGCGCCATAGGCCTTGCGGCCGAACAGGCTGGCGAACGGGTCGGGGGTCTTGAAGTCGGTGATGTTGAGGATGCCCACATCCACGGCTGACAGCAGCACATGCACCTGCTTCGGCACGCTGCCGTCGGCGTTGACCGCCTTGAACTTCACGGTCAGCGGTTGCTTGGGTCGCATTTTCTCCGGCGCCTGCAGCGACACGGCCAGCTTGCGCTCGGCGCGGTCCAGCGGCAGGTGCAGCACACCCACGGCGCGTTTCGGCGTGGCATTGGCCTTGCGCTCGCCCGGGCGGATCACCAAGGCACTGATGTACAGGTCGTGGCGCGCCCACTTCTTGTCCAGCTCGACGTCGAAGGTCTTGCCCTCGGCGGGCACGTCGATTTCCTGCCACCACAGCGGGCCGTCGGCGGACTCGATCATCAGGTAGCCGCTGCCGGCGGCCGGCGGGGTGACGGTGACCTTGGCGGTACCGCCGTCCTTGTAGGCCGGCTTGTCCAGGGCGATCTTGACCTGGTCGGGGCGCACCGCGCCGCCTTCGGCGTTGTCCTGGGCACGGTAGCCGGCCCAGAAGCGCGCGCTGGAGACCAGGCCGGTCCGTGGGTCTTCCACCTCGACGCGGTACGGGCCCCACTCCACCTGGAAATTCAGCTTGGCGGTGGAGCCGGCCTTCACGCTGAGGGTCTCCTCGGCCTGGGTGAGGAATTTCTCGTTGTAGTTGTAGCTCCAGCCGTCGCTCTGCGAGTAGTTCCAGTAGTAGTCGCGGCGCTCGCGGATCAGGCGCACCTTCAGGTTGTCGGCGGCCAGTTTCTTGCCGTCGCGGTCGGCCACCAGGAACTCGAATTCCACCGGGCCGTCACCGTCGGTCTCTTCGCCGTCGAACAGGCCGCGCAGGCCCGGCAGGCGGTCGGCGGGCCAGATCGGCTGCTCCAGGCGCCGGGTGATCGGCCGGCCGCCGGACTCCTGCAGGCTGGCCTGCACGGTCAGTTGCAGCGGCGAGCGGGCTTCGGCCCAGCGGCTTTCGATATCGATGCGGGCCTTGCCGTTCTGGTCAAGGGTGACTTCGTCCAGCTCCAGGTCCTGGTTCAGGTCGGTCTCGGTGACCGCGCCGAACTGGTAGCCCGGCAGCGCCTTCACCGCTTCGCGCAGCGGGCGCACGTAGGCCTGGCCGCTGAGGCGGTTGCCGGCGGCCGGCGCGCCGTAGAGGTAACGGCCATTGACCTGGATGGTGGCGGTCTCATCCGGCGCCAGCGGCGTGCTGCTGCCCTTGAGCTCCAGCGCCAGGCGTTCGGGAAGGAAATCCTCGACGAGGAATTCGTAGACCTGCTTGCGACCACCGCCCAGGTCCAGCAGCAGTTGCCAGCGGCCGGTCGGGGCCTCGGTGGCCAATTGCAGCTGGTACTGGAACAAGCCGTTCTTGTCGGCCTCCCAGACGAACTTGCGGCTGACCTGTTCGTCCGGGCGGCGCACTTCCACATTCACCGGCTGGGCCTTGACCGGCTTGCCGTCCTGGTCGCGCAGCAAGCCGTTGAGCAACACGGTCTCGCCCGGGCGATAGAGGTCGCGCGGGCCGAAGATGAAGAACTGCAGCGGGTTGGCCTGGGGGCCGGTGATGTCGAACTCGGCCAGGTCCAGGGCCGCGGTGTTCAGGCGCAGGAGAGTGGTGTGCACGCCCTGGGTGGCGATCAGGGTATCGGCCTTGGCGGTGATCGGCAGCTGGGCATGGCCGTCGCCGTCGGTCTTGGCCTGGGCCAGCAGCTTGCCCTTGTCGTCGTGCAGTTCGAGGGTGACGTCCTTGAGCGCCTTGCCGCCTTCCAGGGCCTGGGCGAACACGTCCAGGCGGTCGCGGTAGCGGTGGGCGGAGACGCCGATGTCGCTCAGGGTGAACAGGGTTGCCGGCTGCGAATAGTCATAGGTGCCCGAGGCGCGCATCACCGCCAGGTACACGCCCGGCTCCTGCAGCGGCTTGATTCCGGCGATCGGCAGCAGCACGGTCTCGCGGGTGTTGCGCGCGGGGTTGAGGTCGAAGCGGCCGCTGTAGACCAGCTCGGCCATCTCCAGGGTTTCCTTGGACTGGTAGTAGTAGAGGCTGGAGTTACGGCCCCAGTTGACCAGGAAGCTGGAAAGCATGTCCGGCTTGATGCGGAAAAACTCGACATCGACCTTGTCGACGTTCAGGGCGATCACCGGCAGGCCTTCGGCCAGGCGCGTGGGCAGCAGCGAACCACGGCTGGCGAAGCCCACGGTGGGCTGCATGTCGCGGGTCTCGAAACGGCTGACCGATTCGGCTTCAAGCTGGTTGCCGTTGACCGAGAGCAGGCCCTTGTCGATGGTCAGGACCATCTTGCGCTGCGGCTCCAGGTGGCGCAGGCGCAGTTCCATCTGGTTGTCGGAGAGTTCCCAGGCACCGTCGACCTTGCCCTTTACGGTGTCGACCAGGTGCAGCTTGGCGGCAAAGTCCTGGTTGGCGTCCAGCGGCGCGGAGACGCTGACCGACAGGGTGCTGGCACCGTCGAGCTGGACTTCCGAGACGTCCAGCACAGTCAGCTCGCGGCCAGCGTAGCGCTTGGCGAGCTGCGCCGGGTCTTCGCGCTTGGCAGCCTTGGTTTCGGCGGGCGCGACGGCGGTGGCGGCATCGGCGGGGGCCGATGGCTTGTCTGGCGTGGAAGAATCACAGGCACTGAGCAGGGCCAGCGCGCAGGCCAGCAACAATCCTTTGTTAAGCATTTGAGAGGGGACTCTTCGGCAGCGTGTACGTGAGGGAGGCAACTATAGCGCAACGCCGCAGGGCTTACCTGGCGATGCGCGGCAAGTGAGACCCTGTTCGCGCCGATTGGTTGCCCGGTGGGTACAATGACGTATTTGATCTTGCAAGGGGCCGCATGTCTTCACTGTCCACCGCCTGGCGTGACCGCCCCACCCACCACAAGGTCTGGGCCCTGGCCGCGCCGATGATCCTGTCCAACATCTCGGTGCCGCTGGTGGCGCTGGTCGACAGCACGGTGATAGGCCACCTGCCCCACGCCCACCAGCTGGGCGCGGTGGCCGTGGGCGCCACGCTGTTCACCTTCATGGTCGGCCTGATGGGTTTCCTGCGCATGGGTTCCACCGGTTTCGCCGCCCAGGCCGCTGGCCGCGCCGACGGCGCCGCGCTGCGTCAGGTGCTGGTGCAGGGGCTGCTGCTGGCACTGGCCTTCGCCCTGCTGATCGGCCTGCTCGCCCTGCCCTTCAGCCAGTTGGCGCTGCACGCGATGCAGCCCAGCGATGCGCTGCATGCCTCCACCGAGGCATTCTTCCATACGCGCCTGCTCGGCCTGCCGGCGGCGCTGGCCAGCTACGCCCTGGTTGGCTGGTTCCTCGGCACGCAGAACGCCCGGGCGCCGCTGGCGATCCTGCTGACCACCAACCTGCTGAACATCGCCCTGAACCTGTGGTTCGTGCTCGGCCTGGACTGGGGCGTGGTCGGCTCGGCACGGGCCTCGGTGATCGCCGAGTGGTGCGCCGCCCTGCTCGGGCTGACCCTCACCCGCCCGGCACTGCGCGCCTACCCCGGGCATATCGCCTGGGCCGCGCTGAAACGCTGGCAGGCCTGGCGGCCCTTGCTGGCGGTGAACCGCGATATCTTCCTGCGCAGCCTGGCGCTGCAGTTGGTGTTCCTGCTGTTGACCGTGCAAGGTGCGCGGCTGGGTGAAGCAACGGTGGCGGCCAATGCCTTGCTGCTCAACGGGCTGATGCTCACCGCCTACGCCCTCGATGGCCTGGCCCATGCGGTCGAGGCACTGTGTGGGCACGCCATCGGCGCCCGTGATCGCGATGCCCTGAGGCGGGCGCTGGTGGTGGCCTGCGGGTGGTCATTGATCGTCAGCCTGGGTTTCGCGGTGCTGTTCCTGCTGGGCGGCCATCTGTTCATTGACCTGCAGACCGATATCGCCAGTGTGCGCGAGGCGGCATATCCGTACTTGCCTTATCTGGCGGTGCTGCCGTTGGTGGCGGTGTGGAGTTATCTGCTGGATGGGCTGTTCATCGGCGCCACCCGGGCGCGAGAGATGCGCAATGCGATGCTGGTGTCGGTGGTGATCGCGTTGCCTGTGGCGGTTGTCATGCGTGGGTTCGGCAACCATGGGTTGTGGTTGGCCTTCTTGCTGTTCATGGCGCTGAGGGCGGTGACGCTGGGGTGGGTGGGGTGGCGGTTACAGCAACGGGATCGTTGGGTTCGGTGAAGCAGGGGGCGCTTTGCGCCCCTTTCGCGACACAAGGCCGCTCCCACAGGTACCGGGATTCCATAAGGAATATGCAATACCTGTTGGGAGCGGCCTTGTGTCGCGAAAGGGCCGCAAAGCGGCCCCGACGATTACGAAGACAAGTACGAAGACCGGGTCAACCCAAGCCGCAACGCATCAAGGAACTGCGTGCGCTCGCGCGCGGTGATCCGTGCGCTGGCCACCTTGTCGCGGTAGTGGGTCATCAACTCCTCCGGCGACAGGTGCACGTAGCGCAGCATGTCCTCGATGGTGTCGTGGGTCTCGATGCCGGCGTGGTACACGCTACCGTCGGCGTTCTGGTAGATGTTCACCGAGTCGGTGTCACCAAACAGGTTGTGCATGTCGCCGAGGATTTCCTGGTACGCGCCCACCAGGAACACGCCCAGCAGGTAGTCCTCGCCTTCCTTGACCGCGTGCACCGGCATGCTGGTCTCGATGCTCTGCTCGTCGACGTACTGGTTGATCTTGCCGTCGGAGTCGCAGGTCAAATCCTGCAGCACGGCGCGGCGCAGCGGCTCTTCGTCCAGGCGGTGCAGCGGGATGATCGGCAGCACCTGGCCGATGGCCCAGGTGTCCGGCAGGCTCTGGAACACCGAGAAGTTGCAGATGTACTTGTCGGCCAGCTTGTCGTTCAGCTCGTCCAGCACCTGGCGGTGCGAGCGCTGGCGGGCCTTGAGCGAGTTGTGCAGGCGACGGCACACGGCGAAGTAGCACTGCTCGGCCAGGGCTTTTTCAGCCAGGGTCAGCTTGCCGTCGGCGTACTGCGCGGCCACGTCGCCCATGTAGTGGGTGGCGCGCCAGTAGGTTTCGGTGACCATCTCGATGTCGGTGGGGCCGAGCAGGTCGGCCAGCCACTGCACGGTCTCGGGCAGCGACTGCTTGTTCTCGATGGTCGGCATCTCGTCGTTGTGGCTCTCGACGTCGGTCACCTGGATCACCAGCATGGCGTGGTGCGCGGTCAGCGAGCGGCCGCTCTCGGAGAAGATGTGCGGGTGCGGCAGGCCCTGCGCGTCGCAGAATTCCTTGAGCATCCCGACCACCACGCCGGCGTAGTCGTCCATGTCGTAGTTGATCGAGCTTGCGTTGCGCGAGTGGGTGCCGTCGTAGTCGACGCCCAGGCCACCGCCGACGTCGATGTGATCCACCGGCAGGCCCAGGGCGCGCAGCTCGCCGTAGTAGCGGATGGCTTCCTTGAAGCCGTGCTGGTAGTCGGCCAGGTTGGCGATCTGCGAGCCCATGTGGAAGTGCAGCAGGCGGATGCCCTGGTCGAGCCCGGCGTCACGGAAGCGCTGCACCACCGAGATCAGCTGGGCGGCGGACAGGCCGAACTTGGACTTCTCGCCCCCGGTGTCGGCCCACTTGCTCGAGGCCAGCGACGACAGGCGCACGCGCAGGCCGACCTGTGGCTTGACCTTCAGCTCCGCGGCTTCCTCGATCACCAGGGCGACCTCGGATTCCTTCTCGATGACGATGAACACGTTGTGGCCGAGCTTCTGGCCCATCAGCGCCAGGCGGATGAACTCGCGGTCCTTGTAGCCGTTGCAGACGATGGTGCCGCCCTTCGGCGCCAGCGCCAGCACCGCCAGCAGCTCGGGCTTGGAGCCGGCTTCCAGGCCGATGGAGACGTTCTGGGTGGCGATGATGTTCTCGACCACCGCTTCCTGCTGGTTGACCTTGATCGGGTACAGCGCGGTGTACTGGCTCTGGTACTCCAGGCGCGCGATGTTGGCGTCGAAGGCGCCGGTCAGCTGGCGCACGCGGTCCTGCAGGATGTCGGGGAAACGCACCAGCAGCGGCAGCGACAGACCGCTCTGGCGCAGCTCCTGGACCTGCTCGAACAGGTCGATCGGCGCGCTGTCCGGGCCGTTGGGGCGCACTTCGACGCGCCCGGCTTCATTGATGGCGAAATAACCAGCGCCCCAATGGCGGATGCCATAAACACTGCGGCTGTCGGCCACGGTCCACTGGCTACCATCGTCTTTGCGTGTGCGTCGTACGGACATTCAAGTCCCCTGTATGAAAAGTCGATAACACGGCCCCGCTACGGGCGCAGGCAGTGTAGATATCGAAAATGACGATTCTTCCGTGTCCAGGCATAGACCCTGGCCACCGGAACGAGTTTAGAAAGCACTGGGCAAAAAATCGCGCGGCTGCACTTAGCCGCCGGATTTCTTCGCCTTGAAACCCTGCTTGCTCAGCTCGGCGAGCAACAGCTCGACGTGGTCGCCCTGGATTTCGATGACGCCGTCCTTGAGCGCGCCACCGGTGCCACAGCGACGCTTGAGCGTGCTGGCAAGTTCCTTGAGCGGCTCCAGCGCCAGCGGCACACCGGTGATGGTGGTCACGGTCTTGCCGCCACGGCCTTTGCTTTCACGGCGCACACGGGCAATGCCGTCGCCTTCGGGGATGACCTGCTGCTTGCAGACACAAGCGTCCACCGGCTGGCCACAGTCGGGACAGTGCCGACCGGCATCGGTGGAATATACGAGACCGCCAAGGGCGGCGAGGGAAGAAGCTTTCTTGGCCACTTTTGTTCCTCGGTGCTGAGGACAAAAACTGGTCGGCGGGAGCCGACCGCGAAGCCCCACTCTGGCAGGGGCGGCGCTACTGCCGCAAGGTCATGCGACAGCCCGAAAAGGGCGCGCAGTGTAACGATAAATCTGGCTGTTGCTAAGTACAGGATTGCGCCATTTTACGAAAGTTTTGCGACCTTCCGGCCACTGGGGCCCTTTCGCGATTCCGGGCGCTCCCACAGGGGCAGCGCAGTCCATCAGATCAGGCCAGCCTGGTACCGCTGCAACGCCACCAGCGAGTCCGGGCAGTACGGTCGCTGCGCGCTTTCGGCCTGGGCCTGCTCGACGCTGATGAACCGCGCCTCGATGACCTCCTCGGGCTGCAAGCGCAGCGCCCCGTCCCACACCGCCGAATACACCGCGCACCACAGGCGGTTGCCTGGCTGCTCGAAGTAGAACGTCTCGTGAAAACGCAACTCGACACCGCTCACCCCCAGCTCCTCGGCCAGCTCCCGGGCCGCCGAGTCGGCGTAGGACTCCTGCACCCCAACCATGCCGCCGGCCGCCACATCCCAGTACCCAGGGTACAGCGCCTTGCTCAGGGTGCGCCGGTGCACACACAGCTCGCCGGCACCGTTGAACAGCAGGATGAAGGTGCAGCGCCCAATAAGGCCGCGCTCGCGCAGCTCGGCCCGTGGCAGGGCGCCGAGCAGTTGGTCATGCTCGTCGACCCAGGCCACCAGCTCGGCGTCGGAGGCCGCGCGATGCGCGACCTCGGCAGGATTGACCGGCATCTCAGCCCTGGGACAGCAGTTGGCGCAGGTCGATGACCGCGGCGTTGGCCCGGGAGATGTAGTTGGCCATCACCAGCGAGTGGTTGGCCCACATGCCAAAGCCGCTGCCATTGAGCACCATCGGGCTCCACAGCGCTTCCTGCGAGGCTTCCAGCTCGCGGATGATCTGCCGCACGCTGACGGTGGCGTTCTTCTTCGCCAGCACGTCGGCGAAGTCGACCTCGATGGCGCGCAGCAGGTGCGACAGCGCCCAGGCCTGGCCGCGGGCTTCGTAGAACACGTTGTCGATCTGCAGCCACGGGGTCTCGACCACTTCTTCGTCGACCTGCGGCGCCTGGCCGGGGGCCACGGTCTCGGTCTTCAGGGTGTTGTTCAGCTTGACCCGGCCGACGCTGGCCGACAGGCGCTGCGACAGCGAGCCCAGGCGGGTAGCCACATCGCCCAGCCAGTTGTTCAGGTTGTCGGCGCGGGTATAGAAGATCGCGCCCTGGTCACCCTTGGCCAGACGGGTCTGGTAACGGTTCAGCGACTTGATGCCCTCTTCGAACTCCGACTCGCTCGACGGCAGGATCCAGCTCTTGTTGTCGAAGTTGAAACGCGGCTCGGCCTTGGCCAGGTCGGCGTCCTCGGTCGACTGCGACTGCGAGCGGGCGAAGTCCTTGCGCAGGGCACGGGACAGGTCGCGCACCTGGACCAGCACGCCGTACTCCCAGCTCGGCATGTTGTCCATCCACAGCCCTGGCGGGAAACGGTCGTTGGAAATATAGCCGCCCGGCTTGTCGAGCAAAGTACCAGCGACGGTCTTGAGGGTCTCGACGGTGGTGTAGCCGATGACCATCTGCTGGCCGTTGCGCTCGGCGGCGGCCTGGGCGTTCTGCTGCACCGGGAACAGCTCGGGCTCCTGGCTCCAGTACCAGCCCAGGCCGATGCACACCAGCAGGTAGAGGCCGATCAGGGTCCCCAGGGCACGGCTCCAGAGGCCGCCAAGGTAGCTACGGGTGGCAGCGCCGCGGGTTTCGACCCGCTCACGGGGCTCGGCCTTGGCCTCGCGGTTTTTCCAATCCAGCATGGCATTGTCCTTAATCAGTCACGAACGGTTCAGGGCTTGGACCACAGGCCTCGGCGAGGGTGCCACGACAAGCCCGCATGCCAGCACTATAAAGCAGACGCCGCCATTCGTATAAGCGACCATCGGGTCGGCAACTGAATGACGGTCCTTGAACACTTTGTTGACCCCAGGCACTCGCTTGTCGGAAAAGGGGTGCTAGCATAGAGCCATCATTGAACCTGCGCCCTCCCACTCATAAGTAGTCAGGACATGACCCAGCCAGCCGAGCCGAGCCACGAACGCCTCAAGCAGCATTTTGCCCAGCGGGTGATCCACCAGGCCCGGCAGATCCTCGAGATCTGGCAGCGCCTGCAGCGTGGCGAGTGGTCCAGCGGCGACCTGGGCGAGCTGTGCGAGGCCAACCTGCGTCTACAGCGCTACGCCGAACGCTTCGAGCAGCCCGAGCACGGCAGCCTGTCGACGGCCATCGGCCAGACCCTGCGCGCCATCGAGGCCAACAGCGCGCGGCTCAATTCCGAACTGATCAGCGAACTCAACCGCCTGATGCAGCGCCTGTCGCGCACCGGCCTGCGCAAGGGCGACCAGCTCGACAACGTGCCCCTGCCGCCGCTGCGCAAGCCGGTGTACATCGTCCTGCAGGACCATGAACGCGCCGAGCGCCTGGCCCAGCAGCTGGAGTTCTTCGGCCTGAGCGTGCAGGCGCTGTGCAGCGCCGAGGCGTTCCAGGCGTCGATGAGCGAGCGCCTGCCCTCGGCCATCGTCATGGATGTGGACTTCACTGGCGCCGGCGTCGGCCTGCAGCTGGCGGCCCAAGCCCAGCAGGGGCTGGAGCAGCCGGTGCCGCTGCTGTTCTTCTGCTTGCACGAGACCGACACCCCGACCCGCCTGGCCGCCGTGCGCGCCGGCGGCCAGGAGTTCCTCACCGGCACCCTGGACGCCTCCAGCCTGCTGGAGAAGCTCGAGCTGTTGACCAGCGCCACCCAGTACGACCCGTTCCGCGTGCTGGTGATCGACGACTCCCGCGCCCAGGCCCTGCATACCGAGCGCCTGCTCAACAGCGCCGGGATCATCACCCGCACCCTGACCGAGCCGATCCGCACCATGAGCGAGCTGGCCGACTTCCAGCCCGACCTGATCATCCTCGATATGTACATGCCCGAGTGCACCGGCCCTGAGCTGGCCAAGGTGATCCGCCACAATGACCGCTACGTCAGCGTGCCGATCATCTACCTGTCGGCCGAGGACGACTTGGACAAGCAGCTCGACGCCATGAGCGAAGGCGGCGACGACTTCCTCACCAAGCCGATCCGCTCGCGGCACCTGGTGACCACCGTGCGCAACCGTGCCGCCCGTGCTCGCCACCTCAAGGCGCGGATGGTCCGCGACAGCCTCACCGGGCTGTACAACCACACCCATATCCTGCAACTGCTCGAGGACTGCAGCTTCCGCGCCCGCCGCGAAGCGCAGCCGCTGAGTTTCGCCATGCTCGATATCGACCACTTCAAGAAAATCAACGACCGCCACGGCCACCCCATGGGCGACCGGGTGATCAAGAGCCTGGCGCTGTTCCTCAAGCAGCGCCTGCGCAAGACCGACTTCATCGGCCGCTACGGCGGCGAGGAGTTCGCCATCGTCATGCCCAATACCGGACTGGACGCGGCGCACAAGGTGCTCGACGAAATCCGTCGACGCTTTGCCGAGATCCATTACCCGGCCCAGCCCCACGACCTGCAGTGCACCTTCAGCGCCGGGGTGGTGCAGCTGGACGAGCAGCTCGACGCGCTGACCATGGCCAGCGCCGCGGACGAGGCGCTGTACCGGGCCAAGCATGCCGGACGCAACTGCGTGGTGCGGGTCGAGCCTTAGCCCCCTGTGGGAGCCGGCTTGCCGGACAGAGGCCGGCGCAGGAAAACCACAGCAGAAGCCAATACCGGCACTGTGCCACTTTTTTATGGCGCCAGCCCTCCGTCGTCATCACCCCGTCACAAAATCGCAATAACTTCAGGACCGACTTCTCCACTCCCCCTCCGCAGGAAGTTCGCGGCTATGCGCCTGAAGTGGCTGACCAATTTCAACACCCTGTTGCTGGTGACCGTGTGTATTGCCCTGGGCGCGACCCTGTGGTGGTCGCAACGCGCCCTGGAACGTCCCTATCAACTGATGGAGCGCTACCTGGGCCTGTCACAGCAGTTCCAGAACGATGCCGCGCGCAACATCCAGGCCTACCTGGGCAGCGGCGACGCCCTGCGCCACGCGGCGGCCATGGAGGCCAACACTCAGTTGCAGGCGGCCCTGGCCGACTGGCCAGAGCCTTTGTCGGCCAAGCTGCGCCCGAGCCTGGACAGCCTGCAGGGCTTCACCGCCAACGAACTGCTCGCCGCCGGCAAGTTGGCCGGCGATCCCCAGGCCCTGCTGCTGCAAGCCGAGCGGGAGCTGGGGGCGAACCTCGAACAACTGGCCAGCTACGCCCGCGACAGCGCCAGCAGCGAGGCCGGCCGCTACCTGACGCCGCTGCTGGAGGCCTCTGTGCACCTGGGCCGGCTGTCCCTGGCCCGGGACAAGCTGGTCAGCAGCGGCCGCGCCGAACTGGCCGCCGAGGTGGAGCGCGAACTGCAACTGATCACCGCCCAGGCCCAGGCCATCGACGGCCTGCCGCTGCTGGGGGTGACCCGCGCCGCCGAATCCAACGCCGACGACTTCGCCGCGATGATGGGCCTGGAATCCCAGGCCAGCAGCCAGCAGGAAGATGTCGCCGTGGGCCTGAAGCGCGAGCTGCACAGCCTGCTCGGCCGCTACCCCGGCGAATTGCAGCGCACCCGCGAACAGATCGAGCGCCGCGCCGCCCTGGCCGCCAGCACCGGCGAGCGCCTGGAAGCGGTGCAGCAGGCCATCGCCGGCCTCGAGCCCGAGGTGCGCGGCCTGCACGCCACCATCGCCGGCGAAGTGCGCCTGATCCAGGGCCTGATGATCGGCCTGATCCTGCTGATCGCCCTGCTGATCGACACCCTGCAACGCCGCCTGGCACGCACCCTGACCAGCCTGGCCCCGGCATTGTCGCGCTGGGCCGAGGGCGACTTCGCCCAGGCCATCGCCCTGGGCCGCACCAACCGTGAACTGCACGATATCCAGGAATCGCTGAACCGCCTGCGCCAGTACCTGGTGGGGCTGGTCGGTACCATCCGCCACAACGCCGAACAGGTGGCCGGCAGCAGCCATGCCCTGGCCGGCATGAGCAGCGCCCTGCACGACGGCGCCGAGCGCCAGGCCGGCGACACGGCGCAGATCCGCGACGCCCTGGGCGAGCTGGAGGCGACCATCCAGCAGGTGGCCGGTGACGCCAGCGCCGCCGCCGAGGCCAGCCGCGATGCCGGCCGGGCCGTGGAGCAGGGCCAGACGGTGATCGGCCAGAGCCTGACCGGCCTGCGTTCGCTGGTCGACGAGGTGCAGGGCAACGCGCGGATGATCGAGCAACTGGCGGAAGAGTCGGCGACCATCGGTGGCGTGCTCACGGTGATCCGGGCGATTGCCGAACAGACCAACCTGCTGGCCCTCAACGCCGCCATCGAAGCGGCCCGGGCCGGCGAGATGGGCCGTGGCTTCGCCGTGGTCGCGGATGAGGTGCGCTCGCTGGCCCAGCGCACCACCGGCGCCACCGGCGAGATCCAGGCGCTGATCGACCGCCTGCAGCAGGCCGCCCGCAGTTCGGTGGACGGCATGCGCACCCAGCTGGAACACGCCGAGGCCACGGCCAACCAGGCGCAGTCGGCCGATGGCGCGCTGGACGCGATCGTCAGTGCCATCCGCACCATTGCCGACACGGCGGTGCGGATCGCCGATGTGACCGCGCAGCAAACCGGGGCGGTGAGCGAGATCCGCGACCACAGCGAACGAATTCATGAGCTGGGCGAGGACAACCTGCAGCGCATTGGCGAAGGGCGTGAGCAGGGCGAGCAGTTGCTCAAGCTGGGGGGCGAGTTGAATACGGCGGTGCGGGCGTTCAGGCTCTAACCCCTGCTTGATGGCGCTGCTTCGCAGCCCATCGCGACACAAGGCCGCCCCTACAGAGGGACGCGAACCCTGTAGAGTGGCCTTGTGTCGCGATGAACCGCGCAGCGGCCCCAATTTCGGCCAACTCCGCTATCATGCCCGCCACGTTCCACCTCGCGAGTCCGCCATGCGCCGCCTGTTTTTCCTGCTGCTCCTGCTGCTGGCCAGCCCCGTCTTCGCCACGGGCCTGCTCGACAACCGCCCCAGCGCCACCCTCGGCGCCGCCTCCAACAGCGCCGACTTCCTGCCGGTGCACGAAGCCTTCAAGCTCAGCCTCGTCCAGGCCGACGCCCAGACCGTCAAGCTGCGCTTCGTCGCCACCGACGGCTACTACCTCTACCGCCACCGCTTCCAGTTCCGCACCGAGCCCGCGGACATCCGCCTGGGCGCGCCGAACATCCCCAAGGGCGAGGCCAAGCACGACGAGTTCTTCGGCGATGTCGAGGTGTACCACGGCGTGCTCGACATCGAGCTGCCGCGCAACGACCCGCGCCCCTTCACCCTGCTGGTGGGCTACCAGGGCTGTGCCGACAAGGGCCTGTGCTATCCGCCGGAAACCGAGCGGCTGAGCATCGACGGCCAAGGCGCCCCGCTGCCGACAACCGCCGAGCAGGGCTGGACCTGGAAATCGCTGCTGCTGTTCTTCCTCGCCGGGGTTGGCCTGACCTTCACCCCCTGCGTGCTGCCGATGCTGCCGATCCTTTCCGGCGTGGTCCTGCGCGGCCAGGTCGGCGGCCTGCGCGGGCTGTCGCTGTCGCTGGCCTATGTGCTGCCGATGGCGGCGAGCTTCGCCTTGCTCGGTGCGCTGATGGGCCTGTTCGGCGCCGGCCTGAACCTGCAGGCACGTCTGCAGTCGGCCTGGGTGCTGGTGCCGTTCGCCGCGTTCTTCGTGCTGTTCGCCCTGGCCATGTTCGGCCTGTTCGACATCAAGCTGCCGCAGGCCCTGAGCAGCCGCCTGGACAACCTCGCCCACCGTACCAAGGGCGGCTCGCTGCTCGGCGCAGCGGTGCTCGGCGTGCTGTCCAGCCTGCTGGTCTCGCCCTGCGTGTCGGCGCCGCTGGCCGGCGCCTTGCTGTATATCAGCGCCAGCGGCGACGCCCTGGGCGGCGCGCTGAAACTGTTCGCCCTGGGCCTGGGCATGGGCGCGCCGCTGTTGCTGGTGGCCACCGGCGGCGCGGCCTGGCTGCCGAAGAGCGGGCCGTGGATGAACACGGTGAAGAACGCCATCGGCGTGCTGCTGCTGGGCCTGGCCATCGGCCTGCTCAGCCGCGTGCTGCCGGGGCCTGCCACCCTGCTGCTGGTCGGCCTGCTGGCCGCCGGCGTGGCGCTGTTCCTCGGCGCCCTGGAGTTGGTGGTCAAGACCCCGCGCCAGCGCCTGGCGCAACTGCTGGGCCTGGCGCTGCTGGTGTATGCCCTGGCCTGCTGGTATGGCGCCCTGAGTGGCCAGGGCGACCCGCTGCGTCCGCTGCCGCCACCCACCGTGGCCGGCAGCCCCGTAGCGGCCAAGGCCGACGCCTGGCAGACCATCACCAGCCCCGCTGCCCTCGACGCCGCCCTGGCCGAGGCCAAAGCCGCTGGCCAGCCGGTGCTGCTCGACTGGTACGCCGACTGGTGCATCAGCTGCAAGGTGATCGAGCACGAAGTGCTCAACGCGCCGCAGGTCCAGCCGCAACTGGGCGCCTTCCGCCTGCTGCGCTTCGACATCACCGAGAGCAACGCCGAACAACGCGCCCTGCTCGACCGCTACCGGCTGTTCGGTCCTCCCGCGCTGATGTTCTTTGCCGCGAACGGCAGCGAAATGACCACCGATCGGGTCATCGGCGAGATAAACGCCGGCGATTTCGCCCAGGTATTGACGCGCGTGCGCGGCCAACTCGGGCTATAACTTCCCACGCCCAGTGAAAAAACCCAGCCGCAGTGACCAGACTTAATCATCTGGTCACATACTTTGCGCGAATCTCGGACATCGTGCTGGCTATTGCCGGGAACTGGACACTCAGCGCCGCTTGCGGCATAGTCGCCGCGCTATGTCGAATTGCCCTACAAAACCAAGGAATCGCAGATGGCAACCCTACTGGTGCTGCACGGCCCCAACCTGAACCTGCTCGGGACCCGCGAACCGGGCCACTACGGCGCCGCCACCCTGGCCCAGATCAATCAGGACCTGGAGCAACGCGCCCGCGCCGCCGGCCACCATCTGCAATACCTGCAGAGCAATGCCGAATACGAATTGATCGACCGCATCCATGCCGCGCGCAACGAAGGCGTGGACTTCATCCTGATCAATCCGGCCGCTTTCACCCACACAAGCGTCGCATTACGTGACGCATTGCTTGCGGTGAGCATCCCATTCATCGAAGTGCATCTCTCGAACGTGCACAAGCGTGAACCGTTCCGCCACCACTCCTACTTTTCCGATGTTGCCGTAGGGGTGATCTGTGGCCTCGGTGCCACCGGTTACCGGCTGGCCCTGGAGTCCGCGCTGGAACACCTGGCTGCCAACGCACAGCCCTGATGACACAAGGCTTTGGCCCCTTAGGGCCGAGGCTCATGAAGAAACGTTTTCGACACGTTTTGAAAATACGTCCCCGACCGAACCTTGGGAGTTGATGATTAATGGATATCCGTAAAGTCAAGAAGCTGATCGAACTGCTGGAAGAGTCTGGCATCGACGAACTGGAGATCAAGGAAGGCGAAGAGTCCGTTCGCATCAGCCGCCACAGCAAGACCCCGGCCGGCGCCCAGTACTTCGCCGCTCCAGCACCGGTGGCCGCTCCGGTTGCCGCCGCAGCACCTGTTGCCGCTGCCGCCCCGGCCGCTGAAGCCGCTGCCGCCGCGCCTGCCCTGAAAGGCACCGTTGTTCGTTCGCCAATGGTCGGCACCTTCTATCGCAAGCCTTCGCCAACCTCGGCCAACTTCGCCGAAGTCGGCCAGGCCGTGAAGAAAGGCGACACCCTGTGCATCGTCGAAGCCATGAAAATGATGAACCACATCGAAGCCGAGATCGGCGGTGTGATCGACGCCATCCTGGTGGAAGACGGCCAGCCGGTTGAGTACGACCAGCCGCTGTTCACCATCGTTTGATTCGCGGAGAACCAACGATGTCTGGGAAGCTTGAAAAAGTCCTGATCGCCAACCGTGGGGAAATTGCCCTGCGGATCCTGCGTGCCTGCAAAGAGCTGGGCATCAAGACCGTCGCCGTGCACTCCACGGCCGACCGTGAACTGATGCACCTGGGCCTGGCAGACGAGTCGGTCTGCATCGGCCCTGCATCGTCCAAGGATTCGTACCTGCACATTCCGGCGATCATCGCCGCCGCCGAAGTGACAGGCGCCACCGCCATCCACCCGGGCTACGGCTTCCTCGCGGAAAACGCCGATTTCGCCGAGCAGGTGGAAAAATCCGGCTTCGCCTTCATCGGCCCGAAAGCCGACACCATTCGCCTGATGGGCGACAAGGTTTCGGCCAAGGACGCGATGATCAAGTCGGGCGTACCGACCGTGCCAGGTTCCGACGGCCCGCTGCCGGAAGACGAAGAGGTTGCCCTGGCAATCGCCCGTGACGTCGGCTACCCGGTGATCATCAAGGCCGCCGGTGGCGGTGGTGGTCGCGGCATGCGCGTGGTGCACAAGGAAGAGGACCTGATCGCCTCGGCCAAGCTGACCCGCACCGAAGCCGGTGCCGCGTTCGGCAACCCGATGGTCTACCTGGAGAAGTTCCTGACCAACCCACGTCACGTGGAAGTGCAGGTGCTGTCCGACGGCCAGGGCAACGCCGTGCACCTGGGCGACCGTGACTGCTCGCTGCAGCGCCGTCACCAGAAAGTCCTGGAAGAAGCCCCGGCCCCGGGCATCGACGAGAAGGCCCGTCAGGAAGTCTTCAAGCGTTGCGTCGACGCCTGCATCGAGATCGGCTACCGCGGTGCCGGTACCTTCGAGTTCCTGTACGAGAACGGCCGCTTCTACTTCATCGAGATGAACACCCGCGTCCAGGTCGAGCACCCGGTCTCGGAGATGGTCACCGGCATCGACATCGTCAAGGAGATGCTGAGCATCGCCGCTGGCAACAAGCTGTCGTTCCGCCAGGAAGACGTGGTGATTCGCGGTCACTCGCTGGAGTGCCGGATCAACGCCGAAGACCCGAAGAAGTTCATCCCGAGCCCAGGCAAGGTGAAGCACTTCCACGCCCCGGGCGGCAACGGCGTGCGCGTCGATTCGCACCTGTACAGCGGCTACTCGGTTCCGCCGAACTATGATTCGTTGATCGGCAAGCTGATCACCTACGGCAAGGACCGCGACGAAGCCATGGCGCGCATGCGCAATGCCCTGGACGAGATCGTCGTCGACGGCATCAAGACCAACATCCCGCTGCACCGTGACCTGGTGCGTGATGAAGGTTTCTGCAAAGGCGGCGTCAACATCCACTACCTCGAGCACAAACTGGCCAACCAGGAGTGATCGCGTTAGCGTGATGAAAAAGCCCCGGCCCAGTGCCGGGGTTTTTTATTTCTGCACATCTCAAAACCTTGGGACCGTGGGAGCGGGCTTGCCCCGCGATTCAACGGCACCAAACCCAATGGAACCCCGCCCAAACCCACGCAGTCCACCGATCAGGCCCACCTTCCCGAGGCCTTACAAGGAGACTCCCATGAAAGGCACTGCGCTATCCGCCCTGTTCGCGGCCGCCACCCTGCTGGCCTCGCCTGTGTTCGCCGCCGACGACCTGTGCGCCATGAACCTGCAGAAGATCGACGACAGCATGGCCACCGCTGGCGCCACCTCCGAAGGCCTGGACACGGACATCACCAAGGATGTGGACCAAGCCAAGGCCGCCCAGGCAAAAGGCTACACCAAGGAATGCATCACCATCACCAGCAAGGTGCTCGAGCGCCTGGACAAGACCGAGAAAGGCAGCGGCTCGGCCGGTGGCAGCGGTACCTAGACCCTGCGCGCACGTGGGCGGCCGAACCTTCTGTCGACGCCGCCCGCGTAAGCGCGTATACTCGGCCTTGCGTGCTGAAAGGCACGTTCAGCTAGAGCTGAGTGTGGGGCCGATTAGGATTCGACGCCGGTAGCGAAACTCTAGGTGCATGCCGAGTTGGTAACAGAACTCGTAAATCCACTGTTGCAACTTTCTATAGTTGCCAATGACAATGACTACGGCATGGAGAAAATGGCCGCTTAATGCGGTCACTTGACCCACTGCTTCTGGTAGCTTCGGCTCCAGCAATCATCAGGGGATGCCTGTAAACCCGAAATGATTGTCATACAGAACAGGATCGTCGTGCAGCACGTTGGGGGCGAAGCGACTAAAACTTACCCAACTCATCCAAAGCACCCTGCCCGTCGGGCGGCTGCGGATTAAATCAGTAGACACGGCTAAGCATGTAGTACCGACAGCGGAGTACTGGCGGACGGGGGTTCAAATCCCCCCGGCTCCACCAAATCCTAGAAAGAAGACGCCCAATGGGCGTCTTTTTTTGTGCCTGGCATTCAGTGCCTCAGCGGCACCACGCCATCACCTTCCACTCTCCTCCTTCATCGCCTCCAGCTTGCCGAACTGCTCGCTCGCCAACCGACTGATGATTCGGATCGCCTGATGAATGCCCGCTGTGTTGCGGAAGCTCAGCTGCGGGTTGTGCTCACACTCCAGCACCTCGTCAGCTTCAGGTGCTGGGCGAATATGCCAGGGCGCCCAGGGGGATGAATGCGCGGGTCGAAATGGAGGAGCCGGAATTCGCCAACGGGATGTGAGGGTTGATGGCCGCTATCGATCGATAGCGGCTGCCTAGGCCTGCGCCCGCTTAACGCCTCGCCTCAATGAGATGACGGGTCGAGTGCGCGACAAAAGGCTCGCCCTGGCGCATCTGGCTATCCAGGGCCAGCAGCTCAGCGCGGTACTTGTGTACAGAGAAGTCCGGCACCCACCATACGCATTTGCGAAGAATCCACACGACTGCGCCCACATCATGGAACAGCATGCGGCAGCGGGCTGTGCGCAGGTCGGTCACCGTCAGCCCGGCTGCCTGTGCTGCTGCCACTTCGTCCTGCGGATCGCGCATTTGCCGCTCACGTGGCAATGGCCCCAGGAAATGTTCGATCAGCTCAAAGGCCGAGGCTGGGCCTACGTGCTGGGCGAAGTAAAGCCCGCCTGGTCGGAGGACGCGATGAATCTCGGTCCAGTCCGGCTGCACCGGGTGGCGTGAGGTGACCAGCTCGAATGAGGCGTCGGCGAATGGGAGCGCGGTACCGGGGGCTACCTGCACGACCTGAACGCCGCGCGGAGCCAGGCGCTCGTGTGCCTTGCGGGCGTTGGGTGGCCAGGCTTCAGTCGCGCACATGAGGGGCGGAAAGCGCGGAGCCTCATCCAGTACCTCACCGCCGCCAGTGTCGAGATCCAGCGCCGCGCAGACGGCACTCAGACGCTGCGCAAGGAGCTGGGCATAGCCCCATGACGGGCGCTGCTCGGAGGCGCGTCCTGCCAGCCAGTCGAAGCCCCAGCCGGTTACATCCGCTGCGTTGGCCTCGGCGATCAGGTCGTCAAAGGGTTTCATTCGATGGTCCAGGTTAGTGCTTGTGGTCGGGCCAGTATAAGTCGCGTAGGGGCGGCCTTGTGTCGCGAATGGGCTGCCCCGGTTGGTGCGCAGTCTCTGTAGAGGACCACCGTGGGAGCGGGCTTGCCCCGCGATAAGGCCAGATCAGGCCGTGATGTTATCCGGGCATGCGCCATCGCGGGGCAAGCCCGCTCCCACGCCAGATTTCTTTACCAGGGCTGAAAAGACAAAACCCCTACCTGCTCGCGCAGATAGGGGTTTTGCGAAATGAATCTTGACGATGACCTACTCTCACATGGGGAAGCCCCACACTAC